>NZ_CP195119.1:3508958-3827954 GCF_052056915.1 Methanosarcina sediminis | reverse complement strand
GCCGTGCAGGAGTTCGTTTCCGGGCATGTAGCCCTGGCTGTTTGCTTCCTGGATCTTGCGGAGTACAAGGAAGCCCTGGCTTTTTGCAAGGTAAGCGCCAATAGTTGCGGTTATGAAGATGACCAGCACTGTGTTGAAAGCGCCGATTATGCCTCCTATCTTGAGCAGGAGGTAGAGTTCCACGAGGGGAATAATCAGGAAAAGGGAAAAGAGTTTTAGAAACATGTTTATCCTTTTCTGGGGTTGTTTAATGGTTATCAAACAATTTTTTTCGGTTTTTTGCCTGATACCGGGGTTTTATACTTATAAACCGCTCCATCTATATTGTTTTTTTGGAGTTTTTCGCTTTTTGCCTTCCGGAGTTTTTGCTTTTTGTGTTTCGTTTTCTGGAGTTTTTGCTTTTTGCTTCCCGGAGTTTTTGCTTTTTTTGTTTTTTGTTTTTTGGAGTCTTTCCTTTTTCACTAATCTCGAGGTAAAATTCAATCACAGAAAGTGCGGAAAAACTGAATAACTTAAATAGGAGAGTAATCCTTCCGTGCTTTCCGTGTCTTCCGTGGTTTAAAGTAAGTGTAAATATTTACCTTCGGGACTATAGTTGCCAAACATATTTTTGGGCGCTTCCACACTATTTTTACTCACTTAAATACTCATTTAAATATCCTTTATGGAAAAGCCGGTCATCTTCGATGACCGGTGAGAGCGCCGGTACCTATAAAGCAAATCGAAAAAAGGTCGTCTGGAATAGCTGAAAAGAATAATTGCAGCTACCCTGTCCTGTTTGATCTGGATTGGTTTTCTAAGAAGCCTGATTCCGGGTTCATTATATTGGTTTTCTAAGAAGCCTGATTCCGGGTTCATTATATTGGTTTTCTACAAAGCCGTTCGAGTATTAAATCAGGGCAAAGGCCCTTAGATATATCAACATGCTGACGCCGATTAACAGGACTCCTACATAAAGCCTCATTCCCTGCGGCGAGAATCTTCTTGCAACAGCCGGGCCCATCTGCCCTCCAAGGACCACTCCCGGAACTACCCAGAGCATCGTATCAAAGATAAGCACCTTTTGTTCTACCAGGACAGAAACAAAGTCCGGGGTCAGGCGGAAGAGAAGGGCAATAATGTTCACAACAAAGATTATGGGGACCGTGGAACCCACAGCTTCCGCAGGAGAGCTGATTTCTTTATGCTCCAGGATGCAGGGGGTTATCAGCTTTCCAAGCCCGGTTGCGATGAGCCCTTTCAAAAAGCCGGCAACAGCAGCGCGTTTCCAGCATATATTATCACGGGTTACGAATTCTTCCGGGACTTTTCCCCTGTAGTAAAGCCAGTAGCGGTATATGAGGTAGCTTCCGTATCCCAGGATGAAACTTGCGAAAAGGAGCAGAAGGATTCCCACGGGGGCAAAGGGCACCAGTAGGGCCCCTACAATAGCTGCCGGGATCGTGATTTTCAGGTACTCTTTAACGATGTACCAGTTAACGGTTTTCTGTTTCAGGTTCCTGAGTACGCCGGAACCAAACCCGAAGATCATGGTCAAAAGCCCGAGCCAGAAAGCCGTTTTTGCGTCAAATCCAAGCCATATGATATAGACTGGAATCCAGAAGTTCGTGCCCGAAATGCCTGCGGACATAGCAAGGATTGCAATAATGACAGCTACGGGAAAGAGAAATAAGTAGGTCAGGCAGTCAGGCATTGGAATCGTTTTCTCCTGTGAATATGTTAGGATCTTTTTATCCTGCAAACATGTTAACTTTGAGATGTCTTAGTTTTGAGGCGTGTTGTATGTGAAAAGTTTTAGTTTTGAGACGTCTTATATGTGAAAAGTGCTGGGTGTGAAACGTGTAGATATGAACAGTGCTGAATTTGAAACGTTTCAGGTATAATACTTTAATTAATTAAAAGTGTTTTATTGTATCGAATATTCGAAAAATGGGTTTATTTGAGGTTTTTGCATGAAAACGATAGGAATGATCGGCGGGATGAGCTGGGAATCTTCCCTCGAGTATTACAGGCTTGTTAATGAGGCGGTAAAGGAAAAAATAGGTGGGCTGCACTCCGCAAAGTGCGTCCTCTACTCGGTTGATTTCGGGGAAATCGAGGAAATGCTGGCCGTCGGGAACTGGGAAGGGCTGGAAGCCCGCCTTGGCGAGGCTGCCCTGGAACTGAAAGAGGCGGGAGCGGATTTCCTCCTGATCTGCACGAACACCATGCACAAACTTGCGGAAAAGGTGGAAGCAAAAGCCGGGCTCCCGCTGCTGCACATCGCTGATGCGGCTGCCGGGGAGATTCAGGCGGAAGGGCTGGAAAAAGTAGGGCTTCTGGGTACGAAGTTCACCATGGAGGAAGCTTTTTACAGGGAGCGGCTCGAAGATAAGTTCGGAATCAAGGTGCTTATTCCTGAGGCAGGGGACCGGGAATTCGTGAACAGCGTGATTTTCAATGAACTGTGTCTGGGTCTTATAAAGGACGATTCCAGGGAGAAATTCAGGGAAATCATCGGAGACCTTGTTTCAAAAGGAGCAGAGGGCATCGTCCTCGGGTGTACCGAAATCCCACTGCTTATCGGGCAGGAGGACGCGGAAGTTCCCGTGTTTGATACCACGAAGATCCATGCGCTTGCAGCGGTAGAACTTGCTCTGGAATGAGCTTTTGGAGGGTTTGCCTGCTTTTTTGAATAGCTCCTCATATTCTCATTCTTAATTTCCTAATTATTAATTTCCTAATTTTTAATTTCCTAATTTTTAATTTCCTAATTCTTAATTTTTTTAACTTGTGCTGTGAGTATTTGTATTATAAAAAAGTATTTATTATCCAATCTGTTAATAATTAGTGGGTAAGACAAAACTGTTCCGGGAACCTTTTTGGGAAATATAACCTTGAAGGAATCGATTTTGGGAATAGAACTTTACCGGGATAGTTTTTGGAAATGCTATTTTTCCGATAGAAACTTTTCCGGATTTTTGGGAGATTTGATTTTTATGGACCTGGATGCACTCAACAAACTTGTCTTTGATGTCGTGGAGATTGTCAGGAAGGATGAAAATGGGCTGGACCTCGGGGTTGATTTTGCTCTTGACTTTTCAAGGGAAAATGCGATTTCAGCCGATTGCCTTCTGGAACTTGCAAAGATCTGCGATTCCAGGGGCATGTTCAGGGAAGAGTATGTTTTCCTGAAAGCCTGTGCGGGCCTGGCAACCGGGAAGGTGCGGGTTGAGGCTTATTTCCTTTCCGGGGTGATCGCTTACTTCATAGGGTTCAAGGAAAAAGCTCTTGAGGAGTTCAGGGAGGTGCTCAGGCTTGACCCGGAGCATGTAAACGCCCTTTGCAATAAGGGAATCGTCCTTGCAGACTTCGGAAACCGGGTTGAAGCCGAAAAGCTGTACAAACTGGCTCTGGAACTTGATCCCGGGAATGTCAGCACCCACTGCAACTACGGAAACCTTTTTTATGAACTCGGGGAACTGGAAAAAGCGGAAGACGAATTTGAAAAGGTACTCGAACTGGACCCCGGGCATGCAAACGCCCGCTGCAACTATGCAAACCTCCTGGAAGAACTCGGGAGAAAGGAGGAGGCAGAAGCCCAGTTTGAAAATGTGCTTGAAAAAGTTCCTGAGCATGTGGCAGCTAACTACAATTATGCCAACTTCCTGAAGCAGGAAGGGAGGTTCGGGGAAGCCGAATATCATTATAGGGAAGTGTTGAAAGTAAGCCCGGGCCATTTAAATGCCCTCTGCAACTACGGGAACCTGCTTTCGGAATCCGGCAGGCTTGATGAGGCTGAAACCCAGTACAGGCTGGTGCTCAGGCTTGACCCCGGGGATGTGGATACCCGCGCCAACTACGGCCAGCTCCTTTTCGAGTTTGGGCGCTACCGGGAAGCCGAGTTCCAGTACAGGGAAGCCCTTGAAACGGACCCGTTCCATGTGCCCACTCTCTGCAATTACGGAAACCTGTTTAAAAGGCTCGGAATGCTCAGGAAAGCTGAAGATAAATACCGGGAAGCCCTGGAACATGATCCCAAAGACATTAAGACCTGCTATAATTACAGCATGCTGCTCTTCAAACTCGAAAGGGTTGAAGAAGCAAAGGAACACTATCTTAAGGCTGTTTCCACAAAGGATTTTCTTTCGGAACTTCCAACCTTTATGCTTTAACTCCGGCTAATCCGATAGAACTCTTCTTTTCTATTTTTTTTCTACTTTTTTCTTTTATTTTAAAAACATTTGGATATTTGTCAGAACTATATAAATAATTATTTATAGATGGCAGGGAAACTTATTTTTGAGAGGTGCATCACCGATGGACTATTCTAGAGTTGATGAACTCGTATCTGCTGTGATTGCAAAGATAGGGCCGGACCGTGAATCCCTTGATTCAGCTCTGGATTTTACCCTCGATTTTGCTGCCACGAATGCTGTACATCCCCAAATGCTGCTGGAGCTGGCTGCGGTCTGCGAACAGCAGGGTATGTACCGGGAAGAGTATGTGTTTGCAAAAGCCTGTTCCAGGCTTGGGTCCGGAAAAACCCGGGAAAATGCCTTTTTTATCACGGGTGTGATGGCTTATCTTATGGGTTGCTTTAAGGAAGCCGAATACTGCTACCGGCTTGTCCTGGAAGAAAACCCGGCCCATACTGCTACCCTCTGTAATTACGGGTCCCTCCTGACTGACCTTGAACGCTTTGAAGATGCGGAAAGCCTGTACCGGAATGCGCTCGCAAACGATCCCGACCACGCCAGTTCCCGCTGTAACTATGCTTTTCTCCTTGCCGAAATGGGAAGGCTCGAGGAAGCTGAAGAACAATACCTGCTTGCCCTTGCCTCCGATCCTGAGCATGTGGGAGCCCGCTCCAACTACTCTAACCTGCTCTCCGACCTGGGCCGAAACGATGAGGCGGAAAAAGAATACCTTGTCACCCTTGAGCTTGACCCGGAGCATGTAGGCACCCGCTACAACTACGGGATTTTCCTTTCTGCTCTCGGAAGGCTCGAAGACGCCGAAGTCCAGTACAGCGAAGTGCTGTCCCTGAACCCCCGGCACATCCATGCCCTCTGCAACTACGGGAACCTCCTCTCGCGGCAGGGCAGGGTTTCCGAAGCTGAAGCCCAGTACCGGAAAGCCCTTAAACTGGTCCCCGAAGATGCCGACCTCCACTGCAACTATGCCCTGCTCCTGCTGGACTGCGGGCGAAGTGTCGAAGCTGAAAAAGAGTTCCTAAAATCCCTCTCCCTGGATTCCATGAGGGTACCCCCTCACTACAATTACGGGCGCTTGCTTGCGAAGAAAGGGCGGGTGGAAGAAGCCGAAGCCCAGTATATGGAAGCTCTTGTCCTGGACCCCGAGCATACAAGGACCCATTACAGCTATGGCTCCCTTCTGAAAAAACTGGGGCGAACGGAAGAAGCAAAACAGCACTACGTCCTGGCACTGAAAGAGAACTATTCTCTTGAGAGTGAAGACTGCCAGTGGGTTTTCTTCGATTGAGTTCGGGATGGCTTATTTCAACTTTTTTTCTTTTGTTTTTCCTTTTGTTTTTTCTTTCGTTTTTTCTTTCGTTTTTTTTCTTTCGTTTTTTTTCTTTCGTTTTTATCTTTTTATTTTTATCCTTCTGTTCTTCCCTTCTGTTCTTCCCTTCTGTTCTTCTCTTCTATTCTTCCCTTCTGTTCTTCTCTTCTATTCTTCCCTTCCGTTTACCCCATTGTTCATTATTAACCATTATAATTTTTTTTATTGATGGGAAGTGCCCGGTTCTGTGAATTTGCTTTCTTTATTTCAATCGGAGTACCTTCCCTAAGAATACTTTTTTGACTCTCGGGTATTTTCTTCATTGATATTTTTTCCGACAATTTCAAGATCAGTAACTTGGTTTTTTCAATTTCGTTAACTGTTTTATATTGAGGAACAAAGGGAAAGGATGTTATATTATGGTTATAATCTTATATCTGACACTATAAAATCTATTCAATAACTAACTAATATATTCGAATCTATTTAAAATATATTCGGGATGTTTAACTTCCATCCCTACCAACCCAACCAACCCACAAACTTGAACAAAATTCTCTTTCTTGAGGTCGGATAATGGACTTCAACTCAATTGATGAAATTGTATATTCCGTTGTTGAAAAGATCGGATCGGACCATAGAAACCTTTGCTTTGCGGTTAATTTTGCCCTGGAATTTGTTGAAAAAAAATCTTTCCCCCCTGAAATTTTGCTTGACCTTGCAGATGCCTGCAAAAAGCAGAAGATGCCCCTTGAAGAATATGTATTCGCAAAAGCCTGCTCGAGGCTGGCTTCCGGAAAGCTCCGGGAAGATGCCTCTTTTGCTGTAGGTAATGCGGCTCGCTTCCTGGGTTTACCCTGCGAGGCCGAAGCGAACTATATGGAAGCTCTCACAAAAAACCCTGAAAATGCGGACGTCAGGTCGGCATATGGGGACCTGCTCATGGAACTCTGGCGGATCGCCGAAGCTGAAAATGAGTATCAGGCTGCGCTTTCATTTGACTCAGGGCATGTGAAGGCAAATTCAGGATATGCGTGCCTTTTAGCGCAAATGGGGCGGGTAAGTGAAGCCGAAGAGTGCTATTCCCGGGCACTTTCTTCCTGTCCGGACTATGTCCCGGCAAGAGGAGGGTATGCAAACCTGCTCTTTGAGCTGGGGCGTATCCGGGAAGCCGAAGAGGAATACAGGGCCGCACTCAACCTGGACCCCGAAAACCCTGTGCTGCACCACAACTACGGGTCGCTGCTCTCTTTCCTGGGACGCGCTTCCGAAGCGGAGGATGAGTACAGGAAGGCTATTGACCTGAACCCGAGTCACAGGAGGAGCCGTTTTCATTACGGTAACCTCCTTGCCCGGGAAGGCAGGGTGTCCGAAGCCGAAGAACAGTACATCGAAGCCCTTGCTCTGGATGAAAATGATGCAAAGACCCACTGTAATTACGCAAACCTCCTTTCCCGTTTCGGGCGGAGGTACGAGGCTGAAATGGAATACAAAAAGGCCCTCGATCTGGATCCCGAAAGTGCTGAAGGGCACTACAGCTACGGGAACCTCCTTACCGAGATCAGTCGCTTTGTCGAGGCCGAAGAAGAGTACATTAAGGCCCTTGGCCTGAATCCCTATTACCCCCCCTTCCATTACAGCTACGGCTTGCTTCTCAGAAAAATGGGTAAGTTCGATGAAGCGAAAAAACAGTATAATAAAGCTATGCAGCTCGACCCGGATATCATGGACAAAATGCTGGAACCCTGGATTATCCTCGACTGAGAATGTTTAACCGGCGAGGTTTGACTGGCGAGGTTTGACTGGCGAGGTTTGACTGAAATATTCTGCCTGAGATGTGCTTTCAGATGCTTTGCAGCTTCTTCAGGATGCTTTCCAGATTCTTCCAGGTACCTTCCAGGTTCTTCATTTAAAGGCAGGGATATCAAAAGTTTAATAAAAATTTTCACAAGGATTTGAGCAGAGAATACCCCTGTTCTTCGTTCTGTGTTTCGGTCTTCGTGTTTCCGAAGACAAAGAGCTTAAGCTCTTTTTTTCCGGGCTCTCTTCCTCCAGTTTCTTCCTTCTTGACCCCTGTTTTTTCTATTTTCACTTCTCCGGCCTTTCCGTCCCCGAACAGTGCAAAGGCTCCGGAGTTCCCGAACCCCACATAATCCGGGCAGGAGAAAAGGGAGAGTAGTTTTCCCCCGAACCACCATTCGTACCCGTCCTTGATGGCGGTGTGGGCTCTGATGACCCGTTTTAAACCGTTAAGCTTCAGAAAGCCGTCTACCAGGTCAGGCCCGTATTCTTTTACCGTGTCTCCTCTTCTCGAGGCGCCAAGTCCGGGTTTTTCCGAGGGGTCGTTCCAGAGGTAGGGAAAAGCGTTTTCTTTCGTGATCTTCTCGATATCCTCTACTCCGGTGATGCCTCCATGTACGCAGAAGGTATGTCCCGAAAGCACGGCTCCCACAGGCATTTTCTTGTATGTCCGGCTGATCCCGGCCAGGAACAGCGGGTCGAAGCCTATTTCCTCAAAAAAACCGTAGTAGACGTTCATCTCCACCGTTTCGTGGTTCCCGCGTAGCAGGAAAACGTTTTCAGGGTCTTCAAGTTTCAACCGGAAAAGCCTTACCAGTACTTCCACACCCTGCGGTCCCCTGTCCACGTAATCCCCCAAGAACAGGAGAGTTTTGCAGCCCATTTCTTCTCTCATCTTCAAAATGAATTCAAGAGCTTCCAGGTTGCCGTGGATGTCCCCCACGAGCATGACAGGTTCCTCCTCAATCCGGAGTACGCTGGGTTCGGAGTTGAAAATGCGGTTAGCTTCAGGCAGGAGGGCACGAAGGGCTTCTTTTGCGGCAGCTTTATCGATGACATCTTTATTGGGAAATTCTCCTGAAAGCACTGGATCACCCCTGAAGAAAAGTGGTCTTAAATCCTCTTTTTTGTACGGTTAATTAAGTTTTGAAGTATGGTTAATTAAGTTTTGAAGCGCACAGTAATTTAATTTTTGCATCGATAAACGTTTCTTCCCGCTTTTTTCAGTAAGCCTTTGCAGGTTTCTACCATTTTTTTGAAAATGCTGTCCCTTTCCGGGTAGAAGGTATAAACCCGAACCCTGCATATATGAAAGAGCAGGAAATACCGGAAAATGATAAATTTCCGCAAATAAAACCCGAACAGAACTTTAACTAAGATTTATGTTTGAATTTAACAATAAGACTTTTTGGAGTGGGGAAAGTGGAACTTGAAATCAACAGGCAGGACCCTGAAAAGATGGATCTTGCCGATGTGGTTCTTGAATATGAAGACCTGGTTTCCGCGATAGCCAGGCTGGAAGCCCGGCGGGAAAAACTCAGGAAACATATTCTGGACATCTGCAGGGAAAAAGCCATCGATGTGTTGAGGATAGGGAATGTGGAGCTCAGGCGGCAGGCGGCGGAGTGGAAGCTCTGGCATATCACGAGTTTGAAGCCCTATCTTGAGGAAAAGGGTCTCTGGGATATGGTGGAATCTGTCGACCGAAAGGTGCTGAGTGAACTTCTCGAAAAAGGCTTTCTGGAGGAAAGTGAGCTTAAGGGCATGTATGATGTTGAAACCAGATACAGTTTGCACGTCAAAAGGGATTGACTGCGGCTAGCTGCCTGATCTTAACTCCTTGAATCTATTTCATAAGAATTGATTAAAATGGTTTTGATTAAAATGGCTTGAATTTTATTATGTGTAATTTAATAAGGCTAATTATTTATAGAGAGTCGAATAAACTTACTTTAAAGGGAAATTTCCTGAGGTTTTTCCCGGGAGTTTTATCCCCTGGAGGTTTTTTCGGCATGGAGATAGATGCTGTCGATACTCTTGTTTCTGATGTAATCGAACGGGTTGCATCGAATAAAAAGGATCTCAAAAGTGCTGTTGAATTTGTAGTCGATTTTTCTGGCAAACATTCGGTTTCTCCGGAAACCCTGCTGAAGCTTTCAGCCGTCTTTGATGCTGATAAAATGTATAAGGAAAAATATGTGTTTTCCAGGGCCTGCGCCGAACTTGCCGGGGGAAAGCTTCGCGAAGACGGCCTTCTCAGGGCAGGAAATACCGCGTCGGCTCTCGGGGAAAAGGAGCTGGCTGCGGGGGTATACGAGGAACTGCTAAAGTCAAGCCCGGACAATATTGAGGCTCTAAGCAGGAACGGGGCAGTGTTTGCGGAATTCGGGGAACTGGAAAGGGCTCGGGAACTGTTCGAGAAGGTCCTGGTATTTAACCCCTACCATGTGGACACGCTTTGCAATTACGGTCGGCTCCTTCACAGGCTCGGGAGAATAAAAGATGCCGAAGCCGCTTACAAAAAGGCCCTGATCCTGAAACCCAGGCATGTGGAGACCCATTGCTGGTACGGGGTCCTGCTTTCCGAACTTGGGCAGAGGATCGAAGCAATTTATCATTATGGGCGGGTCCTCGAATTCGATCCGGACCATGTAGAATCGAACTTCCGCTATGCCCTCCTCCTGGAACGGGAAGGGGATGCTCTGGAGGCGGAAATCCATTACATAGCGGCTCTGAAGGCAGCCCCGGAAAACCCGGAGATCCACCGAGCTTATGCCAGGTTGCTTTCCAGGTACGGGATCGTCCCCGGGGCCAGGCAGCATTTCAAGCATGCTCTCAAACTGGACCCCCACGACGTGGAAACCTGCTGTGAGTATGCCCGGCTCCTTGCAAGGTTCGGGCACCGGCACGAGGCCGAGGTCCAGTACAGGAAAGCCCTGGAACTTGACCCGAGGCACATGGATACCCTCTGCGGATACGGAGACCTCCTCCGGGAAAAAGGGCAGTATTCCGAAGCCGAAGAGTTGTACCGGCAGGCCCAGACATGCAGCCGGGAGGAGTGAACCGGGATGAATAAAAATTCGGTAAATCCGGTTTGAAATTCGACAAATGAAAAACAGAATCAATACAGCCTTAAAAGTTCAATACAGCCTCAAAGGCTCAATTCCTCTTTTTTCCATGAGGCAGGCGGGGATGTCGAGAACCTGCAGGACCGAATCGATTATGATCCCATCCGAACTTGCGACTACAATGTCGCTTTCGGGTTTCCCGCCTTCTTTTTTCAGGTCGAAATCGACGTGTTTTGAGGTCCGGGCATCGCCGGGAATACCTTTTTCCTGCATTCTGCGACGGATTAAGCCGGCAAGTTCCCCGCTCCGGCTGATCTGGGCGTCGAGGAGAAAGGTTGAGGTATTAGGTCCGGTTTCGGAGAGTAAATCCAGGACGGTTTCGAGGGCTTCCTCTATGTCCTGGGCGTGCTTTGCTTTGCTGAAATAGAATCGTGTGTCCCGGATGTAGCTGTCGTCGCAAAACCACATTGGCTCTTTTTTCAGCAGGCTGTCCACGGTGAGCAGGACGTTGTATCCGTCGAGGAGAATGTCCCTGTTTCCTGTTTCTTTACACCCTATCTTTTTTTTTGCCCTGGAAACGGTCCTGTCCGGGGGCATGATGACCCTTGTAAGGATATGCCGCTCTTCGGCGCTGAGCTGGGAGTGGTCGGCTACAAAACGGATGGTTGCGAACTTCGGGTAGCCCCAGCGGAGGATACTCCGGACGTCGTTTGCGGGTTTAAGTAATTTTTCTATTAAAAAAACGGTTGACTGCTCCTGCATGGCTGGTCCCCTTTCCGAAAGGAGGTTCTTTAAGTGAGTGAGGCTATATGTTATATATACATATTTACACAATTAATTATGATCTTTGTTGAGTCAGCGGTCAATTTGCCTGTGCATCTGCCGGTTTATCCCCTGGCTTTTCTAAGTTTCAGCCCGGTTTGGGCTGCGGGCCGTTTGGAGTTCAGGCTGGAGGGTTACTATTATGGAAGTGTTGTGGCTGGATCAGGAAGAAGTTAAAAGTGTCATTGATATGCGTTCTGATATGGAAGTGGTGGAAAGTGCTTTCAGGCAGCACGGCCTTGGCAAGGTGCAGATGCCGCCCAAGTCCTATCTATACTATGCCGAATACAACGGGGACCTCAGGACCATGCCTGCCTACCTTGAGGAGGAGGACGTTACGGGCGTGAAGATCGTAAATGTCCACCCGGGAAACCCGATGAAAGGCCTCCCCACCGTGATGGCGCTTATCGTCCTGATCTCCCCGGAAACCGGGGCTCCCGTCGCAATCATGGACGGGACCTACCTGACCGACATCCGGACAGGAGCAGCAGGCGGAATCGCCGCAAAATATCTTGCCCGGAAAGACTCCGGAATTATCGGCATGATAGGGGCCGGGAACCAGGCAAGGAGCCAGCTTGAAGCCCTCTGTGAAGTCTTTGAACCCGAAATGGTAAAGATCACCTCCAGGACCCGGAAGAGCAGTGAAAAGTTCAAACAAGAAATGGAAGACCTGGCCTGCTGTGAGATCAGCATTGAGGAAAACGTTGAAAAGGTTTGTGACTGCGACATACTCGTCACGACCACCCCGGTTCGAAAACCCGTCGTAAAAGCCGAATGGGTCAGGGGAGGTACCCACATAAACGCAATCGGTGCCGATGCTGTCGGGAAAGAAGAACTTGACCCTGAACTCCTTATGCGCTCCAAAATCATTGTGGACGACATGGTGCAGGCCATTCACTCAGGGGAGGTCAATGTCCCGCTTTCCAAGCACTACATCTCCGAAAACGACATCCATGCCCAGTTAGGGGAAGTTATCACAGGCCTGAAGCCCGGCAGGACAAGTGATGAGGAGATAACGATCTTCGATTCGACAGGACTTGCAATTCAGGACGTCGCAACTGCGAACCTTGTCTATGAAAGGGCTGTCGTGAAGGGCTTTGGTAAGGAAGTCCGGATGTTCTGAAAGGCATTTTAAAGCCTATTTTAAAGCGCCTTTCTATACACCTATTTTAAAGCCTTTTTTTACTTCTCTTTTCTGCTTCTCTTTTCTGCTTCTCATTTCTGCTTCTCATTTCTGCTTCTCTTCCTCCTCTTTCACGGGATGCAGGCAAAGTTTTATATTCGAACTAATGTTATCTATTTGGAACATAATGTTTTATTTATCCAACTATATGTTCGAAATTATTAACTAATTTTTCTGTCTTTTAGAAACCTTTAAATAGCAAGAATAGTTATCTATCTCCAACTTAATGTTGCATATATCCAACATTATGTTTTAAATATCCCATATATAGTTATAAATATTCAACAAACATGCGGATCTGTTTGAGAGGTGTTTAAAGTGGAAAACATGGAAAAAAAATATAAGTACAAACTGCTCATGGGCCTGGGTATATTGCTTGCCGGGATGCTGGTTGCAGCTTTTCTTGAAGTTGACATTCTGATTCCTATTGTCCTTATCAACACAGGCCTGATCGTTTTTCTTGCTACGGCGTTCAGGCTTTTTAAGAGTGGGGACCTTCCTGATAGGGACGAAAGGACAAAGAAGCTGGCTGCTTACGGGGTTACCTATTCCTGGTTTCTGACCCTGGTGCTAATTACGGTCCTGATCTGGGTGGACTACTTCAAACTGCTTGAACTTACAGCAAAGGGAGTGCTTGCAATACTGCTCTTCTTCATGATTATTTCCGCAAATGTTTTCAGGTGGCATTTCATGCGTAAGGGTGATGTTGAATAATTAGGTCCCGGAGGTCACTTCGTGAAAACAAGGATAAAGGAATTCAGGGCCCGGTATGACCTGACCCAGGAAGCCCTGGCAAAGAGGGCAGGGGTAAGAAGGGAAACCATCGTTTTTCTTGAAAAAGGAAAGTATAATCCCTCTTTAAAGCTTGCTTACAAGCTTGCAAGGGTTCTGGAAACGACAATTGAGGAGTTGTTTATCTTCGAGGACTCGGATCTGGAATGAGCCGGATGGCTCATTATACTTAAATATTTTTATATGTTATATCCTTCTTTATATTTAATTGTATTATTCTCTGGAAATTTAATTATATCCAGAATTTTTTTGAGGGTGGCTTTAAGTTGAATGTTAACCTGATTTTTGTTAAGGAAGTATAATTCATAATCCATAAATACTTGAAAACAAATTGGATAATTGTTGAGCGGTTAACTGTTTTGGAGATTTATATATAACCTCCCAAGAATAGTTATACCTACCCCCAATGGTATAATGAAAAATTTTTGTCCCAAACTACTCCCATATACTCTCCCTGAAAACCCGCTCAATATCTCATTTTAAAAAACAGATATGGGTGCCGCACGGCTCTGCGGTACCCGTCCACTTTCCTTTTAACGTTGCGGTTTTTTCTTTGAATGTTTCCCTTTAAACTTTTTTAAGTGTAAGCCGTTTAATTTATTCAGGCCCCGACGATTTCGTAGAGCTTATCCATATCAATGTGCTGTTCCACCACTCTTGCAAGTTCTTCGTAGGCACCGTCTTCGGTCATGACTTCTTCGAGTTCGTATTCGAGACCTTTTTTCTCGTAGAGGTACTTCATCAGAGCGTTCCTGATGTTTCCGTTTTCGAAAAGCCCGTGGAGGTAGGTGCCTATAACAAGGCCTTCCTCATCAATGGAGCCGTCGTCCCCGAAAACATGTCTCTTCGAGTCAGTTGTGCCCATGTGGATCTCGTAGCCTTTTACTTCTTCTCCGTCTATGGGGGCAAGGATCGGGCCGTGGGCATTGATGGTTTTTGTGACCTGGATGGTCCGTTTTTCGTATTCTCCGAACTTTGTCCTGATGTCCAGGAGCCCGAGGCCCTCGAACTCAGCTTCGACCCCGTTTTCGATACCTGAATCAAAGATGGTCTTTCCTAGCATCTGGTAGCCGCCGCAGATCCCGAAGATGGGGATTTTCCCTTTGAACGCCGCGATTTTTTTGGCCATGCCGCTTTCCCTGAGGTCATGAAGGTCGTTGATGGTGTTCTTTGTGCCTGGAATCGCGATTGCGTCGGGGTTTCCAAGCTCTTCGTCAATGTCAACATAGCGGATGTTGGCGTGGCTTTCCAGGGGTTCGAAGTCCGTGAAGTTCGAGATCCTGGGCAGGCGGATGACTGCAATTTCGATTTTCTTTTCCGCTTTCGAGTTTTCCTTGTCTCCGAGGGAAACCGAGTCTTCGGAGGGGATGTGGAGCTTGAAATATGGGAGTACGCCGAGCACCGGGATTCCGGTTTTTTCCTCAAGTTCCTTTAAGCCCGGCTTCAGGATTTCCAGGTCGCCTCTGAACTTATTGATGATGAAACCTTTGACGTTTTCCCGCACGTCTTCGGGCAGGAGGGCTATGGTCCCGTAGAGGCTTGCAAAAACGCCACCTCTTTCGATATCTCCTACAAGGATGATCGGGGCCTGGGTAAGCCTCGCGGTGCCTATATTTACAATGTCCCTTTCATAGAGGTTGATTTCAGCAGCCCCGCCTGCTCCTTCCATAACAATGATGTCGTGTTCGTTCCCGAGCCTTCCCAGAGCCCCTTCCAGGACTCCGTTCATCTCCTCGATAGAATCGTAGTACTGGCCTGCACTCCTGTCTGCGTAAGGTTCCCCGAGCAGAATAATCTGGGAAACGCAGTCACCTTTCGGTTTCAAGAGGACCGGGTTCATGTCGGCAGTGGGTTCGGTGCCGGCAGCTTTCGCCTGAATCGCCTGTGCAATCCCGATTTCCTTCCCGTCCTTTGTAATCCAGGAATTCAGGCTCATGTTCTGGGCCTTGAAGGGGGCAACACTGTACTTTCTGGACAGGATCCTGCAAATGGCGGTCACAACTGAACTCTTCCCAACATGTGAAGCGGTTCCCAGGATTAAGACGCTTTTCGTATCCATTTTTACCATATCCGTCTTCTCGAACACTGATTGTGGGTATTGTTAGTGAATATTATTCCCGAAATAACATCAATGAATATTAATCCCGAAATAACATCAATGAATATTATTATGATCTCGCAGTTATAATAAAAAGTTTGGGTACTGTGGGTATTAAATCAAGAAAACTTGTTTAAATTAAATAATTGCATTCTTATACTTCTGCCCAAGGATATATAGTTTCTGACACCTGGCAGGTTTTTTGATCTCTTTAAAAAAGCCGTCTTTTTACACATTATTTTTTCCTTTCTCAATCTTTGTTTCTTTCGGGATTTGCTTCCTTAAAGCCTTCTGTTTTTTCGGATCTCAATTTCTTCTGAACCCAATCCCTTCCTCACTCTTTCCTGGATGTGCTTGAGTTTTATTAAGGGTTGCCAATTCAGGGTTGCCAATTCAAGGTTGCCAATTGGGATTGCACTTCTTTTAAATAAGATCAAAGCAATCTTTCTGGTATCGAATCCGGGGAAAAAAGACCATGAAAGCCGTATTTTTCCTATTCATTTTGCTTCTTCTCATGCCGGTACAGCCAGCCTTTGCAGCCGAAACCCTTCAGGCAGGGGACGCGGGCATGCCCCGCATATCCGAGCTCTACAGTGACCTCGAATCTTTTGATGTGACTGTTTATTCGGAGGTGCCGGATGAAGACCTGACCCTTGAAACCTCTCTTGTCAGGACTGAGGGTAACACCGAGGAGGTGCTCGTAAAGAAAGTTTTTTCAGTTGAGGAAATACCCGCAAACACCAGGGTTATAAAGGTGGGATTCTGGGATGTAAAGGGAGCTGAAGACGGTTCATACCTCCTTAAAGCCCGCCTGTTCCGGGATAAGGAGCTACTTTCCGAGGCTGAGTACAAATTTGTCTACGGGCGCCGTTCCATTTCCAGGGTCAGGGTCAATGACCTGGTCCCTAATTCCGAAGGGATCAGTGTGGTAATCTCTCCCAATGAACCGGTGCTCTTCGATATCGAGTACATGCTTGTTGACGGTTCGGACGTTGTGTACACGACAAGGTCCGAGAAAGTTGCCCTGACAGGTTCCCCTGAAGCTTTCTCAGCAGCCTGGGGCACCCTGCTTGAAAACAACAGGGAATACCTGGGAAGGGTGAAGATCCAGGTCTATTCCCCGAGGCGGGAGTTTATCGCAGCTACGGAAAGTTTCACAGCGAAGGATGATGCAGAAATTACTGATATTTACGAAGACGAGACCGGGGCAAGTGCAACCGTCTTTGGCAGGTCCCAGGTGCCTTTCGAAGGGAACCTGATATTTACTGTCTACGAACTGGGCGAAAATGCCGCTTCCGAAACAGCCAGGACTTTTGATTCAGCCCGGGAAAGGGTGCCCGTGCTGCTGACAGACGACGATGAGACCGTTGAAGTCGCCTGGAAGGAGAGGCTTCCCAGGGGTGTTTACAGGCTCGAGATCGAACTAACAGGCAAAGACGGGGACGTGATCGAGCGCAGGGAGACAATTATCGAGTCTGACCTGTCGTCCTACTCCTATGTGAACGGAGCTGATGGAAGCGATTCAGACTCTGCAGGTACGGGAGACGGAGCTGCGGAAGAAGACGGTGCGGGAGGTCTCCCGGGCTTTTCTGCCGCTGCGGTACTGGCAGTACTTGGTGTTTCTGCGGTTCTTTTCAGGAAACGAAGCTAAATGTAATGCCGGCCCAAATACCTAATTTCAGCAGCTTAAGTTTGCAGGTCAATTTTGCAGGTTAAACTGGTAATTTAAGTTTGCAGGTCAAACAAAAATCAGTAAACGAATAATCAATAAGGAAACCGTGAATTCCCATGCGCTACGAACTGTTTATCGCCCTCCGACAGATCCGGGCAAGGAAATTCCAGACCCTTCTTTCCGTAGGAGCGATAGCCCTGGCTGTGATGGTACTCACCATTTCCCAGGCGTTCATGGTAGGGTTTACCGATGAACTTTATGACACCACGGTGGACAAACTCCCTCATGTCTCGGTCTCCCCGACAGAAGACGAGGAATACATCTACCTTTACAGAACTCTGATGGAGGAAATAAATTCAATCGAAGGCGTCACAGCGGTTTCACCTTTTCTGACAGGTAAGGCTTCCTTAAATTTCAAGGACAATTCCCGGAACGTCGAACTGAGGGGCGTGATCCCCTCTCGGGAGAACGAAATCAGTGAAATAGAAAGCGACATGGTGGAGGGCGACTTCCGGGAACTTGAGTTTTCGCGGAACACCGTGGTCCTTGGCTCGAAACTCGCGGAAAGGCTCGAAGTCAAACTTGGGGATTTCGTGGACGTTTCCTTCCCTGATGCAAACCCTCTTTCCCTCAGGGTTGTAGGGATCTTCCACACCGGGTCTCCTCTGGACGAGTCCCTTGCCTACTGCTCTCTCGAGACTGCCCGGAACTTTTACGACGTATCGGACGTGGTAAGCGGGATCTCCGTCCAGATCGAAGACTTCAATAAAGACAGGGAACTCGCTGCCGAAATCGAACAGACTGGCTATGAAGCCAAAGGCTGGACCGAGACAAACCCCGAGATCCTGCGCACCCTTGCTATCGAGGGGACCTCAAACAGCATCACCCTCGGCCTTATCGTGATCATAGCTTCTTTTGGCGTGGTCAGCACCCTGAACCTCTCCGTAATAGGCGCAACCCGCCAGATAGGCATGCTCCGCGCCATGGGTGCCTCTGTCTCAAGTATAAGAATGATTTTCCTTCTCCAGAGCGGCATTCTGGGTTTCCTGGGGGCCTTCTTCGGGACTCTTATCGGCATCGTCATATCTCTCTGGATCGGAGAATATGAATATCCAGAAGGCGTGGAGTTCGCCGAACAGTTCGGAGGCATCAGCTCCATCCCGGTAGTCATCCGCCCCGAGGACATCATCTTAATCATTATTGCGGTCTTCCTGCTGAACCTTATTGCGGGAATCTATCCTGCACAGCAGGCTGCAAAACTGGATCCTGTGAAGGCGATCAGTTCCAGGTGATCTTCTGCCGGAAAGGCGCTCTTCTGTCGGAACATCGGGTTTTGACCCCCAAGTCCGATTTCTTTTTATCTTTCCTTAAAAAAATAAACTGCCTTAAAAAATTCAACCACTTTTAATATATTAACGGCATTGTAATGTTCCACGTGGATAAATAAGTCAACCGGGTTGAAAATTTATCCCCGGTAATTATATATCTTTTTCTTACCCTTGTTCACATACTTCCTATAGCATAGCGAACAAAAAGGACCTTGTGCAGGAATTCTCATCAACTGACCACTGATGAGAATTTCTCATATCTCTATTCTAATGCGTTAACATAAGGATATTTGTTCCTTATCATTTTCCTGATTTTGTTTTTACAGTTTTGACATCGTTTAACCGTCGAGACCCTGGATGTTGCAAGCCAATTGTTGCAATTAAACTAGACTGTAGCAATAAAACTACCTTGATTAAATTAGATTGTTACAATTCAACTGTCGCAACCCGGCCGATTCGTCTGCTTTAATTTGACCGGGTCAACCTGGCTTTAAAAAATATTTCAGTCATTTCAAAAGAATTTCGGAAACTATATATAGTATCCTATGATAAATTGGCATGCTACTTTGTTGCATAGCGCGAACTTTGAGTGGGGGATTCCCTGAGGCTGATCACCTATTGGGAATTCTCATTTTTTCTTTCTGTTTTAATTTTGTTTGCGGAAGCATTCTTGTCGGTTTTTCACTTCCCTGTTTTCTTCCTCAAGCCAGGCTTTTGGTGTTGTTTGAAGATCGTAAAGAGAACTTATTATTTTTGTTAACATATCTTATTTATTTACATTCAATACAAATATTTATATTCAAATACATATATTTATGCTGTGATGGGCAACAGTAAAGAATACGAATTTTACCTTGCAGCCCTGGACAATAACAATTCCCTCCTGGGCAGGAGAAGAGCTATAAGGAGGCTCAGCAAATGCGGGACTGAGGAAGCCCTTTATTACATGAACGAGCTTGTAGTGGACAGGTACTGCCTGCTGCCCGACTGGACCAGGAGGATAGCAAGGGAATATTACGTCTGCCTCTGCCTTGAGTTCCTCTGAATATATAATATGGAAAATTCCGGCCTATCCTGTTCTTAACATTTGGCTCTGACAGTTAATCTAATACTTTCTCCCTTTTCCACTTCTTCATCTTCTTTCCCTTTTCTTTTTCTCCATCTTCTTTTCTCCCTCTTTTCTTCTTCTTCTTCATCGTCTTCCCCTTTTCTTTTTCTCCCTCTTTTCTTCTTTTATTTTCTCCACTTCCTCTCCACTTTTACAATTATTTTTTCTGCCTGACCTGGACCGGAAACTTTTCCTTGAAGTCTTTTCAGTTTTTTTTCGGTTCACTTCTGGGAAATCCTTATGTATCTTGCCTGCATGCAGGTGGAGGCTGAGCTTGTTTCTTGCTTTGATATTACATTATTCACCACAGGTATTCATCACATTATTCAATACGTATTCAGGCTTTTTTCCAGTTAAACCGAAAAGGGCTTTGCCTGGAAGAACATGTGCCGGGAAAATATTTTACTGGAACTTTACGGTTCTCGGGATGGTCGATCAAAAATGGAAAAAAGGGCTTATCTTTTGATTATTGCAGGGGCAACCCTCTGGGGAATCATAGGGTTCTTTGTCAGGGGGCTTTATGGTTTTGGTTTCAGTCCCCTGCAGGTGGTGTCTCTCCGGGTCTTTGCCGCAGCCCTGATCATGATCGTGTACCTTTTTTTCACCCGTCCCGAACTCTTGAAGATCAGGTTCCGGGACTCGCTTTATTTTGTGGGGACAGGCATCTTCAGTCTTGCGTTTTTTAATTTCTGCTACTTTACCACCATGAAGGAAACTTCAATCGCAGTTGCCGTTATTTTGCTCTACACTGCCCCGGCTTTCGTAGCAGTCCTTTCCCGCATCTTTTTCGGGGAAAAGCTGGGAGCAAAAAAGGTCTTTTCCCTGGGGCTGACCTTTGCAGGCTGTGCTTTCGTTACCGGATATTTTCCTTCCTTCGGGGCTTCCTCTGCCTTTTCCCTGTCCGGGCTCGGACTCCTTACCGGCATAGGGTCGGGTCTGGGATATGCCCTTTACAGCATCTTCGGGAAAGCCGCCCTTGAAAAGTACCATACCATGACCATTGCAACCTACACATTTGTTTTCGCAAGCCTGGCCCTGCTTCCGGTGAGCGGCCTTGGTAATATGGGCTGGGCCTTTTCAACCGCCAGTTTCTGGCTCTACCTTCTGGGGCTGGGGCTCTTTCCCACAGTCTTTGCCTATCTCCTTTATACAAAAGGCCTTGAGGAGGTCGAGTCCAGCCGGGCATCCATTGTGGCTACGGTGGAACCGGTAGTCGGGACTCTGGTGGGGGTCTTTTTTTTCGGGGAAATGCTTTCCTCCTGGCAGCTTGCAGGGGTCCTGCTCGTGCTTGTGGCTGTGGTGCTGATCCAGGAACGAAAGTGAACTCTCCCTTTCTACTTCTTTCAGAGTCGAGAAAGGGGCTTCTCGTCTGCGGAGATAACAAATTGGATAATTTCAATAAGTTTTTTTAGAAAATGCCTGTTTCCGGGTCTTCCGTTCATTTTGTTTCTTCCGTTCATTTCTTTTTTGCCCTGTTTGAAATTATTAAAATAATAGGCTCTTCACCATTTCTCGTGGATAAGATAAGTTTCAATTCAAGACCGCTTCTGTTTTTGTGATGGTTACGCACACAAAAAACGAGGAGCCAAATAATATGACGGGTTAACAGGAATGTACGTTGTTTGAATAGCTGCCTTCCCTTTTTATTGCAGGTTGTGTGGTTGGCTGCAGGCACTGAGTTGGCAGATGCCAGGCCAGTGGATGCCGAGCTTGGGGATATTGGGATGCGGGAACACAGAAACTGGAATGCGGGATTCAATACTGAGATGCGGGATTCAATACTGAGATGCTGGATTAATACTGAGGTGTGGGAATACAGATACTTAGAGAATATGGCTGGAAGTTTTATGAAGTTGAAGTTTCATAGAGTCTATCATATTGATTAAATTGAAATGGAGAAAATGGACTGAAAAAGTGGTTACTCATGCAGTTAAAACTACAGCATTTTGACATAAAAATCGGGCAGCATAAAGTGATGTTCAATACTGCCGACGCAAAGGAACTGGGAGTAAATCCCGGAGATAGGGTGCGCCTCAGAGGCCACGAGAGCATCTCCGCTATCGTGGACACCACGGAAGATATGGTGGAGCAGGGTACCCTCGGGGTCTTTACCGAGGTCTATGAGCACCTGGAACCTGGCTGGGATAAGCCTGTGGAGGTTTTCCCGGCGCTTCGTTCGAAGTCGGGCGCGGTAATCAAGAAGATGATGGACAAGCAGCACCTGACCCGGGAAGATATCTACATGGTCGTAAACGACGTTGTGGAAGAAAACCTCAGCGATATCGAGCTTTCGGCCTTCATGACGGCTTCCTACATCCACGGCATGAGTGACGATGAGATCGAATGGCTGACAAGGGCTATGATCGATACCGGGGATACGATTGAATTTGATACCCACCCGGTGATGGACAAACACTCCATCGGAGGGGTGCCCGGGAACAAGATCTCCCTCCTTGTAGTCCCGATTGTGGCCGCAAACGGGCTCATGATCCCCAAGACCAGCTCCAGGGCCATTACCGGGGCAGGGGGGACCGCGGACCTTATGGAGGTGCTCTCAGAGGTCGAGTTCACTTCCCAGGAGGTCAAGGAAATATCCGAGAAGGTAGGCGGGGCTCTCGTCTGGGGAGGGGCCACGAACATCGCCCCCGCGGACGATAAGCTCATCAGGGCGGAATACCCGCTTTCCATTGACCCCTACTGCCAGATGCTCGCTTCTATCATGGCAAAGAAAGGGGCAATCGGGGCGGAAAACCTTGTAATCGACATCCCAACGGGACCCGGGACCAAGGTCGCAAATGTGCAGGAAGGACAGAAGTTCGCAAGGGACCTGATTAACCTCGGGCACAGGCTCGGAATGAACGTGGAATGCGCCATCACCTACGGCTCGTCTCCCATAGGCCGGACGGTAGGGCCGGCACTGGAGGTCAGAGAGGCTCTAAAAGCACTCGAAAGCTTTGAAGGCCCGAACAGCCTGATCGAAAAGAGCGCAGCGCTTGCGGGCATCTTGCTCGAGATGGGAGGAGCTGCCCCGAGAGACCACGGCAAGGAACTTGCAATGGAAACGCTCAGGAACGGCAAAGCCTTTGCGAAGATGAAGGAGATCATCGAAGCCCAGGGCGGGGACCCGAACGTCTCCCCTGACGACATCCCGGTCGGACAGTATACCGCTAACATCTGTGCCAGCGCTGACGGCTATGTTATCGAGTTTGACAACAAGTGGATCGTCGAGATCGCAAGGCTTGCCGGAGCCCCGAACGACAAGGGCGCAGGCGTCAGGATCCACAAGAAACTCGGGGAAGCCGTAAAGAAAGGTGACCCTATCCTCACCGTCTATGCGGAAAAGGAATTCAAGCTCGACACTGCACTGGTTACTGCCCAGCGCTCGAACCCGATAGTAGTTGAGGGCATGCTGCTCAGGAGAGTTCCTGGAGGAACCTTTGGGTTTGGCGGGTGAAATTACTTTTTCCTTTCTTTTTTATTTTCCTTTTGAATCTAAATTTTTTCCTTTTCTTTTTCTCTTTTTTCCTTTCGAATCTCAATTCTTTTTCCTTTCTTACAGTGAAATTTTAATACCTTGTAGGGGTTTTAGCACGGATATGAAACGGATAGTACTGCTCCGCCTAGGACATCGACCTGAAAGGGACAAAAGAATAACCACTCACGTAGGGCTCACAGCCCGGTTGCTGGGGGCCGAAGGGATGCTTCTGGCCTCAAATGACCCGGGGATTGTGAAAAGCCTTGATGGCGTTGTCGAGCGCTGGGGCGGGAATTTTTATGTTAAAAATGATGTGAACTTCAAACAGGAAATCCGGAAATGGAAAGAAGAAGGCGGGAAAGTCTGCCACCTCTCCATGTACGGGGTCAACCTCCCGGACGTCACTGCCGAACTTAAACAGTGTGAGAAACTGATGCTGGTCGTGGGAGCGGAAAAGGTCCCTCCTGAAATCTACCAGCTCGCTGACTGGAACGTGGCAGTGGGGAGCCAGCCCCATTCCGAGGTAACAGCTCTGGCCCTGACCCTGGACAGGATTGCGGAAGAGGACCCGCTCGAAAAGGAATTCTCCGATGCGGAGCTGACCATCATACCCATGGAATGCGGTAAAAAAGTAATTGAAAAAGTAAGGGACTGAAAACCGGTTTTCCTTCAGGGTATATTTTGTGTTTGTCTTCGATTTGTTTCTGCAGGAAATTTTCGGCTAGAGTAACAAATTCTTTAATTTTGATGAGATTTATTATTACATATTAAAAGAAAAGTGTTAAATATAAGTTTGACATACTGTAAACTGTCTACAGGGGCAGATAGATTCCTCCAAAATTAACTGCAGAGCCGAATTTTCTCCGTTTCCATTCCTGCTCGCCAGGGCAAGCAAGCGGGGACCGGGAATGGTTTCGGGCTGGGGAGATGAGCTGGAATCCAGGTTGCAGGGGTCAGGAAAGTTTCCTTTTCAAACCTTTGTTTTCCCGGACATCTCCTTCAATTCCCCTGAAGGTTTTCTATTTTGTTTCCATACGTTTTTTATGCGGTCTCTGCTTGTTTTTTATCTATTTTCGACTCGTTTCATCTGCTTTCTATTCATTTTTATCTTGTCTCTACTCGTTTTTATATTGGTTCCAATATCTTTTTTCCAGACTTCAGGGGACTTTTCCGTGCATCAGTACAAAAAGAAATACTTATTAAATTTGGGGAAATTCTACAGTCGGAAAAATAACAATTTTTATTTCCCACATCCTTTCCCGGCAGTGTGAAATGAGCAGATATTCAGGAGAGAGCATGAGTTCGAATGATATTGATTTCTTTTTTAATCCCCGGTCTATTGCTCTGGTAGGGGCTTCCCCTAAACCCAGCAGCCTTTCCTATACCATACTCGAGAGCCTTGAAAAAATCGGGTTTGAAGGGAAAATCTATCCTATAAACCCCAGGTACGAAGAGATCGGAGGGCTCAGGTGCTATGCATCCCTCGGGGAAATTGATGACATAATCGACATTGCCGTCCTTTCGGTCCCGGCTCCGGGCGTAATCGAGGTTATGAATGAAGATTTCGAAAACGTCAGGGGGGCTGTAGTGGTTAGTTCCGGTTTCAAGGAAATCAAAGGAGAAGGGGAAAAGCTTGAAACAGAACTGAAAAGGCTGGCAGAGGCTAAAGGAATCAGGGTTATAGGCCCGAACTGTCTGGGCATCTACGACACTGTTTCAAAGCTGGACACTTTTTTCATAACGCGGGAACGGGTTAAGCGCCCGGACAGGGGTGGGCTTTCCATCCTTACCCAGAGCGGCTCTTTTGCTTCGATGATCGTGGACGAGATCGCTTCGGAAGGCATAGGAATCGCAAGGATCGTAAGCTACGGGAACAAGGTGGACGTGGACGAGACCGACTGCCTGGCTTTCCTCTCCGAAGACGAGGCAACGAAGTATGTGGTGCTCTACGTGGAGTCCGTAGAAGACGGCACGCGTTTTCTGGACGTTGCTTCCCGCTGCACTAAAACGAAGCCGGTAGTTGCGGTCAAGGTGGGGAAGAGGGATACAGGGCTCAAGGCCACGGCTTCCCATACCGGAGCTGCAGCAAGCAGGTATGAGGCTTATGAAGCTGCCTTCCGGAAAACCGGAATCATCGAGGTGGAAGGCTATGAGGAACTCAAAGATGCCTGCAGGGTCCTGAACTCCTACAGCCCGGGCAGGGGGGACCGCGTCCTTATTATCACAAACGGGGGCGGAATCGGGATCGGGATTGCCGACGCCTGTGAAAGCCTGGGCCTTTCCGTGCCCCAGCTTTCCGAAGAAAGAATAAACCACCTGAAATCGAAACTCCCGTCCTTTGCAGCCGTGGGAAACCCCATCGACATTACCGGAAACGGCTGGGACGACCATTATGCTGATGCTCTTAAAGAGGGCTTCGGGGCCGAATACGACATCGCCATAGTGGCCGTGCTCTGGGGACCTCCCCTGCTGAGCGAAGGGATAGTCGATAAGCTGAAGGCCGTTGCAGATGAATACGACAAGCCGGTACTTATCTGCTCTCCGGGCGGGAATTTCACCCGGAAGATGTCCGGGGAGTTCGAAAGAAAAGGCATGCCGGTCTTCGTCACGCCGGAAAGTGCGGCAAGGGCAGCTGCGATCCTGGCCGGGGGCAGGAAAGTGAACGGGCGCTAAAAACCCAATAATCGAAAATTCAAAGGGGTGCCGGGTTTAAACCGGAGCTAATTGAAAATGAACCTCAAGCCGGAATCGAACATGAATCTCCGTCCGGCCCCCGGACTCTGTCTGTATCGGGAATTTTAATGGAACTTTAATTGATCAGAGTCCAGATCCTAAAAAAGCATACATTAAAATAATAGTGAAAAGTAAGGGTCTATGAATCATATGGACTTAGCGTCGCAAGATATACATCTGGCAGCAGGCTGTGCCGTTTTCCTTATTTTATCGTTTGTATTCTTCCACTTTTACAAGATCAGGTTACTTTCCCATTCCCTGAAACTCTGCAACTGGGTTTGCGGGATGGCGATAAGCTCGGACAGCCCCTGGGTCAAGATGCTCGTGCTGCATCTCGTTTTTTTCATAAGGCTTCTCATGTACCTTGCAATTGTCTCCCTGGAACATGTGGATAAGCTGACAACAAAGGGTTTCTTGAAGCATTATGCCTCAGGCACCAGGATTGTATTTTCGGAGTGCATTTCTGCATTTGGCAATTCTTCCGAAGAGATTGAAAAGTGCATCGGTGAACTTAACCCTCTCACTCCTCACACTAAGAGAAAAGAGAATCATCCCCGAAAGTAAAATTTCCGGTTCTTGTTCCCATAAAGCAAATTCTTCATAGACCTTTTTCATAGACCCCACTTTTCTTTCTGCGGTCCGATGATACAGTAGTACTCCTGGTTCAACTCGAACTTTTCGCTTACCAGGCACCTCCCGCAGATGCATCCCAGGTCTTTCCTGATGCACCTGTTTTTCCCGACCCCGGGAAAACAAAAACCGATTTCTTTTGCACATTCGTCCCAGGTCGGGCATTCCCTGCAGATGCAGAGTTCCCGGACCTCCTTCCTGGCAGATTCGATTTCTTCCGGGCTCATGTTTCCGTATTTCTTGATGGTTTTATCAAGTATTTGACCACCCCTTATTTCATAATCCTGTTCCCTTATTTTTCATATTGGTGTTATTTGTGTATAAATATGTGCATTGTATTCCATTTTCATTTCCATTTCCGCTTCCTGCGGATTTTCCTATTCTTTTTACTCTTTTCTACTTCCCTTTCTACTTCCCTTTTTACTCTTTTCTACTTCCCTTTCTACTTCCCTTTCTACTTCCCTTTTTTTCTTTTAATTTGAGATTCTGTATCAAGCCCCTGAACGATCCTTGCAAACTCTGTAGGGTTCCATGTGAAAAATTCAATCTCTTTGAGATAAAATATAATGTTGAAGGATTTATATATCAAGAGTTTATATATTTACACAGGCAAAAATTTATACATTGAAGGAGAATTTATAGATGGGGAGTTTATCAGGGCTGGAAGCTTTGGTCCCTGTTTTCCGGAAGTTTTGGGGTAAAGTCGCATGAATATAACCTTGATAGGTATGGCAGGTGTCGGAAAAAGCACGATTGGAAAGGCGCTTGCAAAACGCCTGAGCTGCACTTTTATTGACGTTGACTCGTTAATTAAGGAAAAAACCTGTATGTCTTTACAGGCCCTTATTGACACGCGCGGGGATTCCGCTCTTGTCAGGCTGGAGGAGGAAGCCGTGCTCAGCCTTGATTTAAGGGGCGACTCCATCATTTCTCCGGGAGGGAGTGTGGTTTATTCTGAAAAAGCAATGAATTTCCTGAAAGAGAACTCAACGATCATCTTCCTGGACACTTCCTTCAGAAATATAGTACGAAGGATCCGAAACCCGGCTAAGAGGGGGCTTGTCGGCTTCAAGGAAAGAAGCCTAAGGGAACTTTTCGAGGAGCGGCTTGTCCTGTACAGGAAATATGCTGACATGACAGTAAAGGTGAAGGGCTACGAACGAGTTCCCGTTGTCGTGGAAAAAATTCTTGAAGGGCTTGAAAGCTTGCCCGATTCCCGGTGCTGAAGGTTTCAAAAATCTTTGGGAACCAAAATCTATTAAGGTTCTTTTCTAATCAAAAATCTATTAAGGTTCTTTTCTAATCAAAAATCTATTAAGGTTCTTTTCTAATCAAAAATCTATTAAGGTTCTTTTCTAATCAAAAATCTATTAAGGTTCTTTTCTAATCAAAAATCTATTAAGGTTCTTTTCTAATCAAAAATCTATTAAGGTTCTTTTCTAATCAAAAATCTATTAAGGTTCTTTTCTAATCAAAAATCTATTAAGGTTCTTTTCTAATCAAAAATCTATTAAGGTTCTTTTCTAATCAAAAATCTATTAAGGTTCTTTTCTAATCAAAATCTGTTAATTTTCTCTTCTAATCAAAATCTGTTAATTTTCTCTTCTAATCAAAATCTGTTAATGTTCTTTTCTAATCAAAATCTGTTAATGTTCTTTTCTAATCCAAAATTTATTCAATCTCTCTTCTAAGGTATTACATATAACTGATACATGTAACTAATAATAAAATTTTGAGAACATATTAAATTATTTTGCCTGGTTATCGATAACTATTTAGAATTGTGCGAAAAGCTGATATCTACCGAGTCTAAGTAGAGGAACTCCGGAAGAATAACTCCGGAAGAATAACTCCGGATGAAAAAATAAGGGCTAAAGACAGGAACCTGTGGGAAAGCTTATAATTGGCTCCGCCCTCTTGCTGAATAGAAATTTCCTGCAGATACTTTCCAATATTCTTTTCCAGAACTTTCCGGGCTTTGCGGCCCGGATTTTTGAAGTAGAGAGGAGATATATCATGACATCAAGTCGTTTCATAATCACGGTTATCGGGAGTGACCGGGTAGGGATTGTTGCCCGGATCACCACCGTAATGGCAAATTTCAACGTAAACATTGTGGATATAAGCCAGACCATCATGGATGGGATCTTTACCATGATCATGCTGGCAGAAGCTCCGGAGGAGAGCTTCGACCTTGCGGCTTTCCAGGAAACTATGGGGAGCGAAGGGAAAGAGCTCGGAGTCGAGGTTAAGGTGCAGCAAGAAGACGTTTTCCGCTTCATGCACAGGATCTGATCGTATGGATGGGAAGGAGGGGTATCATGCTAATCAACCCGAATGAAATTCTGGAAACCATCCGGATGGTGAAAATGGAGCACCTGGACATCCGGACCGTAACCATGGGAATCAGCCTCCGGGACTGCAGCCACCCGGACATCGATATATTCAATGAAAATATCTACGAAAAGATCACGGCCAATGCGAAGGACCTGGTCCGGACAACGGAAGAAATTCAGAACCTTTATGGGATTCCCATCATTAACAAGCGGATCTCCGTAACTCCCATAGCCATCGCAGCCGAAAGCTGTGAAACTCCTGATTTTGTCTCCGTTGCCAGGACCCTGGATGAAGCCGCAAGGGAAGCCGGGGTGGATTTCATAGGGGGTTTCAGTGCTCTTGTCCATAAAGGAGTCACGAAGGGTGACCTGAAACTAATCAATTCGATTCCCGAAGCTCTCGCTTCTACGGAAAAGGTCTGCTCTTCCGTAAACGTGGCAACCACCAAGGCGGGAATCAATATGGACGCTGTTGGCCTGATGGGAAATATCATCAAAAAGACCGCCAGGCTGACTGCGGACCGGGACGGAATCGGCTGCGCAAAACTGGTGGTCTTTGCCAACGCCCCCGAGGATAACCCCTTCATGGCAGGGGCTTTCCACGGCATAGGCGAGCCGGAATGCGTGATCAACGTCGGGGTCAGCGGCCCGGGCGTCGTAAACGCAGCCCTCAGGGACCTAAAAAACCCTAACCTCACGGAGATTTCGGAAACGATCAAGAAAACCGCTTTCAAGATCACTCGCATGGGCGAGATGGTGGGCAGGGAAGTTTCCAGGAGACTGGGAGTGGAATTTGGCATCCTTGACCTCTCCCTTGCCCCCACTCCCGAAATAGGGGACAGCGTTGCAGCCATCCTGGAAGCCATGGGCCTGGAACGCTGCGGGACCCACGGGACTACCGCCGCCCTCGCCCTCCTGAACGACGCCGTCAAGAAAGGCGGGGCAATGGCTTCCTCATCAGTAGGCGGCCTGAGCGGGGCTTTCATCCCTGTCAGTGAGGACGCAGGCATGATCGAGGCCGTAAACGTCGGAGCCCTGAGCCTTGAAAAGCTTGAAGCCATGACCTGCGTCTGTTCCGTCGGCCTGGACATGATCGCTGTCCCGGGGGACACCCCGGCGTGCACACTCTCTGCAATAATCGCTGACGAAATGGCAATCGGAATGATTAACAAAAAGACGACAGCCGTCCGTGTAATTCCTGCTCCTGGCAAAGAAGTCGGGGATTCCGTGGAATTCGGAGGGCTCCTGGGGATGGCTCCCATCATGCCTGTGAGCAATTTCAGTTCCGAAACCTTCGTAAAGAGGGGCGGCAGGATTCCTGCTCCGATCCAGTCGCTTACGAACTGAAATTCGATTTCGAAAATAGATAGGGGAAATGAAAAGATGTTTACAGTTCCCCTCCTTGACCTTTTTTATTCCGGCATTTTGATTTATTTTGTATCTATGTATTTTGATTTTTGTACTTGGCATTTCAATCTATACGTTATAAGATGCCTACGCCAGCTTGCCTGGCGGCGCCTCCTCCAAAAGGACTGAAAAAGAGATCTGAAAATAATATTTCTCAAGTTGTATTTGTTCCTTTTTTGCACCCTTGCCGCTTTTTGCAGCTGCTTTTACTTTTTGCCATATCTCTTTTTTAACATATTTAGACCCAACATTTAAAAAAATCTAGACAGGGTAGAAAAATTTTTAACCATTTAAACTGTTAGTTTCTAAAATTATTTGATCTGAATCTCTGTTTTCGGAAGTCATTCGGCATCTTTTGATGAATGACTGCCCGAAATGAATTCTTTACAAAGGAGAGGGTTATTTGGACATTAAATACTTGAAAATATTGATTTTAACGTTTCTTGTACTGTGCCTTGCAGGCATATCGGGTGCTGAGGCTGGTAACGAATTTTCAGAAAATGAAGAATTTTCAAACTGGGCGGAAGGCGGACATTATGATACCGATTACGGTGCCAACTTTATGTCGGAATGGTGGTACCAGAACGGGGATATGCGGCTTGTTTCGGAGGATGGGGAAAAGAGGAACCTTGCTTTTTTTATTGTAGTTACCCACCAGGAATCCCCCACAATATTCTATGATTCGGAATTAGAAATGCAGTTCTCGAATATGGCTACCTTCTACGGGCTTTATCCTTATGGGGAACCTGTTGCTCATAATTTCACCCAGACTTTTTTTCCGAGGTCTGATATTGAAAATTATATCGGCTTTCATCTGCCTTACCTTGACTACACTTTCCCGGAAGGTTCAAGGAAAATTTACGGTTCGAGTTCCGAAGGGTATTGCCTGGAATATCTCTACGATAACCTGCAGTTGGACCTTGTTTTCAAGCCACGTGTTGAAGACACGATGGATAGTGCCATAGAACCTGTCAATTTCACCACGTATGAACGCGCTTACGGAAAGCTAGAGGGTACTGTGGTGCTTGATGACAAGGAATACACGGTTACACAGGCCGACGGATACTTTGACCACATGATACCTTATACCACTACCCTGCCTGTCTGGGAAATGGAGATGCATGGGTGGAGCTGGTCGGAACTTACTACAGATAATTATCAAGCCATACTGTATACCGTAAGAGGGCTTGAAGATGGGTACGATAATTGCACGTACAGGCATTTGACCCTCATTGATAAAAATACAGGTAAGGTTATTGCGGAATACTCGGGGGAGGAACTGGACATCGTTGAAACCGAATGGGTAGATCTGGACGTAAAAAATGTCTCCGTAAGAAGACCGGGTGCCCTTAATGTAATGGCTTCCGGGCTACAAATTAATGTAGAAGCTCAAAGTGTTGTCCAGTTTGATGCAGCTTCGTATCCTGAAGATCATGTAGGGTTTATTGATTTCATGGCTTTCCAGCCCTGTACCGCTTCTATTGAATACGAAGGAGATATTGAGCACGGAAGCGCATTTTACGAGTACATGATTACCGACTGGGGAGCGTTTGTCTCCTCTCAGTAATCATTGGAAGATAAGTGAAGGAAGAATAGGGACTGCAAGTTTTGTATTTCTCGGTAAATTCCTTAATTTTATTTGGATATAATTATATATTATATCCAAATAATATATCTATGTATTTATCATGGTTAAGGGGAACCGATGGCATCCAGGCAGTTCATTTCATCCGCCATCTGAATGGCAGGTGCCTGGCGGATTGAAGCGGTAAAAATACTGGACTTATGCATCTCAGTTATATTTGGTTTTTTTTGTATTGCGAAATCTATATATATCTAGACAAATATGCTTAATTTGCATATTAACCGGTTTAAATTATGTGTTATAATGTATAGTCGGCTAAAAAAAATAATAATTCTCTCTTCTAGCACCGAACTTATTCGGGCTTTAATACCAATTCAATTTAACGAGGCTGAATCATGGAAGGAAAAACATACGGACCTGATACACTTGCCCTGCATGCGGGGTTTACGTCTGACCCTGCAACAGGAGCTCATGCCGTACCGATCTATCAAACAGTAGCTTATCGCTTCGAGGACACCGAACACGCTTCGAACCTTTTCGGGCTCAAGGAATTCGGCAACATTTATACCCGCCTGACGAACCCTACCACAGATGTCCTGGAAAAACGGGTCGCAGCTTTTGAAGGTGGGACAGGAGCCCTGGCCGTTTCTTCAGGGATGGCGGCAATCTCCCTTGCGCTGCTCACCATAACGGAACTCGGGGATGAGATTGTAGCGGCGGATAACCTCTATGGGGGAACATACCAGCTCTTCAACCACACCCTCCCGAAACTTGGGAGGAATGTGAATTTTGTTGATTCCACAAAGCCTGAAGAGTTCAGAAAAGCGATCACTGAAAAAACAAAGGCGATATATGCCGAGACAATAGGCAACCCCAAGCTTGATGTGCCTGACCTTGAAGCTATTTCGGAAATTGCCCATGAGGCGGGGATCCCCCTGATCGTGGACAACACGGCCGGGATCGGGCTTATCAGGCCCTTTGATTTTGGGGCGGATATCGTTGTCATGTCCGCGACAAAGTTCCTTGGCGGGCACGGAACTTCCCTGGGAGGGGTCATTGTGGATTCGGGGAAGTTTAGCTGGGATTCGGGAAAGTTCCTGAGCTTCACGGAACCGGACCCGAGCTACCACGGGCTGAAGTACTGGGAAGCTTTCGGGAACGTGCCGGAGCTCGGGAACATTGCGTTTATTGTGAAGGCCCGGGTCGAACTACTGCGTGACCTCGGGCCTGCCCTGAGCCCCTTTAACGCTTTCCTCTTCCTGCAGGGGCTCGAAACGCTCTCCTTAAGAGTCAGCAGGCACAGTGAAAACACCCTGAAGGTTGCGCAGTTTCTTACGGGGCACCCTGCGGTTTCCTGGGTCAATTATCCGGGGCTTCCGGAGCATCCGAGCCATTCCCTGGCTTCCAGGTATCTCAAAGGAGGCTACGGGGCTCTGCTCGGTTTCGGGATAAAGGGTGGACTGGACGCCGGCAGGAAGTTTATTGAGAATGTGAAGCTGCTCTCCCATGTCGCAAACATCGGGGACGCAAAGAGCCTTGTTGTCCACCCCGCTTCCACGACCCATCAGCAGCTTACCCCTGAGGAGAGGGCAGCTACCGGGGTAACTGACGATTTCATCCGTATGTCCGTGGGGCTTGAGGATGTTGAGGACATTATCCGGGATATTGAACAGGCGCTGGCAAAGTCTCAGGAGAAATAAATCAGCAGGATGCAGCAGAAAAAACCGGGCATGAGAACTGGACTTAATGTTTGGACTTAATGTTTGGACTTAATGTTTGGACTTTATGCTTGTACGTGATGCTCGGAAAAGATGCTCAGGGCTGAAGTAAAACGGAGGTTCGAATGTGAAAAGAGAATCCGTAGGTACCGTTGAGACCCGGTATTGTCGGTTTGAGGATGGGCTGCTGCTTGAAGGTGGGGGCAGGCTCAAAGAGCTAACGCTTGCCTACGAAACTTACGGGAGCCTGGACCGGGAGAAAAGCAATGCTATCCTGGTCTGCCACGCCCTGACCGGGGACGCCCATGCCGCGGGCTGGCATGAAGGGGATAAGAAGCCCGGGTGGTGGGACAGCATCATCGGGCCCGGGAAAGCCCTGGATACGGAGAAGTATTTCATGGTCTGTTCCAACGTACTCGGGGGCTGCAAAGGTTCCACTGGACCGGCTTCAATCAACCCGGAGACAGGAACGACTTATGGCATGGATTTTCCCGTGATCACCATCGGAGATATGGTGCATGCCCAGAAAAAACTGGTCGAACACCTGGGGATCTCCCGGCTTTTTGCGGTTGTGGGAGGTTCCATGGGAGGGATGCAGGTTTTACAGTGGTCGGTTTCTTATCCGGATATGGTGGAAAAGGCCGTTGCAATTGCGACCACTGCCTCCTCTTCTGCCCAGCAGATCGCCTTTAACGAGGTCGGAAGGCTTGCAATTCTCTCCGACCCGGATTGGAAAGGCGGGAACTACCCGGCAGGAACTCCTCCGGCTCACGGGCTGGCCATTGCCCGGATGATCGGGCATATTACTTACCTGAGTGACGAGTCCATGCACCGGAAGTTTGGCAGGGAATTGCAGGATAAGGAGGAATATGCTTTTGATTTTTCCCGGGACTTTGCGGTGCAGAGCTACCTGCACCATCAGGGCAGTTCCTTTACCGGGCGTTTTGACGCAAACTCTTATCTCTACATCACAAAGGCAGTGGATTACTTCGACCTTTCTAGAAACGGTTCCCTGATCGAAGGCTTCGGGGGCGTGAAGACGGCTTTCCTGGTGATTTCCGTAAGTTCGGACTGGCTCTATCCCCCCTACCAGTCAAGGGCGATAGTCTCTGCCCTGAGTGCCGCTAACGTGGAGGTCACTTACAGGGAAATCGAGTCCCATTACGGGCATGATGCCTTTTTGCTGGAAGCCGGGCAGCTGAATTACCTTCTCCACAATTTCCTCTCCAAGCTCTGCGTTTCCGAAGTCATGACAGAGGATGTAATTACCATAGGAGAAGGAAGCAGTATTGAAGACGCTGCTTGCACAATGTTCAGGGAAGGGATTACCCATTTGCCTGTGGTTTCGGAAAAACCAGGAAAACCAGAAGAAGAAAAACTTGTGGGGATCGTAACCGCCTGGGACATTACCAGGGCCTTTGCGTTAAAATGCCGGACCCTAGACGAGATTATGACAAAAGAAGTTATAACGGCAAGCCCTGAGGAACCGGTTGAAAGCGCGGCCAGCAAAATGGAGTCGCACAGGATTTCGGCCCTGCCGGTAGTGGACGGGGAGGGAAGGCTTCTAGGGATCGTGGGGGATGAGGCAATAAGCCGGTTTATAAGCAACTTTTAAGGTCCTTGCTTTTTATTTTTTTCTTCGTTTTCTCTCTTCCCATTTTTACTTCATTTATACTTCCCTTTTTTCTTCCCATTCTTTACTCCCTTTATCTTATTTTTTACTTTCAGTTTTCAGTCCTGAGGAACCTATCCAGAGTTCCCTCATCGTTTCCCTGATTTCTTCTATCTTTCTTATGTTTTCTTCATCGTTGATTATGTCAAGTTCGTTGAAGGATTCGAGGGCCACTTTTGCTGTGATCGAGGCATCGTTCAGGTACATGCTGTCGGAATCGGCCATGATGGTCTGGAGGGATGACGTTGCCTGGAAAACGGCGTTTTCCATCTCTTCTTCCGCGGCGCTCTTGCCTATTTCCTCAAGGGAATCGGCAATGTTGCCTACCACACTTTGCATGTTCTCTGCCATTGCTGCAACTGCCATTTCTTCCAGCATGAGCTCGATTCCAACCGCGGCATCTTCAAGTTTTTGCTGGGCTGCAATTTTTCCAGCGTCTCCCAGGCAGGAAATACAGGTTGCGGCGTTTTCCGATACGTCGGGAAACCTCAGCCTTGCAACTGATTTTCCGATTTCCCCAAGCCCTATTGCAACGGCGATCGTTTCCCTTTCCCCGTTTCTGAGAGCTGCCGAGTTTCCGCTTTTCCCAAGCACTGAAGCGGCAAGTTTGGCAACCATTTCCATCTGTTGCTCTGCAGCAGCTTTTCCGATGGTCCCAAAAGAGAGCAGGATACTGATAGTTGTGCCTTCGGTTTTCTGTTCAACGGAATGCTGTAAAATCCTCTCCAGAGCCCTGATGGCATTTACAGCGGCATTTTCCATCCCCTGCATTGCGGCGGCTTTTCCAATTGTTTTTATTGAAACTACCGCCCCTTCTGCCTCCGGCTCTTTTCTCTCATTTAGATAAACTGTCCCGATTTCACTCAAAAAATCGAGGGCCTGGCGCACCCCGTCGTCAAAATTCTCTTCGACGGAAGCCAGCCCCAACTCCACCATCTTGTTTTCTTCCTTTGAAAGCATGACCTGTAACCCCTTTCCAACCACCAATTATTTTTATTAACGCAGGTTGCCCATTCGATTTGCACCTGTTAGGTCTAATTTTCTTTCACTTTTTCATTTTAATTATCTTCTAATTCTGTTCTCTTTTCAGTTTTCTTCTTTCCATATCAACAAGGCTCAATTTACAAATCTCAATTTACAAATCTCAATTTACAAATCTCAATTTACAAATCTCAATCTACAAGGCGGCCTTCCGAGAAATGATATATATAATAAAGAATCAGGAAAACAAGAATTGTAAGCACTGCTTTGAAATCTATTTTCTTCAAAAAATCCATAATTATCAAATCCCCCCGCATTTTCTGTTATATTCCTATATTTTGTACTATCCAGATGTCTCTTAATAACTTTATGGCATCCTTTGTTCAAATATTTTCAGGTTATGTATTTCCGGGCAGGAATATTCTGGAAAAAAATATTCTGAAAAAAAGTATTTTGATAAAATGTATTCTGATAAAATGTATTTCCAGCGGAAAGCCCCTTGCAGGAATAATTTCCGGTACATTCTAATGTTAATATATTTTGGTATATTCTAATGTTAATATATTTTTTAAGTGTTAGGGAGCATAAAATACCAAATATGCTGTTAAAGAAACTTGTTTTCGAACCTTTAATCTACCCTTTGAGCTGAGCTGTTATTCCGAGCTTTGCGCTGAGCTAATTTGCCAGGTTTGCAACGGATTTCTCTACTTAGTGAGACCTTTGCATATGGGTTTCCATTGTAAGTGCTTGTAGGGGAGGAGCCAGTCTGTGAAGGGAACTCTGTGCAGACATCTCCAGCTATCCGACTATAAATACTAGCTACAGGGATATTTGTTATAGAGGGATTACAGGTTTATTCAATACCTACAGGGAACTTATCCTGATCCCTTCAGGACGGCCTCTTTTCTGTTTGTTCTTATCGGGCTTTTCCTGGAGTGCTTCTCAGGCTATGGCACCGGCTGAAAAATGATATATGTAATATAAAATTGCAAACACAAGTACTGCAAGTACTGCCTTGAAGTCCATAATTGTTATCCTCCTTTTTTCTGGAGTTTTTCTCAGGCTATGGCGCCGGCGGAATAGTGGTAGATAAAGTAAAGCACGCAGAATACCAGTAACGCAAGGATTGCCTTGAAGTCCATAATTGTTATCCTCCTTTTGAAACTATCAAGAAAAATCCGTTTTGTAAGATGAAAATAGTAGTGAGGAGCAGGTATATATAAATTCCGTTTTTGTGCCGCTATTGCTTCCTTTTCCGGGCTTTTTAGAGGATCTGCAATTCTCATGTTTGGTTTCATTTAAGGGCTAAATTCTTACGTTATTTTTCAGGGAGTGAGGCCAAAGGAACGAAGCTTTATCAGCCGAAAAGTTACTTAATCACTTATTTTCTAAAAGAAATTTTATATATATTCCAGCATGATAATCCATGGGGGATTAATCATAGCTAGAGATCTCTTGAGTATACGTTTTATTTCCCTGATATTGATCGGACTTCTTCTATTCGCTGCGGGGTGTGTGGAAGAGGGTGCTGAAGAAGGAGAGGAAACAGGTGAAGTTGGTGAAGCCGGGGAAAGTTCTCTTCCTGCCGACTGGAAAGACTACGAACTTGTGGATACCCGGACCGGGGAGACATTCAGGGTAAGCGATTTCAAGGGGAAGCCCGTTCTGCTCGAAACCTTTGCCGTCTGGTGCCCTACCTGCCTGAAACAGCAGCAGGAAGTCAAGAAGATGGTGGGTAACTTAGGTAACGGGGTTATACATATATCCCTGGATGTGGACCCTAATGAGGATGAGGAAATTGTAAGGAACCATATGGAAAGCAACGGCTTTAAATGGTATTCGGCAGTGGCTCCCCCGGAAATGACCCAGGAGCTCATAGATGAGTTTGGGATAACGGTTGTAAATGCTCCTGCGGCTCCTGTGATACTTGTCTGCGAAGACCAGTCCGCCCGCTTGCTTGAGCAAAGGGGAGTAAAACCGGTAGCCCTTCTGGAAGAAGAGATTGAGCAAGGCTGCTGACAGGTTTGACTGCTGACAGGTTTGATTGCTTGCAAGTCCCAGTGCTAATAATTTTGTTGAGGTAGACGTTGATTGCTCGAAAATTAAGCGTTTAAGTTTTCGGGGCTGTAAAACCAGATGGCCGGTAAGTTTCCCGGTAAGCTTCGGATTGCACGGAGAGTTTCAAAAAGGGAATATTGCCAGGCAAGTTGGAGAATTTCCTGTGTTAAAGGGGGGAGCAATAAACGATAAATTATTTACTGGAGATATCCAGGGCTTTTTTGCTCGGGCTGCTAACTCCTTTGACAGCGGTCTGTGTTATCCCGCTCTACCCGGGATTTTTAGCATACCTTTCGAACCAGCTTGGCAAGAGGCCCGGAGGGGAAGGAGAAGAACGCAGCCGAAAAATGCTGATTTTATTCGGGCTGATCATCACTGCAGGAGTCATTACCTTCATGCTCATCCTGGGATTTGTGTTCACAACGGTTTTGCAGGTTTCCCTTACAAAAGTCATTGGAGTTGTGTCCCCTATCGCATTCGGAATCCTGATCTTTATCAGCCTCATCTTGATCTTCGACGTGGACGTGGCAAGGTACGTTCCGAGGGGCCGGGCTCCCAGGGTCGGGAATCCCTATGTTACTGCTTTTCTTTACGGCTTCTTTTTCGGGGCAATAGTGGTCCCATGCCAGCCGGCATTTATCGCAACCCTGTTTGCAATTGCGGTCTCCAGCCCGGCTTTTGGTGTAAATATGCTTCGCTTTCTCTTTTTCGGCCTGGGAATCGGCTTTCCCCTCCTGCTGTTCTCGGCTGTTTCCACCCGGTCGAGCAGGCAGATAATCGGGTTCCTGGTCAAAAACAGGAGAAATATCAACCTGGTTACCGGGGTTGTCATGCTGGTGGTTTCCGTTTACTATCTGGTTTTCGTGTTCAGGATATTCGGGTGAGGTGTTTCCAGGAAAGGTTGGACAAGCATAATGAGACCTGGGAAGAGGACTCAGGCAAAGTGAACTCAGGCAAAGTGAACTCAGGCAAAGTGAACTCAGGCAAAGTGGACTCAGGCAAAATGAACTCAGGCAAAGTGAACTCAGGCAAAGTGGACTCAGGCAAAGTGAACTCAGGCAAAGTGAACTCAGGCAAAGTGAACTCAGGCAAAGTGGACTCAGGCAAAGTGGACTCAGGCAAAGTGGACTCAGGCAAAGTGAACTCAGGCAAAGTAGTATAAAGAAAATAGAGGTCCGGGAAATCCATTGTATTATTAATTATTTTCATTGATGGGGGGATTATGAATGCTTATGCAAAGGGACAGGCGGCTTGGGATGTTCTTGATGTTTGTGCTTATCCTTGCAGGCATCCTGAGCAGTTGCTGTATCGAAAACGGGGAGGAGAAAGTGGTCGGTACGACTCCGGAGGGACTGGAAATCAGGGTTGGTTCGGACGGGGAGAAGTTCATTATAGAACCTGATAAGCTGGTTTCCGGGGGGCCTCCGAAAGACGGGATCCCGTCAATTGATTCCCCGAAGTACGTGGGCGTGGAGGAGGCTGATGCCTGGATCCGGGACGACGAACTGGTGCTTGCACTCATCTACATGGATGTAAAAAGGGTTTATCCGCTTCAGATCATGGTCTGGCACGAGATCGTAAATGACGAAATTGCGGGAGATCCCATCCTGATCACATACTGCCCTCTCTGCGGCTCGGGAATTGCTTATGAGCGCACGTTGGACGGGGAGGACGTTGAGTTCGGAGTCTCGGGAAAACTCTACAATTCAAACCTGGTCATGTACGACCGGAAGACCGACTCTTACTGGACCCAGATTGACGGGCTTGCGATTGTCGGGGAAATGACCGGCACGAGGTTAAATCCGATCTCTGTTGACACGGTGGTCTGGAGAGACTGGAAAGCAGCCCATCCGGATTCCGAAGTCCTGAGCCAGGACACGGGCTTTGACCGGCCTTACGGGCGGGACCCCTACGGGAACTACTATGAGGACAGTTTCCTCTTTTTCCCGGTGGAAAATGAGGACGACAGCGGGGTACACCCAAAAACCGTGATCTTCGGGATCGAAGTTGACGGGGTTTTCAAGGCCTACCGTGAGTCCGACCTGATTGAAGAGGGGGTTATTGAGGACACCGTGAACGGCGTCCCGATTAAGGTCGAAAGGGGCGAGGCAGGCATCGTTACCGTCACGAACCTGGAAACCGGAGATGAAATCGTAAAGGAGAGAGATTTCTGGTTTGCCTGGTATGCATTCCACCCCGAGACTGAGCTGTATGAGGCTGAATAAAATCTTATGATTCCGGTTATTTGAGTCCGATAAGTTTGATGAAGTAATTTGAGTAAGTTAATTCGAATCAGGTAAATTGAATGGAGGGTTTGTGTCTATGAAGCGAGTGGTTCATACTTTGTATGTCTTGATTTGCATTGCTGTCCTTTTGTTTGCATCCGGCTGTGCGGAAGAAGAAGGGGATGAAGGAATAGAGCCGGTTCCTGAAGATATTCCGCTTCCTGAAGAAATCCCGGCTCCGGAAGTTGAAGATGCTGAGGAAGCCGTAGAAGGTGCCGAAGGTGTCGAAGGTGGGGAAATCAGTGTTGAGGTGCTTGAAGCCCCCTCATCCGTGGAAGTGGGGCAGAGTTTCCTGGTCCGCTGGCAGGTAAGTAGCCCTGTTGAAACGGAAATCCCGCATACTGCCGTCCACTACGGCCCCGAATCCGTAAGCGGGGAGTTGACCCTGGAGAGCTACCCCTTTCTGACCGTCCCGAAAAACGGGTCGATTCCTGCCGAATTCGAAGACTCGCTGGTGCTTGAGGAGGCAGGTACGGTGTATTTCAGGGCTCACGCAATTGTTGACGAAACCAGTTACTGGTCTGATGAACAAAGCATAGAAGTGCTTGAACCAGGGCTTGAACCAGAGATTGAACCAGAGATTGAACCAGAGATTGAACCAGAGATTGAACCAGAGATTGAAAACGAATCCGAAGGAGCTTCAGGCGGATCTCAGGGGATCGAGGTGCTTGACTATCCCACTAGCGTTGAGAGCGGGGAATACTTTACCGTTAACTGGGAAGTTACGGGCGGAACCCCCGGGGAAATAAGTGAGACCGCAATTATAAGCGGGTCCGAAAGCGGGAATGAAAGCCTGGCTGACTATCCGACAAAAAGTTCTCCCCAGGGCGGTACCGCTCCCAAAGAATTCGAGTTCAGGCTGAGGGCTCCACTTTCCGGTGACATCTATTTCAGAGCCTATGCTGTGGTTGATGATGCCGAAGTATTCTCCCCTGAGTACGAGATTTCAGTAACCGAGGCTTCAGGGTCTTCCGGGTATTGACCGGTTGATCTATTGAAGGTTGATCACATGAATGTTGGTCAATTGATTGATGGTCAATTGACTGATGATAAATTGATTGATGATAAATTGATTGATGATAAATTGATTGATGGTCAATTGATTGTTGGTCAATTGATTGATGGTCAATTGATTGATGGTTGATCGTATTACGGTTTTGTCCGATGATTAATAGACAATTGGTTAATCGGCATATGGCAAATCTGTTAACGGAAAATTTAGCAAGATGCAGGAGAAGAGCAAGCAGTTCCGGCGCTCTCCGGTAGAGCAGGACTCATTCAGGTGCGAACTGATCAGTTTCAGGGAAGCCTGCAGGCTTTCCAGGTTACTCGCCCGGAAAATCAAGGCTTCCGGCTTCCAGCCTGACCTGATCGTAGCCATAGGGAGGGGAGGCTATGTACCGGCGAGGATGGTTGCGGATTTTCTCCTTTTCAATGACCTTTGCTCCATGAAGATCGAACACTACACCCGGGCTGCGGACATGCAGGAAGAAGCCCGGATCAAATTTCCAATTCCCGTGGACATAAGCGGAAAAAAAGTGCTTATCGTGGACGATGTGACCGACACCGGGGAGACACTTTGCCTTGCTGTCGACTATGTGCAGAGCCTGAACCCCGCAGAGGTCAGGACTGCCGTGCTCCAGCACAAGACCTGTTCCGCCTTTACCCCGGATTTTTACGCGCAGAAAATCATCAAATGGCGCTGGATCATCTATCCCTGGGCCCTCTATGAAGACCTGGCTGGATTTACTGTAAAAGTCATTGGAGACAGGACCCGGGACCTTTCCGGGATCTTAGCCGGACTTAAGGAGAGGTACGAGATAGAAATCGGGGAAGAAGAACTTCTTGATATTCTGGCTGACCTGGTTGAGAGGGGAGAGCTTGAGAGGGTTGAAGGAGGAGAATTTGAGAGGGTTGAAGGAGAAAAGCTTGAAAAGTTTGAGGGGAAGAAGCCGGTGTGGCGGGTTTTAGCTAGATAACTTGTAAGTGACAAAGAAGGATAACATTTCAGGACTTTACGGTCATTTTTCTTAAATATGTGAAATTCATTAGCAGTAGGTACATTTTAAGTGTTCGATCTTCAAAACGATTATTTGACTTTTCCCGAAATTTATCCTGTACAGGAACCTGTAGTGTCCGGCTCTCAACCTGATGAGTTCTTCCCTGCTCTCGATAATCCTCTTTGCTCCGGGGGGCATAGGGTCGGTTGTTAGCTTTTTGATGATTTCCATTGTCCGATAATCCGTATACAGGTTGGATTTTTCCAGGAAAGATTGGGAGTCTTCATCAAGAAAAATTTCAAATATGTCGGACTCATGGTCTTTCTTTAAGCCCATTTCTTCTTCCATTTTTTTCAGGGATTTCAGTTTCCCTTCCGCTTCATTTTGAAAACTTGCTTTTAGGAGTTCATTTTCTTCCCAGGTAAGGATGGTATCTATGTCAACCATGTGCTCCCTTATTTCCCCGAGCTGTTTTTTGATGAAGTTAAGTTCTTCCATAACCTTTTTCTCAAACTCCGGAGTTCCCATACTTTAAATGTTGAATTGTCTGTTATATATAGGTATCTTCAAAAACTTGCAATGATATTCAGCTCCATAACTTCCGATTTTTTAGCTCTATGATTGTGTTTTCAATGAGATAGATCCTGTTTTGCGTCAATCTATGGTCACTTCTCGTTCGGTCTTCGTTTCTACCTCTGGTTTTTGCCGGGGTCAGAAGTGTCACCATGGGTTTTCAGGTATTTCGATATAAAGAAAATTTTCCGTAATGTTTAAAATCTTTTAATATGCTAATATAATACAATATGCAGACATCTGCTTATATTTCGTTTTTATCTCTTTAGTGCTGATTTTTATTGCCTTTCAGCCCATATTTATTACTACCTCGCTTATCCCTGAAAGAAGTATATATGTAAAAAATATTTGATCAAGCGATTCAATTACACTGCTTCGCCGGAGAACAATTATGGAATCATTGTTAGGAAACATCGACATCATACTTGGGGTATCTATTCTTCTTCTTTCCATATTCCACAAATTTGCAGTTCCTTCGGTGCTGGGTTTCCTTGTAACCGGTATGCTTTTGGGGCCTTATGGACTGGGACTGATTGGAGAGACTCAGGGAGTGGAAATCCTTGCGGAGTTTGGGGTCATCTTTCTGCTATTTATTATTGGGGTTGAGCTTTCCATCAAGGAACTCTGGGAGATAAAAAAGACCGTACTTGCAGGTGGTTCTCTCCAGATCCTTCTGACAATTTTACTGGTTTTCCTGCTATGTACGCAGATGGGTTTCAGCAGGGCAAGTTCGGTGTTCATAGGTTTTCTCATTTCCCTGAGCAGCACCGCAATAGTGCTCAAAATCCTTCAGGAAAAATCCGAGGTCTACAGCCCCCACGGGAGAACCTCGCTTGCAGTTCTGATCTTCCAGGATATCATTATCGTGCCCATGATCCTTGTCACACCTCTGCTGGCAGGGGGTTCGGAAGGAGTTACGGGTTCGCTTTTAATCCTCCTCTTTAAAGGGGTAGGGATCATCCTGTTAGTCATTCTGAGTGCCCGCTATATTGTTCCCAGGCTGCTCTATTACGTTGCCTGGACTCGCAGCAGGGAACTGTTTCTTCTGAGTGTTATTTTCATCTGCCTTTCAACGGCCCTCCTGACTTCCAGTGCAGGGCTATCCCTTGCCCTTGGGGCTTTTCTGGCAGGACTGGTCATTTCCGAATCCGAATACAGCCAGCAGACCACGGGTTACATCACGCCTTTTAAAGATGTCTTCATGAGCTTTTTTTTCGTGTCCATTGGCATGCTGCTGGATGTGCAGTATTTCCTGGAAAATCCCCATGTCTTCATCCTGATGGCTTTTGCCGTCGTCTTCCTGAAAGCACTTTCCGGAGCCATTGCAACCTTTTTACTAGGCTATCCTCTCCGCACAACCCTGCTCACGGGGCTTGCCTTATCCCAGGTAGGGGAGTTCTCCTTCGTCCTTTCGAAGTTCGGCCTGGAATTCAATCTTCTGGACCAAAACACTTACCAGACTTTCCTTGCTGTTTCAATACTCACGATGGGCATCACCCCCTTTGTTATAAACGGGTCTCCCGGAGTTGTGGACTTCTTCCTCAGGAAGGTTTCCGACACGAAACTGGTGCATGGGCTCTATTCCGGTAGACTGCGCTCTGACAAACGGCATTTCGGTAAGCTGCACCCTGACAAACTACATTCCGATAAATCGTACCCAGGTTCCGGGAAAATTGAGGCTGGTGACGAGCTCAAGCTTAACGACCACCTTATAATTGTCGGGTATGGTTTTAACGGCAGGACGGTTTCAAAAGCAGCAAAAACCGCGGGTATTCCCTATATCATTATAGAGATAAACCCTGAAATAGTCCGTCGGGAAAAAGCCAGAGGGGAACGGATCTACTATGGGGACGCCACTTACGAAGCTGTAATGGAACATGCCGGAATAAGGGATGCACGTATTCTTGTTATTGGGATTTCAGACCCTGCTGCTACCAGGAAGGCCGTGAAAATGGTAAAACACCTGAACCCTAAAATCCATATCATTGCAAGGACCCGCTACCTGCGCGAAATGGAACCCCTGCACGCCCTGGGCGCCGAAGAAGTCATTCCCGAAGAGTATGAGACTTCAGTTGAGGTCTTTGTCCGCCTTCTTAAAAAGTACCTGATCCCCGGGGAAGACATCGAGAAATTCGTCAGAGAAGTCCGGGCTGACGGCTACGGGATGCTGCGAAAGCTCTCCGAGGGAAAAACCGTTAATTTCAACATCAGAAAAGACCTCCCTGGGCTGGAAATCACTATAATAAGAGTTAATGAAGGTTCCGAAATAGCCGGAAAGACCCTCGCAGATATGGAACTCCGAAAAAAGCACGGAGTAACCGTCCTTTCGGTTCGCAGGGACTCGGATATGATACACAACCCTGAAGGCTGTTCCCTCATTCAGGCAAGTGATGTCTGCATCCTGCTTGGAAAACCTCGCAACCTGCACGATGCCAGGAGATTTTTTGAATGAGTTCCGAAGGTAAAAAAAGTAAATTCAGGTCATAAGTAAATTTCAGTCATCCGGAAAAATCATCTCCAGATAACGTCCGCCTGCTTTCTTCCCGGAATCTTTTTGAATTTATACTTCGGATACCCTACCATCAGTGCGTATTGCGGGACATACTCTTCGGGAATGCCCATTTCATCTTTCAAAGGCTGATACTCCATGGCTCCGATTTGCAGGAGCCCTGCCCAGCAGGTTCCAAGCTCAAAGGAAGGAGCCAGCAGGTCAAAGGTGCTCAGGGCGATGATGCTGTCGGTATATGCAAGCGTATTTTCGGCGTAAGCATAAACCAGGCAGGGAGCACTGCGGCAGATGGGGTCGAGGCCTGCGTCCCAGAGGCCGACAAGGGCAGGGAAGACCGGCTTTAACGGGTGCACAGCGTCTTCGTTTTCTGCCACCATGCGCATCCAGTCGATCGTGAGCCTTGCAAGCTTCTTGACCTCGTCGGGGTCGCTTATCACGAGCCACTTCACGGGCTGGGCGTTCATGCCCGAGGGGGCAAAGCGGACCGCTTCCAGGATTCCGGCGATCTTTTCTTTTTCGACCGGCTTGTCCTTGAAAACCCTTGTTGAGCGCCTGCTCTGGATATATTTCGTGAACACTTCGGGACTGAGCTGCGTGGTATCCGCAATCTCGTTTTCCGGAGGGAAAGTCTCGTAATTTCCCTGGATAGCATCTGCCGGGCAGGCGGTTTCGCAGTGTCCACAGCGGGAGCAAAAGGGCTCATTTTCAGCGGGGAGGGACGGATAACCATCCTCACCGGGCATAATAATGTGCACAGGACAGATCTCGGAACATGTTCCGCAGGCTGTGCACTTTTCCAGATCAAAAGAAATCAGACTCATTTCAGGTACCTCACTGATAAGGTTATTTCTCCTGAATTGATGATATAATTAACTTTCAAAATGAGATGTGGAAATCAAAATGTAACGAAATGAACAGGAACGAAGAGAAGTGAAATGAAATGAAATGAAATGAAATGAAATGAAATGAAATGAAATGAAATGAAATGAAATGAAATAAAATGGAGATGAGGCATCTGATTTTGGGGTGTGTTGGGTGGTTGAAGGGGGTAGGAGATTGGGGGATTTTGAATCAGAAAAGAGTATTTCTCAGATGCCCGATTAATAGAACGACTGCAAATTATATAAGGCTGGGGAAATAATGATTATATAGTTGATTATATGGAAGTACTGTTAAAATTTAGCCAAATATGGCAGTACTCTTAATTTTCTTTGATTATTTTCTCTTCTCATTTTCTAAACGCTTTTTTTATTTCCATTTTTCATTTTGTTTGTGAGAGTGGGAAAAATGAAAAAGGAGGAAATTAATGAGAGGAAAATAAAAAGGAGGGAATTAATGGGGGCGGAAATTAAAAATGGAGGGAATTAAAGGGAGGAATATAAAAATGGAGGAAATTAGTGAGAGAGGAAAATAGGGTTCTTAAAACCCCTCACATCACTGTTTCAGCAACCAGCTCCTGGTTCCCTTCCGGGAAGATCCTGGAGACGCGGACATTCCAGTTTCCGTTTTCCATTTTTTCACCTTCTCCTTTTCTAATTTCATTTCTACTGCTTTCGGCCTGGATCAGGTTGTAGCACTGGGAGGTCTTACCCCGGGTTTTTGAAGAGCAGATCGTCCCTGCGTTTACTACGAGCATGTTGTTGAGGTTCCAGACCCAGGGGATGTGGCAGTGCCCGCAGAGGACAAGGTTCACCTTACAGCCATTTAAGAGGTTGAGGACGTCTCCTGCGTCCACCAGGACGGTGTTCTCCCTGCCCGCAAGGGGGATCGGGACCAGGTGGTGGTGCAGGGCAAAGACCTTAAAATCATCTCCGGTAAAAGCTTCCTTGATCCAGCCGTAATTTTCTCTTCCCACATGCCCTTCGTCAAGGTCCGGCTGGGATGAGTCAGCCCCTACAACGGTAACGTTCCCGAGCCTGTGGGTGGAGAAGCGGTCTTCAAAGAGGTCCTCGAAATGGAGGTATCCGGCATTTTTCGAGTCGTGGTTTCCGGGGACAAGGACCTTATTTTTGCATTCTATCCTGTCAATAAACTGTTTTACCCCGTCGTATTCGGCGGAAAACCCGTTTTCCGTCAGGTCTCCCGTGATCACCACGATATCCGGAGAAAGCCCGTTTATGCTCTCAACCATTGAATCCGCAATTTTCGGCACAAAGTACGTTTCTGAAAAGTGTATGTCTGAAAGGTGTACGATTTGTATAATTTCTCATTCCTTCTATAATAAAATTATAATATTGCTTTTATTCGAGGGGTCGAATCCTTCCATGTTATATATATTTATCCTGTATGGCTCAACATTTGTCTTAATCTAATTATAAATCATTAAAAATACATACTTGTGTCGTCAGATATAATGGGATGGATTGTCATATCCTAAATTTTAATTCATGACAAAATAGCTGTTTTGAGCCGGATTTGGGGAATCAGGTTCTTTTTATTCTTTTTTTTCAGAAAAAGTTGCCAAGTGTGCGGGGACCTGGAGAGTTTGGGGTTGTGTGAGCTAATATATGATAAAATCATCAACAAAAAGAAGATCAGCAAAAAGAAGATCAGTAAAAAGAAGATCATTCAATAAAGTGAACGGTTATTCAATGAATTGAATGATTGGTATTCAGTCACTTATGAGAGACTGCCAGCTGGATCCCGATTGCAGTAAAGATCCCTGCTTTTCCCCAGTTAATGTACTTCCCGATTCCTGGTCTTTCGAGGATTTTGTTACCGATTGTTCCGGCAAAGACGGAAATTACTGAAAAGATTAGCAAGGCCTGCACCATGAATACTATTCCCAACAATAGCATTTGTGTGGACACGCCGCCAGCCTCCAGATTTACAAACTGGGGCAGGAAAGCCAGGAAGAAGAGTGCGACTTTAGGGTTCAGAACGTTCATGAAAATTCCCTTCTTATATAGAGCCCGGAAGTCCGTTATCTGGGCCGGGCCGGAGGATAAGACCCTGTCGCCTTCTCTGAGGGCCTGCCATGCGAGATAGAGTAAGTAAGCTGCTCCCAGATATTTTAAAACCGTAAAAGCCAGGGCGGACTGATACACGATGGCAGAAACCCCCAGAGCCGCTGCGGTAGTATGGACCAGCACTCCGGTACACAGCCCCGATGCGGTGGCAATCCCTGCTATTTTTCCCTGGGAAATGCTCTGGGTGAGCACAAATATAATATCCGGGCCAGGCAGGAACGTTAGCGCGGCAGATGCTGCGATAAAATATATCAACTGTGATGCTTCAATCATTTTTCTCACTTTTTATTTTATATCTGTTTTTAAGATGGGATTGAGCTACTTATAGTGAACTACCCGCTAAATCTAAAGATTTAACGGGCTTCTTGCTTCATTTCCCCTAGCATCCTAGACGAATCCACAAGCTTAACCCCACGTTCCATAGGGAAGATTAAATTACTATCAAATTTTGATCTTGCAAAGCAAACTTTTTAATGTTTATAGCTGCGTTTATGTCCCTATCATGTTCTGTTTTGCATTCGGGACATACCCATTCCCTTATTTTTAGGGTAATGTCCTTGTTATGATAGCCGCAAACATTACACAATTTTGTTGATGGCTCAAACTGGCCTATTCTCAGAATGGTTTTTCCGTACCATTCGGCTTTATACTCCATTTTTGTAATGAAGCTTGACCATGAAGCATCACCTATAGCCTGTGCAAGACAGTGATTTTGTACCATGTTCTCGACTTTCAGAGTTTCAACCCAAGTTTGACAGTTAAATAAAAATCATAGTTCTTAGTAATGTTTGATCGACCAAAATGCAAACAAAACTAAGAACATATGAAATAACTCCTAACGACAATATATGCTTTCCCATCGGAACCATTCTTGCTGTTGAAAACCTGTATGAACAGCTTAATTTTTCATCTATTTTGGGTAAGCATAAGGCTAAAGGTATCGACTTCAATTCTTTGATCAAAGCTTTGCTTAGTTATAAGCTTACAGAGAACTTTAGCATTGATCGGGCTCATAAATGGATTAACCAGGACGAAGTCCTGGAATTTTTCAATCTTGAAAAATTCAATGAAAGGGTTCTGTACAGAACCCTTCAAACTTTGGGAAGTAATAAAGAAGAGATCATTCTGGATATTCAGGATGTTTTGTTCTCCATGTACAATTTTGAACACACTAATATCAACATGGATTGGACAAGTATTGTTCTTTATGGTGATAAGTCTCCACTTGGTAAATATGGTTACAGCCGCGATCACCGTCCAGATAAAAAACAGATTACTTTAGGAGTAAGCGAACTTGCAGATCCAATAAACTTACCTGTTGGAATTACTGTGGAAAAAGGAAACGTTCCCGATCAGACTCATTTTAAAAAAACGTATCAGCAGGTAAAAAGTAGACTCAATAAAGAGTCACTTGTTGTTTTTGACAAAGGTGCAAATAGCATAAAAAATCTAGCTCTGATCAAAGAAGATGAAATGGATTACCTTACTGCAAAGAAGCTCAACGCCAGCGATGATAAGTTGATTAAAATGTTTGATCAGCTTGATCCTGAAGTCGTTGACAAAGAAAAGGGGATCTATGGGATAAAGATTGTAAAACCCAGCAGTACAAACTACCTCTATTTCTCAGAAACCTTAAAAAAACAGCAATTGGAAGCAAGAGTCAGAAAAGTACAGAGAATGGTGGAAGAGGCAAAAGAGATACAGAAATCAATTGATGAGAACAAGAAACTTCCGAAGAAATTCAGAATCAATAATAAACTCATTGATATAAGTTATTCATACCAGACAAAGCTGGTTGAGATGAGTGAAGATGAAGCCTTTGAACTCCTTGAAGAAGAGGTAATTAACGGAAGAGAAGGATTTTTCTGCCTAAAATCAAGTAAGAATTTGACACTTATAGATGCTCTTGAAACCTACAGGAAAAAGGATTCAATTGAAAAAATATTTAACTCGCTGAAAAACGAAATAGAAATAAAACCACTAAGGGTCTGGACGGATGAGAGCATCTATGGAGCAATAATCATAGGATTCATTGCCCAATTACTCATATCGCTGATGCGATATGAGTTCAAAGAACTCAAGCATACGTCAACAAAATTCATAAAAAAGAGTCTATCGAATTTGACAGTTACCGTAGATTTTCTGAAGAATAAGAATAAAACTTATATTTATGCCAATTTCGATTCCATAAATCGCTTGATTTTAACCCAAAAAAAGGGAATTTCTTAGAAAATTCGATGAATTTATTTGAACTGTCAAATACCTTTTTCTGACAAAAATCGGGAAAAATGAAGGAAATTTTAATTAAAATTAGTGGAAACTGTCAAAGTCAGGTTTCAAACGCTATTGCTTGGTTCTCGCGGATTAATCTTGATGAAACTTTGTGCTGAAAATCAGTTCTTTGATTTGTTACCTTTTCATGGATTTTAGCAAGCCTTTTTATTGCTTTTTTCCGGTTATTAGAGCCTTTAACCTTCTTACTTAATTGTTTTTGAACTACCTTAAGACGCTGTAAAGAGTTTTTAAGATATTTCGGATTATCTATTTTTTCTCCATTTGACAAAACAGCAAAATCCTTTATTCCAACATCAACACCTACTGTATTATTTTCTGTGAATGTTTGCTTTTCGGGCAAATCCTTTTCATCATCCACCAATATACTAATGAAATATTTTCCTGTTGAAGTTCTGGATACCGTTGCTGTTTTTAATTTACCTTCAAAATTCCTATGCAGGACAGCTTTAATTTCCCCTATTTTAGGAAGTTTTACTATATTTTTGTCAAAATCAACTATGTAATGTTGAGGTATTTCGAAGGATTGAACTTGATTCTTTTTTGATTTAAAGTTTGGAAAACCTGCTTTTTCTCTAAAAAACTTAGTAAAAGCATTTTCCACATTTTTAGTCATTGCTTGCAATGACTGAGAATTTGATTCCTTTAACCATTCATGTTCTTTTTTCAGTTCAGGAATCATTTTATTAATGTCGAATCTGGAAAATGATTTTCCTTCTTCCTGGTATGATTTAATTTTTAGTTCTAAAGCCCAATTAAAAACAAATCGACAGCTACCTATATGTTTTGCTATCATCGTTTTTTGTTCAGTTGTAGGATACAACCTGAATTTATAGGCTTTTAACATCATATCACCATGTGCTTTAACGGTTTATATGCATTCTGCTAAACACCTGAATATGAAATATGAAAAAGAGAATCATAGTAAATTTTTGTTAATGTACCATATTATTTTTGTATGCAAATATAGAAAAAAATTGCTGCAACCAATAGATCAGGAACTAAAAGACTTAATCGATTTGATTTCTGAAAGTTCAGATTTTGAAATTGTAGAGATGGAAACAGACAAAGACCATATCCATTTACTTGTAAAAAGCAAACCTAAAATTAACGTACTTTCAATAGTAAGAAAGTTAAAACAGCTAACAACATATAGGTTATGGAAAACTCAAAAACAATATCTGGAACAATTCTACAGAAAGGAAAATACATTATGGAGTGAGGGGTATTTTGCTTGCACTATAGGGAACGTTAGCAGGGAAAATTTGGAAATATATATACGGAGTCCGGGTTAGTTTACGCTTATATCCCCCAAGCTAAAGACCTGGGGGTTTTACGCTCTTATTTATAAAAGGTTTAGACACCGGGTCTTAGTTTTTGGAGTTGTCTTTCGCATCTATACCAGGATGTAGGAATATACTTTAAAAGAAGAAGTGCCCCACGATAAATAACTCCCCTCATGTCCACAAGGAAAAACAAAAGAATAAGAATTAAAAAAGTATCCCACGCATTTTTTGTGATCAAATAACCCTTCTCAGCTCTTCCTGTTTTTTCCAGACTTTTTATGGTGCTTTTCAGGCTTCAACGATCACCATACCTTCCATCCAGGGATGGAACGTGCAGATGTAATCGTAAGTGCCTTCCTCTTCAAAGGTGAACGTAAAAGTATCGCCCTCATCCAGAGTATCCGATTCAATTCCTTCACCCACCACATTGTGGACAGCAGTATCATAATTAGTCCACCTGACGGTCTGCCCTACCTCAACTGTAAGGGTGTCGGGTATGTACGTGAAGTCCCGGATATCAACATCGATTATTTCTTCTCCTGCTTCTTCGGCCGGTTCCTGAGCTTCCGTTTCTCCTCCAGTTCCTTCTTCAACTTCTGCTCCGGTTTCGGTTTCCTCTTCTTCCATCTCGGTTTCTTCATCGTTTCCCGCTTCATCTGCAGGTTCAACCTCTTCTGCTTCATCTTCCCCCGGTGCTGCAGGAGCAGCTTCTTCCGAATCCCCGTAACCTGCACAGCCCGCAGCGAGAAGTACTCCGATAATCGTCAGGAAAATTATTATTGCCTTTTTCATTCTACTCTCCATCTTTTCATTTCCCCACTCATTATAATCATTTACTTTTTTGCCCTTGACATAATTTTCACTTTCAATCCTAAAACCAGTATGTGAAACTGAGTTCAGTACTTATATTATTTATTTAAAAATATTTAATTGATATTCTATAATGTTCATAACATATCCAAAAATGGAACAATAGTAACTCAACCAGTAACTCAATTAGCGACTAATTATTATCTCAACTAGTAACTCAACTCCTTTCATAAGTCCTCTTGGGCGAGCGGAGCGAGCTAAACGGACCGCACAATGCCGAGCCACAACTCGGCTGTCGCATCTAGGCTGACCCAATCCATCCGAATCAACCTGGCTATCACAAACCCGGCTACAGTAGTTCCGAATGATATATGACTTTTGCATGCGGCAAGCTAATGTTAATGACGAAAGTAGAATTGTTCCCAGATTTTGCGGGATCACTATCAATGGCTCCCTGTTGATCCATTGACCTGCACCCCCACGTCACTGATTCAATGAGGGTGGCCGCTTATTTACACATCTTTGTACTCTTCATACATGTCTATCATGAATACTTTGAAACTTTCCTCATCTTTGTACAAAACAATCCATGTTTGAACTTGTATTGCATTGTTTTCTTTTCAGCTTCTTCTATTTGAGCAAGTTCTTTTCTAACTTTGGAGTTTTTTGGGACAAAAATCAAGTACGGATACTTTGAATTTGAAAGTGTCAGCATGAGCTCTTTGCTATAAAATCCTCTATCAAACAAAATTAGAGAAATCGATTTGTAACTATTCAGGGTAAGGGAGGTATATCTTCAATAGCCGTATCAAGTGAACCTATAACAGGCATGTTATTCTTAATTAGTGTAGATATGTATCCTCTAATTCTACAAAACACATCTGCTCGCCGTGGTTTCCTGAAATTTCCCGATATCTTTTGTTGAAATGTTATCATCCTGAGATCTCTTTCGATAGTGTCCCTTGTTTTCTGTAAAATTCTCTCTGTACCCTCTACTCCCTATTTTGGTTACTCTTCCATTACTAAATATCTGTTGCCTGTAATCCAATCTTCGTTGATGTCAATCAGTATTGAGACTGCAAGTCTCAATACTGACTCCTGACTCGAGAATGCTCCAACTACTCTGCTTCTCCTTTTGAGCTCCTTATTTGTCCTCTCCACCATATTGGTTGTTCTTATCCTTCTCCAATGTTTTTTTGGAAACTGCATATAATTCAGTAAATCAAACTGGAAACTTTCAATAGTATCTGCTGCGCTTTTGTATCCACTTCCATCAAGTTCCCTTATAAGATCCCTCAACTTTTCCGGGTCTTGTAATGCTTCTTTAATCTTGTCTGCTATCTCTTTGTGCTTCTTTTTTGGTACCTTCTTAAGAGCTTGCCTTATCAAATGTACGTGACACATTTGCCAGTTTGCACCGATAAAAGACTCCTTTACTGCCTTCTGTATTCCTTTATGGCCGTCAGAAACGATTAGTTCAACACCTCTCAAGCCTCTTTCCTTCAAATCGTCAAAGAGATCTTCCCAGAAAAGAGAGTCTTCACTGTCTGCTAATCTTGTTCCAAGGATTTCACGGTAACCATCTTCCCTGATGCCGGCAACGACGAAGAGGGCCTTGCTTCTATAATGGAGCCCGTCTCTTACTTTAAAATAAGTTGCGTCAACAAAAAGATATTTAATTTCATGCTCAATCGGCTTTGTAAGGAATTCTTCAACCTTCTCATCCAGCTCTTTAGTAATCCTGGATACAGAAGATGCTGAGATATTTCCCACTCCCAGGGCAGTCATAATTTAATCCACCCTTCGGGTGGAGACTCCCTGTAAGTAGGACTCTGTTACGGCTGTCAAGATGGCCTTCTCAACTCGAGAATACTTCTCAAACACTTCTGTCTCGAACGAAAACTCTCGGAATAGAGGTTTGGAGAGTTCCAGTTGACCATATTTCGTAAGGAGAGTACGAGGTTTGTAACCGTTTCGATTGGCTCTGCGAGAATCAGTCCTCTCGTAGCGTTCTGCACCTGACTGTAGAAGGGCTTCTTCTTCCATTACAAGGTTTAAAAACCAGGTGATTAACTGGCGAAGTCCTTCTTCCTGATCGATAAGATAATCTCTAATAAGTGGTAATACATTGATCATTGACTCTGCATCCTGTTTTTTTTGTGGTGAAAGGAAAAGGATACAGAGTCAATCATATTTTACAGAACTTTCGGTACGCTATCTGAAAACACCAAACAGGCCAAAAAGAAGGACTAAAAATACAAGAATACTCATCAAGGATGACACCAGCTCAAAAATCCAACAGAATTACTCTTTGCTTGTGGGATTAAAGTTAAGAGGCTAAAACCAATCAGAGGAAAAATGTAATAGCAATTGCTGCCGCAAGAGTAACTATGTAAATCCATCTCATTTCCCGTGCCATCTTCATAATACCCATAAAAGCTTCCCCTCAAACTATTAGTTTCAAGTTTATCTGTATATAATGGAAAGAAAGATTGGTTATTAAGCTACATAAGAATTAGAGTTAACGATATAAATTGTTTTCTTAAGACAGGAATAGTAACTTGAAGCTTTAAGTTTGGGTTTTGGAAAAGCCGCTCGCCTGCGTCGAGCGTGACAAAACCCCGTGAATAAACCTAATACAACCGCCCCGGCCTTCGAGAAAAACTACTTCAAAAAAGGCTGTCAGCTTTTTATTCAGATCGTTTTCTCAGGCGGTTCCGGTCCGTTTGTTCGTTTTTCAGGGCGGTTGGTGGGGGAGCCGCCAACACAAAAAATATATTAAAAGAGCTATGCACCGGCTTATTTACAACTCTTCAGTTAGGCGCAGGATGCGGGAAAGAACATCTCCGGAGTTTGGGGATAAATTATCCCCGACAGAAGAACTGAGCCTGCAAACCGCTTAAAATTCGTCCCCAAAACCGGGATAAACGTTTCCGACAAGCAGGGGTTTCCAGGTCTTGCCTGTTTTTCCTACAGCGAGATAGACGGTCCAGCCGACTTTTGCTTTTGAGCTGATTTCCCGGGAAACAATAACAGGGTTTATCGTCTGGCCCAATGTATAGTACTCATAAGCTCGCTGTCAACGGGAATCTTCACGATCTTTCCTTTTTTCAGGCACTGCTCAAACTGGTATCTCATCATACACCCCAATATTTTCTTCAAACAACACTTTCCCATTCATGATCCTTTCATAAAGCGGTCTGTCTTTCTTCTTCAGAACCATGAACTCTTCCGGGCTGAGAATAATGGGAGAAAACTCCCTTTCAAGCCCCTCCTGAGCAGATTCTATAAGAACGGAAACCTCGCGTTTCTTCCCAGTTTCAATAAGGAGATCAATATCGCTTTCCCAGGTATCTTCTCCATTTGCACAGCTCCCAAACAATACCATTCGAGATACAGCCCCACTTTCACGGAGCCTGAGCATGAGGGGGTTCAGTTCCATAAGGTTAAAACAGACTTTCAATTCCCTGAGTAGAGGGCTCTTCATCTCTGCCCGATAAATTACTATTTTTCCCCTCTCTTCCCGGTTCAAAAGCCCGGCTTCACATAATTCCCTGAGGGCCTCGCTCACAGTCCCGGTTCCAAGTTTAAGAGCCCGTGCAAGTTCCCGGACATAAAAACCTTCATGGTATCTCCTGCCCAGGAAGATGAGAATGGAAAAGGAAGGACGCGAACATATGTTCATTATACCGAACATATGTTCGTTTATATGAACAATTGTATTAGTAATTTTTGTATTCATCCATGGAATAAGAAAATCAAAATAGGAGAAAAAAGGTTCAATCTCCCCCATCACACCGCATACCTGACCACATCCTCAATAGTATCAACAAACTCGACGTCGATCCCCACATTTTCCTCGATGAACTCCTCGGTATCAATGAATTCGGGTTTTCTTTCAACGATTGTGAAGGGGCCTGCATCTCTCTGGACGTAGGTGTAGCTGACAAGCTGGTCGTTTTCCCTGGGGAGGAGGATCAGGGTCTTGCCTCCGGCTTTTGCGGCTTCGGATTTTTCGATCACGCCGCTGATGGGGCCAACGTTGCCTTCGCTGTCGATGGTGCCGGTGAGGGTTACGGAGTCGTTAAGTTTGGTGTTGTTGTCAAGGGCGGCGATGGTGAGGAGGGTCATGAGAGCGCCTGCGCTTGGCCCGTCCACGGCAGGGATCGGTTCTTCAGCCATGATACTGAAGATCGTGTCGGTACCGGTGAGGCTCATATTGGCCTGGTCCTGGGCAACAAAGACTGCGGTGTTGGCGGCGTCCTGGAAGACCACACCCATCAGGGGGGTCGTCTGGACAAGCACGCGGCCTTTTCCTGGCCTGACCTCAACCGAGACATCAATCAGTGCGCCTTCCTCAATAACCGTTTCCGAGACAAAGGGCCCATTTTCTCCTTCCTCGATTCTCTGGACCACAGCCGGAGCCTGCAGGGTTGCAAAGCCTTCCTGGCCCACAGGGCAGGCCTGGAACGTCGTTTCGAGCTCTACAACCCGGTTCCGGTAGAACTCGATCTGGGAAGCGTAGGACTGCAGGGACTGGTTATTGAGGAGGACCTGCACTTTCAGGGCCTCGTTCTCCTCTTCAAGGGAATTGATCCGGGCCTGCATCTCCCGAATCTGCTCCGCACTCTCCCCGGCTCCGAGAGGCTGCGGCTGGGCAAACCAGACGAAGTAGGCGTTCAAGGCCAGGGATAAAATCAGAAGGAATGTCAGAATTTTCTTTACCATACCACTCATCTATTATCGCAGATGTGATTTAATTTCTTGCCTGAGAATGGAGCAAAAATGAGGCAGGTAATATCCTAATAACGATCAGTACTAATCCAGATTAGTATCTTAAGGTGCTAATTAGTCGTTCTGTTGATAGTGCCACAAAAGCAAAAATTGGAAAAGTTTACTATTTGTAGTGCATGGAAGTGTAAAGTCTCAATAATACAACATAATAAAGAAAAGCCGTTCACTTCGTGAACGGGACTGCTGCCGGACCCTGGCTACCAACTGGAACCCCTGCACTCAGAGGCCAGCACGAAATTCCAACACACCCCGGAATCAGCACGAAAAACGGACTCAAAAACGGGGTTTAATTTCCAGAAAGTAATCCACTAAAGCAAAAAAGGCTTCAAAATAATAGCTTGAGAAAAAAACCTAGAAAAAAAGTGAAAAAAGGTAAAAAGGCCATTAGAGCCCTTTTTACTGTCCTTCCCTTGCCTTCCTGTAGCCCTTCATTGCAGACGCAAAGGCCTTGAACGGGGGGGACGGCCTGCCGGGTCTGGACTTGAATTCGGGGTGGAACTGAGAGGCAAAGAAAAAACGCCTGTCCGGGATTTCGGAAATCTCCATTCTGTTCTTGTTCTTGCCGGAGAAGACTATGCCAAAGGACTCCAGGCGCTCAACGAATTCGGGGTTGACTTCGTACCTGTGGCGGTGGCGTTCTATGATGTAGTTGCTGCCATAGATCTTTTCGGCCATTGAGCCTTCTTTGAGGATGGCTTCGTAGTCGCCAAGACGCATAGTGCCGCCAAGGTCGGCAACTCCGGTCTGTTCGGGGAGGATGTCAATTACGGGGTAGGGGGTATCCTCATCGAACTCGGTGGAGTTTGCACCTTCGAGGCCTGCGACGTTTCTTGAAAACTCGATTACGGCAAGCTGCATGCCCATGCAGAGGCCAAGGAAGGGGATATCGTTTTCGCGGGCAAACCTGATTGCCATGATCTTGCCTTCGGTCCCACGTTCGCCAAAGCCCCCGGGGATCAGGAGCCCGTCGTACTGGCGGAGCTTTTCGAGTTCTTTGGGGTCGTTTTCAAAGTCCTCGGCATCGACCATTTCGATGTCGGCTTTGCAGCCGCACTCGATTGCCCCGTGCTTAACGGCTTCGAAGATGCTAAGGTAGGAGTCCTCAAGATGGGTGTATTTCCCGACAATTGCCAGTTTTACCTCATCTTTCATGTTCCTCATCCTGGCAACCATTTCCTTCCAGGCAGGGTCCTCGAAATTGGATTCAAGCTTGAGGCGCTGCATGAGTTTGGTGGTCAGGCCCTGCTCTTCGATTACCAGGGGGACTTCGTAGATGTCGTTCGCGTCGTGGGCGCTGATGACCAGTTCCTGGGGGACGTCACAGAAAAGGGCGATCTTTTCCTTTGCAGCCTCATGCAGGGGGGTCTTTGACCGGGTAACGATTACATCCGGGCTCAGCCCGAGGGTCCTCAGGTCCTTTACCGAGTGCTGGGAGGGTTTGGTCTTCTGCTCGCCCTGGAGGTCTTCCATAACCAGGGTCACGTGGATGAAAACGATGTTTTCGGCCGGCTCTTCCCTGTGCATCTGGCGGACAGCTTCCAGGAAGGGCATGCTCTCAATGTCTCCCACGGTCCCGCCGATTTCTACCAGGCAAATGTCAGCCCCGCTCCGGGCCGCAACTTTTCGTATCCTGTTCTTGATCTCGTTTGTGATATGGGGAATGATCTGGACAGTCTTTCCCAGGTAGTCGCCTCTCCGTTCCTTTGCGATAACCGCCTGGTAGATCTTGCCCGTGGTGAAGTTGTGGTCCCGGGTCAATTCCGTATCAAGGAACCGTTCGTAGTTCCCGAGGTCCAGGTCCACCTCGCCCCCGTCCTTCAGCACGAATACTTCCCCGTGCTGGTAGGGGCTCATTGTGCCTGCGTCAATGTTGATGTAGGGGTCGATCTTGATAGCCGTAACTTTATAGCCTTTGTTTTTCAGGTTCCTACCAATGGACGCGATGGTGATGCCTTTTCCAAGCCCGCTCATCACACCACCGGTAACTACAATATACTTCATGGGTCAGCTTCCTCGACAATTTAATAGGGATTAATAGGAATTAATAAGTCAATGGGAGTATTAAAAGGATAACATCGATCCAGAGGATGACATCGATCCAGAGGATACACTGATTCAAAGATTAATGTGATATTGAAATTGAAACCAGTGTTGTGGGGAACATTGCGGGCAACATCCGCATAATTTTCAATATTGTGCCTGCATAAGAACACAATACCAATAGGCTCATAATATAAAAAAATAGTCTTTAGCCTTTTTCCTTATTCATATATTTCAGCCTTTGCCTAACCATTTCAGCCATTAACCAAATATTTCAGCCATTAGTAAACCATTAAAGGAATTAATAAGTTATTTAAGAGTTTTTCAGCCATTTAAAAGCATTTTAAGCTATTAATAAGTTATTAAAAGAGTAAATCTGCCATTAAAAGATTTAATAAGCCATTAAAGAAATTAATAAGCCTATTCAGAAATTTCTCAACCTTGTAAAAAATTTTTCAGCCGTTGAAAGAAATTAATAGCAGTTTAAGGCATTATTCAGCCTTAATAATCAGTTCAGGAATTTTAATTCACACCCCACCCCTCAGCTCTTCCGGGACTTTCGATTTGTCTCCAAAACAGTCTGATTTTCAGGAAAGGGTCAGCCATCCTCCATTATTTTCAGCAGGAGATAGGTTATGCAGGTGACAAAAAGGATCGAAAACACCAGGGCATGGGCGAAACTGACTCTGAACCCCATTCCCTCAGGCAAAACGAAGTAGAGAGAAAAAAGGGAGACAAGCAGCAGGAAACCTCCAAGAGCCAGGGTCAAAGGCAACTTATCGGCCTCATTAACTGGTTTCCGGGTTTTGTTCCCGGATTTCCAGGTTTGTGAACCCTCACTTCCGAAGAGCTTTTTCAGGAATGAAACGGAAAAGCTACCAGCTCCGGTTCCGCTCCCCCTGGGGTTTGAAACCTTCTTTTTATGGGCATCCCCTCCCGGCCTGTAAGGCCTGAGCTCATCGTTATCTTCCCAGACCTGGATTTCATCTTCGGGCTCTTTTGGCTTTTCGTCCTTTTTTCCGAGCTGGACGGGAAATCCTTTCTTTTTCGAACCGTAACCGGCGGTAATGAAAATCTTCCCTTCGGTGAGCACCTTTCCGTCCCGCGGGATCCTCGCAACCGCAGAAACGTATTCCTTGTGCAGGACGTAGGGGTTATCCCTCAAAAAAGTAATATTTCCTTTCAAATCCTCGCTAACCGAAAAATGAATGTGAGTTGGAGAACCCTGGTTTGTGACCAGGATTTCAAAGGTCTGCTCTTCCCCGGGAGCCAGGGGGATCTCAATGTCCTCAGTCTCAAACTCTATAGAGTTAAGTTCCTGCCGGTTAATTATAACATTCTGCACTATCTGCTGCAAGTTCAAAACCCCTCAAATCAATTTCGGAGATCAGGAGGAAGCAGGTTAGGAATCCCCTCGTCTATCGGGTAATGCTCACCGCAAGCAGGGCAGTAGAGGGTCCCGGATATGATCTCTTCTTCATTTTCTTCCACCACGTTCAAAACCAGGTCGCCTTTGCAGACCGGACAGGCCAAAATCTCCATCAGATCTTTTTTCACTCTGTTTTCACCATCAAAGTCAGTTGTGAGGATAGCAGGAAAGGGATTTCCCTTTAGATTAAAGTATCTATTTTTCCGTTTATTAAAATCAACTTATTCTCAGAGTATTAGGAATAAACTTATTCTTCAGCATAAAATCAACTTATTTTCGGCATAAAATCAACTTATTCTTCAAAATATTAAAATCATCTTTGTATTTTACTGATCTGTATAACTTCCAAATTATTTACGATTTGGGGTTTTAGCCATTTTAGCTTAAAAGCGGGAGAGAATAAAAGAGATCTTTCATAAAACCAAATTTTGTTGCTTTTGAAACTCAAAAAATATTCAGGTAAGTTAACAATGTTACTCCCCGGGTTACAATTTAAAAAACAGGTGCCTTGACAATCACACACCAGAACAGTCCGACATTGAATATATATTAACAAAAAATAACATTTAAGAATATTTAAATAGCGAAACTGCCATTGGAAATTTAAGAAATTGAAAAACATAAAGGAGTTGGTAGGGCGGGTACTGTGCAAAAATAATTGTTACTTTAAAGGTAACAACCCTTCAAAACATAAAAATAAACAATGAAGTGATAAGATGGTATCAAAAGCACAGGACAGAAGCATCGACCCCGCTTCCCTGATCATGCTCAAACAGGCTGAAAAAGAAGGTATAGAAACTGCCTGGGACCGCTACGAGAAACAGCAGCCCCAGTGCAGCTTCGGACAGTTAGGAATTTGCTGCAGGAACTGCAACATGGGGCCCTGCAGAATAGACCCCTTCGGGGAAGGCGCGGATAAAGGAGTTTGCGGAGCTACGGCAGACATCATTGTAGCAAGAAACCTCCTCAGGATGATCGCAGCAGGCGCAGCCGCCCATTCCGACCATGCCAGGGACGCCGTGCTGACCTTCAAGAAAATGACCGAAGGTGAAGCCGGAAGCTACGGCCTGAAAGACGAAGCGAAACTAAAAGCCCTTGCAGCCGAGTACGGCATCTCTGTCGAAGAGAGGAGCAAGGAAGAAATAGCAGCCGAACTTGCCGATGCCCTGGTTGCCGAATTCGGAAAACAGGAAGGGCCCATCCAGTTTACCCGCCGGGCTCCCGTAAAAAGGGTTAAGCTCTGGACGAAAATCGGGATTGACCCGAGAGGCGTTGACCGGGAAATAGTGGAATGCATGCACAGGACCCATATCGGTGTGGACAACGACCCGGTCCATATCCTCCTGCATGGGCTCCGGACCAGCCTTTCGGACGGCTGGGGCGGGTCCATGATCGCGACGGACGTCCAGGATGTGCTCTTCGGGACCCCGACTCCGATCAAATCCACCGTAAACCTCGGGGTGCTTTCCGAAGATAAAGTTAACCTTGTAATACACGGGCACGAATCCATCCTATCGGAAATGATTCTGGAAGCTTCCGAGGACCCCGAAATCCTGAAGCTTGCAAAGGAAAAAGGAGCAAAAGGAATTAACATTACAGGCATGTGCTGCACCGGAAACGAGACCCTCATGCGCCACGGGATCCCTACCGCAGGAAACTTCCTCCAGCAGGAACTTGCCGTCATAACCGGGGCTGTGGAAGCCATGGTCGTAGACGTGCAGTGTATCATGCCGGCCCTCGGGGCACTTACTAGCTGCTACCATACGAAATTCATCTCCACCTCCCCGAAAGCCGACTTTCCGGGAACCGTGAGAATGGAGTTCCATGAAGAAACCGCCTATGAGACTGCAAAGGAGATTGTAAGGACAGCGGTCGAAAACTTCCCGAACAGGAACCCTGCAAGAGTCAACATCCCTGACGAGAAACAGGAATGCATGGTCGGTTTCAGCGCAGAAGCCATCCTCACCGCCCTCGGAGGCAGCCCGGCGCCCCTCATAGACGCGATTACCGGTGGAGCCGTAAAGGGTATCGGGGCAGTTGTGGGCTGCAACAATGTCAAAATCAAGCACAACTACGGGCACGTCAACCTTGTAAAGGAACTGATTAAGAACAACGTCCTGGTAGTCACCACCGGCTGCAACGCCATTGCCTGTGCCGAAGAAGGCCTGCTAAAACCCGAAGCTGCTGACCAGGCAGGAGAAGGGTTAAAAGGCGTCTGCAAAGCCCTGGGAATCCCCCCTGTCCTGCACATGGGTTCCTGTGTGGACATCAGCCGGATCCTGGTGCTTGCCGCAGTTGTGGCAAAGGCCCTTGGCGTGGACATCAGCGACCTTCCGGCAGCAGGGGCAGCCCCCGAATGGATGAGCGAAAAAGCCGTCAGCATCGGGACATACGTGGTCTCTTCTGGCGTGTATACCGTACTCGGGACAGTGCCCCCGGTCCTCGGAAGCGGGGCAGTCACAGGGCTCCTGACAGAAGGACTCGATGAGGTAGTCGGAGCAAGCTTTGCCGTGGAACCGGACCCCTTCAAGGCTGCTGACCTGATGATCGAGCACATAGAAGATAAAAGAAAAGCCCTGGGCCTTGAGCCCTGAAGAGGTGGACCTGATGAAGGAAGTCATGATCCGCCCGGAACGCTGCATGGGCTGCCGGTCCTGTGAGATTGCCTGCGCCGTGGAACACTCCGAGAGCAAGGACCTCTTTTCGGCCATAGGAGAAAGCCCGGTACCTCGCAAACGAATTTACGTTGAGTATATCCCGGACTTTGCCGTTGCGGTCCCCATAACCTGCCGGCACTGTGAAGATGCTCCCTGCACCACCGTCTGCCCCACAAACGCCCTTTCCCGGGACGAGGTTAGCAGGAGAGTCACCCACAACCCGGACCTCTGCATCGGCTGCTGGACCTGTTCCATGGTCTGCAACTACGGGGTAATCGGGAGGCAAAAAGAAGCAAGGGTTGCCGTGAAATGCGACCTCTGCCCGGACAGGGAAGTTCCCGCATGTGTGGAAGCCTGTCCCACCGGTGCCCTGGTCTACGCTGAAGTAAAGGATTTCTCGGGGATCAAACGCAGCCAGGCCGCCCTGAAACTGGCAAAGGGAATGCAGACGGGAAGCATTCCCTGAGCATACGGCCCCCGGAAAAAATCCGGGGAATGGAGGTGAAACCCACGCAAGAAAAAAACCCTCTCCCGAAAATCTCCCCCCCGACCATCTGCCCCTACTGCAGCCTGGGCTGCGGTTTTTATCTAGAACTTGAAGCAGGGAAAGCCACAGGTATCCGGTATATGCCCGACCACCCGGTAAACGAAGGAAGCCTCTGCCCGAAAGGCAACACGGTCCTGGAAGTCCTGGACCACCCCGACCGTCTGAAATACCCTATGAAAAAGACCGAAAACGGATGGGAAAGGATCGAATGGGAAGCAGCCCTGGAGCTTGCGGCGGCAAAACTGAAAGGGTCGCTGGAAAAATCCGGGCCAAACTCCCTGGCTTTTCTGGGCTCTGCCAAGTGCAGTAATGAAGAAAACTACATATTCCAGAAAATTGCCAGGCTGCTCGGGACGAATAATGTGGACAACTGCGCAAGGCTCTGCCACGCTTCCACCCTCACAGGCCTTGGAAAAACCCTGGGTACGGGAGCTATGACAAACCCTATATCAGACCTTGCCTCCTCGGAGTGCATTTTCGTGATAGGGTCAAACTTCGCAGAAAATCACCCCCCTGTCTCGCGCCAGGTCCTAAAGGCAAAAGAAAAAGGGGCCCTCGTGATTGTAGCCGACCCCCGCATAACCCCTACAAGCTGGCTTGCGGACCTTGCACTGCGGCTTGAACCCGGGACTGACGTTGCTCTCCTGAACGGGATGATGCATGTAATCGTCTCCGAAGGACTTTGGGACAGGAGATTTGTCCGGGAACGAACCCGGGACTTTTCCGAACTGGAACAGAACCTTCAAAGGTATGACCCCGAAACAGTCTCCCGCACTACCGGTATCCCCTCCGCAGACATAATAAAAGCTGCCAGGGCTTATGCGCACGCAGGGACTGCAGCCATCGTCTACTCCATGGGAATCACCCAGCACGTTTCGGGCACGGACAACGTAACAGCCTGTGCGGACCTTGCCCTTATCTGCGGGCACATAGGGAAAAAAGGGGCAGGGATCCTTCCCCTTAGAGGCCAGAACAACGTGCAGGGAGCCTGCGATATGGGAGCCCTGGCCGAATATTTCCCTGGGTACGGGAAAGTGGAGGATCCCGAAGCAGCCGGACGCATGCAGAACCTCTGGGGAGCAAAAAAGCTTCCCGAAAGTCCGGGCCTTACGGCAACGGAAATGGTTGAAGCCGCAGGGAAAGGAAAGATCAAAACCCTGTACGTGATGGGAGAAGACCCGGTCAACTCGCACCCGGATTCCTCACAGGTGAAAAAAGCCCTTGAGAACCTGGACTTTCTGGTGGTACAGGACATTTTCATGACCGATACTGCCGAATATGCCGACCTTGTCCTCCCTGCAGCTGCTTTTGCGGAAAAAGAGGGCAGTTTCACCTCTACGGAACGGCGGGTCCAGTGGGTGGAACCTGCCCTTCTGCCGCCCGGCGAAGCCAGGGCTGACCTGGAGATCCTGTTCGGGCTTGCGGAAAACCTCGGGCTGGATTTTCCCAGCAGAGATGCAGGAGAGGTCCTGGAAGAAATTGCCGCTGCTGTCCCGGCTTACGGGGGTATGACAAAAGAGAGGCTGAAAAAGGACTTCGGGCTTATCTGGCCCTGTCCCGACCCCGGCCACCCCGGGACCCCTGTCCTGCACACGAACAGTTTCAGGACCCTGGACGGGCTTGCCAGGATCGTCCCCGTGGAACACAGGAGCCCCGCGGAAACCCCGGGTCCCGAATATCCCTTCTTGCTCACCACCGGGAGAACAGTGCTCCACTATAATGCAGGCTCCATGAGCAGGCGGAGCAAATCCCTGCTTAAAAAAGAACCCGAACTCTACGTGGAAATCAACCCCGCAGATGCCAGGACAATGGAAATCAGGGAAGGGAACAAACTTTTGCTGGAAACCCGGCGGGGAAAAACGGAAGTAATAGCCCGGCTGACCGAAAGGGTGGGGCAAGGGGTACTCTTCATGCCCTTCCATTTCCCGGGAACAAATGCCCTGACCGCAGGTTCCCTTGACAGGGAAGCCAAAATCCCCGAATTCAAGGTTTCGGCCTGCAGGATCAGGAGGGACTGAAAAATGCCGGAAGCCGTCTATGCTGACCTGTCCCGCTGTATCGCCTGCCACGCCTGTGAACTTGCCTGCGAGAGGGAAAACGAAAGCGCAAGGATATCCGTACAGGTCGTAAGGGGCCTTGCTGCAGTTCCCGTTTCCTGCCGCCAGTGCGAAACCCCCCTCTGCGCTGCCGTCTGTCCCGGAGAAGCCCTGAACTACGGGGACAGCGGGCTTGAGTACGATGCCGAAAAATGCATCGGATGCCGGCTCTGCGTCCTTGCCTGTCCCTTCGGGACTGCGGAATTAAGGGCTGGTGTTGTGGAGCGCTGTGACCTCTGCCAGGGAAAAGAAATTCCTGCCTGTGTGGCGACCTGCCCTGCAGGAGCCCTCTTCTGCGCAGAAGCCGAAAGCATCGGAGGAGGTATCAGGACCAGAAGGGCAGAAATAATTAAAAAAGCCCTTGGAACCCCGGAACCTGCCGGCAGGAGGAAAAACAGATGAAAGAAAGCACAAGGATGCTCGTGCCTGAGGAAGAAAGATGCATCGGATGCAGGGCCTGCACTTCAGCCTGCCCCGAGAAGCTGATTACCTTTTCCAAAGAGGGAAACATGCGACGTATAAGCTTCCCTGCAAACTGCAGCCCGGACTGCGAACTCTGTGTCCTTGCCTGCCCCGAAAAGGCAATAAGCTTCATTTTCCCTGTAGAGTTGGAAAAAAGCCGGGTCCCACTCAAAAGCCAGACCCTTGACTTCGAGCTTGTGCCCTGCCAGAAATGCGGGACTGCCTTTGCAACCAGAAAGGAACTAGAGAAGATAAGGACAGCTATTTCGGAAAAAATCTCCCTTCCTCCAACAGGAGGCCTCTGGGTGGAACTCTGCCCCGGCTGTCGTCAGGCAGTGTTCAGAGAAAAGCAAGCAGAAACAATTATTCAGGCAAGAAAGTTTTAAAAAATCGAAAAAGCGGCAGTATCAATTATAGTCAATGCCCCGAATTCCACCCCCAATCTCAAGTGAAAGTTTAACCACAGAAAGCCCGGAAAACACGGAATAAAGGAAAGAGAGGCACAATCCTTCCGTGCTTTCCGTGTATTCCGTGGTTGTAAAGTAAGTATAAATATTTACGTTCGGGACTACAGACCAGTTGATTAGACCAGTTGATTCTGTCCGGGCTTCACCCATACTTCTTCAGGATTTTTATTTTTTGTCCCTATTAATCCATATTTTTCCTACGTTCCGATTAGCAACATTTTCAACAGGAGTTTATGACCTTCTTTTAAGAGATAATTCCATAATGGATAAATCAGATAACAATTAATATAGAGTAGTATTATAATATACCCAACATATAATTAATTTAAGCCGGGATGTGCGTAGATTAATGCACGCATGCACTGGAAAGAAAAAGCCAACTGTGCCGGAGTAAAGCTTATTGAATCGGGAATCCCGGACATAGGACTGACGGCGAACTTAAAAGGGGAGTTTGGTATGGAAACCGGAACATATAATAGGGTAATGATTGCAACCGACGGTTCGGAACTGGGCAGGAAAGCTGTCCACAATGGAATTGAAATCGCAAGACTGAGCGGGGCAAAAGTCTATGCTGTTTATGTGGTAACTTCGGGAGGGCGTTCCGCAATGCCCAAGGATGCGGGCTGGGAAAAGGCAATGAAAGAACACCTCAGGACCGAAGGGGAAGATGCTACAAGCTTCATTGAAGAAAAAGGCAAATCTGCCGGTGTCAAGGTGGAATCCGTAATCCTCGAAGGGAACCCCGGGGACGAGCTTGTCAAATTTGCGGACAAGAACGACATCGACCTGGTCGTGATGGGGACGCAGGGGAAATCCGGAGTCCAGCGATTCCTCCTTGGAAGTGTGGCTGAAAACGTGGTCAGGCACTCAAAGAACGCGGTGCTCGTCGTGAGGGGAGAGAAAGCCGAAGAAAGCTAAAAATAGCAAAGCAGAAAGCAAAGCAGGAAGCACAGTTGAAAATAGCAAAGTAGAAAACAAAGACGAAAAAATATAGAAGTTTTCGGGCAGCTTCTCCGGAATTCCCGGGATAAATTGATGTACCTGCCCGACTCTAATAACTGCCGATGATAGGACTTTTCCTTCAAGTACTGGACTTTGCCCTTCCCATACTTTTTATGATTTTTTTAGGACTTGTCGGAACTGCCGTGCTTGTGGAACTGGGCCTCATGCAGAAGTTTTCCAGACTTACGAGCCCTATTTTTGCCCATACGAACCTGCCTGAGACCTGTTCATCGGCCTTTTTAGTGTCCATAGGGTCTACTGTGGCCGCAAACAGTATGCTCCTGCAGGAAAAGGAAAACGGTTGCCTTGATGATAGGGAGGTTACTCTCTGCGCCATAATGAACAGCACCCCCGCCTATGTCAGGGAACTCTTCACCTACCAGGTCCCGATCGTACTTCCGGCTCTGGGGCTGGCCGTGGGTGGGTTTTATGCTTTCGTATTTATATTCACTGCGATATTCAAAATCGTGGCAGTAGCTGTCGCAAGCAAACTCCTTCTAAAAGGCAATTCCTGCAAGCCGCAGGAGAGCAAATTCAACGGAAAGGTATCCCTTAAAACGGCAGTTCAAAGGGCAGTTCGGAAAGAGTTTAAAGTCTTTTTGAAAATTGCCAGGGTCTACCTGATCGCCACGACCATCGTATTCTTCCTCAGGGAACAGGGAGCTTTTGATATATTCAGCGTGCTCCCCCTTGCCGAACTCTTCAAAATCCCCCCCGAAGCCATTGTCCCCCTGACAAGTTACGTGGCAAGCCCGATTCTGGGAATTTCCCTGCTCGGCCCCATGATCCATGCCGGAGAGATCACACAGCTCCAGGCAATGATCGTGCTTATGCTGGGCAGCATGTTCATGCTCCCTATCTTTGCCCTCCGCAGCCAGATCCCCAAGAAAGTGGCAATCTTCGGCCCCCGCCTGGGTTTCCGGATCGTTGCCTACTCCACTGGGATGAGCATCCTGATAAGGTTCGTAATTCTCATGGGACTGCTCGGTCTTGCTCCCTGAATGTGAAAATAAGGAATAAAGGTAAAATAGAGGAAACTGAAAAAGGAAGAAAAAATGGAAAGAGAAGGAAAAAATGAAAAAGGAAGAAAAAAATGAAAAAGGGAAGCAAGAAAGGAAAACTGAAAAGGTAAAGAAAGAAAAACTTAGGAAGGCAAACTAAAGATTACTTGAATATACAGGAGAAATATATTAGAATCAAAGGGGTGAACGGGGGTTTTTGGAGGAGGTTAAAATATGTTGGATTTGGTTGTTGTAAAATGTATTTGATGTTGAGCGATACCCGTTCACAGTTCACAGTGAATACAAACCTACATATAAACGTTTTGGTAGCAAAATAAAGGACAACCCTTTTGTGCCAAAATTGAATAAAAAATTCCAGATTTTCAGAAGTTTTTTCCACACATAACTGATAAAGGATAAATATATTGTGAACAAATCACCTTGCAGTCACTTCCTTCCTTCCTTCCTTCCTTCCTTCCTTCCTTCCTTCCTTCTTTCCTTCTTTCCTTCCTTCCTTCCTTCCTTCCTTCTTTCCTTCTTTCCTTCCTTCTTCAAGAGATATTCACAGCGGAGTCTACTTTCCTGCCTTTGAGCTCAAGTTCCTGATCAATAATTCCTTCATCGATTATTCTTTACCGATTATTCTTTATCGGCTATTCCTCCATCGGCTATTCATTCATCGTTTATTCATTCATCAGTTATTCTTCACCCGCCATTCCTTCACCTGCCATTCCTTCATCGGCTATTCATCCATCAGCTATTTTCGGGAACAGAGCCCTCGGAAATGAAAAGTAATCCGGTCTGCCATTATTTTATGAAAAAGCCATATATATAATAATTAATATAGTAGAATAAGGAGCAAGCATGCACCATGCAGAGCAAATATGCCCCTGACTGCATGCACGCACCGATAAGAAAGGGCGGGTCTGTGCAGGGAAATGTTTCAGGAAGCTGAAACTGGACACAGGGCCGATAAGGAATATAATTGAGGGATTTAATATGAGAGAGGGAACTTACAAAAAAATAATGGTTGCAACCGACGGTTCGAAACTCTGCAAAAAAGCTGTTGAAGCGGGAATCGAAATTTCAAAGCTGAGCGGAGCTAAACTCTACGCTGTATATGTGATCGTCCCTACGACCCATTCCCCCAGGGACTTTGGCTGGGAAAAAGCTGCCATGGAGCACTTCAGAACAGAAGGTGAGAAAGCCACGGGCTTCGTGGAAGATGCCGCCAGAGCTGCCGGGGTCGAGGAGGAATCCTTACTCCTGGAAGGACATCCCGCAGACAAAATTGTAGAGTTTGCAGAAGAGAATGACATCGATATGATCGTGATAGGAACACTCGGCAAATCAGGACTCGATAGGTTCCTGCTCGGAAGCGTTGCCGAAAACGTGGTAAGGCATTCAAAGGTACCGGTGCTTGTGGTAAGAGGTTAAACCCCAAAATGAAGCTAACCTGAAAATAAAAGGAAACTGAAGCTGAAAATAAGAGAAAGCGTAATTTGAAAACAAGAAAAAAGTTGAATGCGGAAAACGGCTCTGTAGAAATCCCTAAAAAATGGCACACCTTAGTTGAACCGGTACCCAGAGTCCCGGATTCAAGCATCCGACTCAAAACGGACAAAGTTTGAATTCACAGGATTTCTATAAAGCCCTGAAACTTAAGCTGAAAACAAAAAATAAGAATTATCCAGTACCCTGTTCCCGAACTTCTTCAGCATTTAGATACCCGCCCGGCCCAATAAGTACCGGTGATAGAACACCGGGATTGGACTTACCTTCCGGATACCGGATTTTGTTCCTCCGGAATAATACTTTTTTTGAAAAATATTTTTACCAGAACACCTGTAAAAATTTCGGGCAGGTTTAAGAAGAAAAAAAAGATGCAGGTTTTAGCCGATCCACCTTAACCGACCAAAACCACAACTTTCACTCTTTATAGGTCAACTTAAAAAGCCAACTTAAAAAGCCAACTTAAAAAGCCAACTTAAAAAGCCAACTTAAAAAGCCACGCCCTCAGCCGATCACGCTCATGTCCGAGACCCGGATCGACGGTGAAATGAAGCCGCCTACTTTCCGGACATCGGTGCCTGCACCTGTGATATTTTTCAGAAGGTCGAAGGCGTTACCCGAGATCATGAGGGACTTGATCGGTTTATCGAGAGCCCCATCTTTGATGGTGAAGGCGTTCCTGGCCTCTACGGAGAAATCCCCGGAAATCGAGTTTGCGGTATGAGCCCCGATCACCGTGTTTACGAAAACTCCGGAATCGGTATCGGCAATAAGATCCGTTTGCGGATAATCGATAATGAAGTTCCGGAGCCCCACAGCAGGCGGGCTCGTGTAGGAGCCACGCGCAGCGTTGCCGGTGCTCTTTACCCCTTCTTTTCCGGCAGTGTAACTGTCGTAGAGGTAGCCTTTGAGAACTCCCTTTTCAAGCACGTCAGTGCGCTGGGAAGGGACACCTTCGTCGTCCGAAGCCGAGGTCTCGATTCCTGCTTCGACCAGCCCGTCGTCATAGATAGAAAGTTCCGGGGCTGCAAGTTCCTCCCCGAGCTTGCCTATCAGGCCGGACCTGCCCTTCTGCACGTTATCAGCGTCGAGAGACGGGGCAAAAGCGGCTTCCAGGATGTCCGAAAAAGCAAAGGGATGGAAAACGACATTTGTCTTCTGTGCTTCGATCGTTATCCCGTTGCCCGAGCTGATGGCAAGTTCCGAGGCGTGCTTTCCAAGTGCCCGGAAATCAATACCAAGAGAGCGGGATACGTCAAAGTCATACGCCGTGGAAGTTTCCCCGTTTACGGTGATCACGTCCACGAACCCGGAAACTGCGGTAGATTCCTCTTCGATTTCCACACCGTTCGTGTTCAGGATAAGCTGCCTGCTCTTTCCCCGAGTAAAAGATCCGGAAGTGGGCAGGGTCCCTGGAACTTCCTTTGTGCCTTCGACAAGTTCCATGGCATACCCGATGCACTCCTCGAGTTTCATAGCTTCGATTTTCTTATCGAAAATCCCGGCCACCGTTGGATATTTTCCATTTGAGGGGAGAGCCACCCAGTCAGGGTCGTTTTCCCGGACCCGGGCTTCGGCAACTGCGATCTTGATCGTATTTTCGAGGTCTTTTGCCGAATTCGTGCTGGCAAAGCCTACTGCCCCGTTCACGATCGCCCGGACCCCGATCCCTTCCGAGAAGCGGTCCTTGGCACTTTCCAGGGCGTCCTTTTTGAAGTTCACGCTGGTGGAATGGTTTGAAACGTAATAGATTTCGGCTTCTTCTGCCCCGGCTTTTTCAGCAATATTCAAGGCTTTTTTTGCAAGTTCGTACATCTTCAGGCACCTCCCACCAGAGCCCGGGAAATGGCAAGATGGGGAGAACCGTCGGAAACGGGTGCTAGCTGCCCGCCTTTCCCGCACCTGCCGGCAGTCATTTTCAGGTCGTTCCCCACCCCGGTCACGTGGTTCAGGATCTCAAGGGTCTTTCCCGAAAGGGACACATCCTTTACAAGTTCAGCAAGTTCCCCGTTCCTGATCAGGTACCCCTTTTCGGCGTTGAACTGGAAGATCCCTTCCCCGGTGTTTACCTGTCCGCCCCGGGACCCTATAAGGTACATCCCGTCCCGGACAGATTCGAGCATCTCCTCAAACTTTGAGTCCCCATTATCGATGAAAGTGTTGCTCATCCGGACAATGGGCATGGAATAGCCCTGAGCCCTCGAATTACCGGGAGTCCCGGTCTCTTCCCCGAGCTTCCCTGCGGTTTCCCGGGAATGGAGGTAAGAATTAAGGACCCCGCCTCTGATGATTTCAGTCCGGCTGGACTCGACCCCTTCGGCATCGAAAGGATAGTACCCGAACTCATGCAGGGTCGGGTCATCGATGATCGTGACAAGCGGAGAAGCAATCTGTTCCCCGATCCGGTTTGCAAGAATGGAGTCGCCTTCGAGCACCAGGTCCGCTTCCGAGGCATGCCCCACGGCTTCATGGGCAAAGACGCCTGCAAGTTCCTGGTCAAGGAGCACGGGCATTGTCCCTCCCTTGGGGGTCTTTGCGCCCAGAAGTTCGACTGCGGTTTTTCCTGCCTTTTCCGCAAGCCCGGGGGCATCTACATTTTCAAAAACTTCGTAGCCGTAGCCGAAACGGCTTTCCCGACCTGCCTGGTAGACCCCGTTTTCGGTAGCAACCGCAGAAACAGCAAAACCCGTGTTCAAAAGCTCGTACTCGCATTCCACACCTTCGGAATTCCGGTACATGATCTTGAATTCAGATTCGGAGAACATCACTTTCGTGCTGTGGACACCCTCTACCCTGGCCCGGGACTCAATGTTTTTCAAAAGCTCCACTTTTTCCTCGATTGAGACATCCCTGGGATCGATCTTTATCCGGGGGAGATTCTTTACCACAGGAGGGGCCACGTCTGCAAGTTCGACTTCTTCTTTCGGGGTGTTTTCGTCCATGGCAAAAGCAAGTTTTGCCGCATCCCTAACCCCCCTTTCAAGGTCCAGTTCCCCTTCCACGGCCGTGTAACCCCAGGAACCCCCGCAAAGGGCTCTTATGCCTGCCCCCTTCATGAAGTTCCTGGAAATTTCCTCGATCTTCCCGTTATCCAGGATGACCGAACTTGAACTGCCCTCAATCACCCTGCAGTCAAAAAATTTGATGTTCTGCATAATTTCGTTCATAAAACCTCAGCAGGAAACCCCCGAGTCTTTAGCTCAGGGGAGGAATGCGTAAACTCCACTCCTGATTTTTTGAATAAGGTTAAATTGGGGTTCAAGCCCCATAATGAAAGCCAATAATAAGCTTCCCTCCTGCCGGAGCAGGGTAATACATATCCGGGTTTGCGGACTTCCGCTTTGTGAAGTGGAAGTGTTGCAGCGAAGCCGCAAAAGAGTCAATCCCGGAATCCGTCTTTCTCTCGATCAGATATGGAAAGGTTTTGTACGATGCAAGCACCGTCCCTACCCCTCAGGACTGTTTAACCGGCCATCCTTAAAGCCTGAAAATGAGGCAACATTTTAGGTAACTAGGTATTATTTCCGATCTTAACGATTATCGATCTTAACGATTATCGATCTTAACGATTATCGATCTTAACAATTATCGATCTTAACAATTATCGATCTTAACAATTATCGATCTTAACGATTATCGATCTTACCGGCCCTACGGATTTTCCAAAGTTCCGAATCAATGATCGATCAACCAGGGCTTGTAAGACAAACCCCTGAGCCTTTAACTCAGGGGTAGTTGGACGGTCAGTTCCCGTACCCTAAACAGTTCCTGGCCTGTACGGACGCAGCCTGGGCAACGTCCGGCACATCGAAACTCAGTTTCGTGATGTTCTTGAGTTTCTCTACAATGCTGTTCTTCTTCGGGCCCACAAGGCTGTGTTCCAGAACTTCCGCAATCGAAGAGACCGGGATGATCTGGATCTTGTCCCTGTACCTCTTTTCAATCAGGACATCTGCCTCATTGGCTTTCGGAATGATGACTTTTTTAATGCCTGCCTGGGCCGCAGCTTCGATCTTATAGGTGACTCCGCCCACAGGCAGGACGTCTCCTCGTACTGAAAGGGACCCGGTCATCGCCACGCTCTGGTCGATAGGAATCTTCTCCAGGGCAGAGATAACAGCAGTAGCAATGGAAACCGAAGCGCTGTCTCCTTCCACGCCTTCATAAGTCCCGACAAACTGGATATGGACGTCGTGGGTTGCTATGTCAGCACCGGTCATGTTTTTGATAACCGCGGAAACGTTAAGTACCGCTTCTTTTGCAATGGCTTTGAGCCTACCGGTTGCAATAATACGCCCTTCGCCCCCTGACATTGAGGGGGTTACTTCGGATACGATGGGAAGCACGATCCCGGAGTCTCCGCCCATGACAGCAAGCCCGTTGACCCTGCCAACGGCTGCGCCGCTTCTCAGGAAAGACGAGTAGTCCTGCTTCTGTTCCAGGTAGCGGTCGGCAAGCTGCTGCTCGATGGATCTGGCTATCCGCTTTGCGGCAAGCACGTGCTCGGTTTTCGTCAGTGGAGCGTCTTCGGAGCGGGCGATATCTCCTGCCACGCGGACAAGCCCGCCGAGGTCACGGAGTTTCAGAGTAAGGTGACCTTTCCGGCCTGCCCTTCTCCGGGCTTCCCGGATAATTTCCTTTACGGCGCCCTCGTTAAAGTGAGGGATATGCCCGTCCCGGACAACTTCCTGGGCTACGAAGCGGACCAGTTTCTTCCGGTTCTCAGCGGTGTCTTCCATGGACTCCCGCATGTAGATCTCGTACCCGTAACCTTTTATCCTGGACCGAAGAGCAGGGTGCATTTTCTGGACCGCATCAAGGTTTCCTGCAGAGATCATGATGAAGTCACAGGGCACGGGTTCGGTCTTAACAAGGGCTCCGGAACTCCGCTCGGACTGCCCGGTAATCGGGTACTCCTTTTCCTGCAGTGCGGTCAGCAGGCTCTGCTGGGATTCAAGCCGGAGGGTGTTGATTTCGTCGATGAAAAGCACCCCTTTGTGGCCCTTGTGGATGTCGCCGGCTTCCACACGGTCGTGGGCCGGGGTCTCAAGCCCTCCGGACTGGAAGGGGTCGTGCCTGACATCCCCGAGGAGAGCTCCTGCGTGGGCTCCGGTTGAGTCAATGTAAGGTGCGTGTTCCTTGTCATAGTTGGAAACCGCCAGTTTCGGGATCATCATTTCCTCTTTTGGCAGGAACTGGCGGGTCAGCATGAGGATCATGATACCGGCAATGATTCCCCAGAGTAATTGTCCGACAAAATAAGAGTAAATAATAATGCCCACCACGAAGAGCATCATGAGCATGTTCCGGGCCTGGGCTTTCTTTCTTGCTTCCATTTTGTGAGCCATGACGATTTCTCTGCCCTTCCCGGCCGGAACTTCCCTAATCTTCGGGTTGTTCAGGTCTTCCATGTTAGGGTAGACAAGGATATCCTTGAGTTCCTCTTTAGGAAGGAGCTCCGCCATCGCTTTTGCAAGAAGAGACTTACCCGTACCCGGGGTCCCGATCATCATGATATGCCGCCTCTGGCTGGCTGCTTTTTTCACGACTTCAACCGCATGCTCCTGCCCGAGCACCTGGTCAATCAGGAGTTTCGGGACATCGATATTCGAAGTTTCCTCGAAGTGGAAATCGATATCAACATCCTCGTCTTGAGGGTCGGACTCCTCTAAAAGCATAGCCTCAGGCTTATCCGTGTTCTGGTCAGACTCACCCACCTTCTGGTTTGCTTCCGGCTCATTCACCTCCGGCTTATTCACTTTCCGGTTGGCTTCAGACTCGTCCAGTTTCGGGCTAACGTCGTCTCGCTCGTCCATTTTATGAAGAGACTCGTCCACCCTCTCTTTAGACTCGTCCATGTTCTGATTAACATTATTCTCCATGGTTAGCTCACATATTATAACGTTATTAAATAGACGTTTCCATTTTAATATATACCTGACGCTTTCTAAAAAATAATAAACTCTGTGACAAAATGATGATCAAAAAGCTGGATGTTACGGTAACCGGATATTAAAGAGTTACTGTAATCCCAATTGTACTCCGAGCGATTATATTTACATATGGTATATATAATTAACCTGCGCTTGTATATACAGTATATACCCATCATTTATTATATACTATTTGATAATTGCGTTCCAACCCGGAAAAAATGCCCGGAAGGATAATATTACGGGATTTCGGGTACCAGCTTTCCTCAAAGATGATATCGACAGTTATTTAAAAAAATAAAGGGGAACTCCCTCTATGGCCAGAAGTAAAGTAAAAAACCTCCTCCTCCTCAAGCAGATTCACAAAGCCGTGGCCCAGATCAAGAAAGGCAACCTGGAAAAAGCCCTTGAGACTCTTGACCGGGCAGAAAAATCCGCCCGCTCAGCAAACTCCACGGATGCCCTTTACTACATCCTCTTCACCCGCGGCGGAATCCTCTACTCCGCAAAGAAGTACGACGAAGCCCTCGAAACCTACGAAAAAGCCCTCGAAGTCGGCGGTACCCTCCTCGAAAAAGACCCCGAAAACTCCGACTACCAGCACTATATGGGCACAACCCTGAGCAGCATGGGAAACCTCCTGAAAAGCAAAGGAGACAGCTCCCGAGCCGCCGAATCCTACGCCCTCGCCCGCGAGATCTACGCCAAACTCCTCACCAGAGACCCCGAAAACTCCGTCTTCCGCACCTCTGCCGGCGAAAACCTCAACAACTACGGCACCCTCCTCACCGAAACCGCCTCCTACGATGAAGCCGAGGAAGTCCTGAACGCCGCAGTCGAAATCTACGCCAAATTCCTCGAAGAAAAACCCGACAACCCCGGCTACCAGGCAGAACTCTCCACCACCCTCAGCCAGCTAGGAAACTGCCTCAAACAGATGGACCCGGAAAGAGCCGAAGAAGCCAGAGAAAAACTCGAAAAAGCCCTCGGAATCCAGGAAACCCTCCTGGAAGACCAGCCGGACAACGAAAAAATAAAAGAAGCTATTGATTTAACCCGGGAACGCCTGGAAGGTCTCTGACCTCCGGAGCAAACCTTCTTTTTTCGACCATTTATATTCATTAAAAACCCCAAACAACCGCCGAGTGCCAGCACCCGTGCCAGCCGAATTGCGCCTCGGCATCACAGAAAATCAGAGATTTTCTGGGAGTTGCGATGAAATCGCAACAGTACGCTGTCCGTTTCGGTCGCTACGCTCACTCAAGCGGACTAAATTATTTTAGAACCCCAAGCAACCGCCGAGTGCCAGCACCCATGCCCACCCCCGTTCGCCGAAGGCGAACGGCTTTTCCCTGAAAATGAAATAAAAGAAGAAGTGTAATTTAACCAACTTTGTGACTTCAACTTTAAGCAACCAAGCCCTAAAAAACCTGAATAAAATAATGTGCAAGCTAGCACATTTTAACCAACTTTGCGACTTCAACTTTAAGCAATCAAGTCAAGAAAAACAGAAAAATGAATGTCAAAAGCTAGCGAATTTCAACCAACTTCGCGATTTTTAACTTTCAGCAACCAAAACCTAAAAAACCCGAAAAATCAATGCGAAAACTAATACATTTAAACCGAACCCTGAACTTCTCCTTTCTCAGCGATTGAACGCTCTCACCGCCCCCTCACCTCAAAGCCCGGCAAAACCTTTTTTCCCGCTTATTTCCATTCCGGCACCCGGACGAAGATCAGCACCTTAACCACCGTCGCCCCTGCTTCAGAGATTATCTCCCGAAAAGAGCAGCATATGCATGTAGAGCAGGATCATCAGCCCGCCAACAATCCCCCAGATTAACTGGTAAGTGAAATAAGAATAGATGACCAGTCCGAGCACAAACAACGTGAGCAGTATATTTGCCACCCTGACCTTCCGCTTCATCCGGGGGTCATGCGGGGTTCCGGCTTCGTCTTCATTAAGGTCGTACTCCCGGAAATAGCGCCGTTCCTGCCTCATAAGAAAGAACAGCCTCAGGATGAGGATGTCAGTGATTATGCCCCAGAGTAGCTGGCCTATGTAGAAGGTGTAGAGGAGGATGGCTGCAAGGAAGATAGCCAAAAGTAGGTGGTACGGTTTTTCGTATCTGCTTTTTCCGGAGGGGGCTTTCCTGCCCTTTTCCGGAATGGATCCCCCACTTTTATATTCTGCTTCGATTTCCCTATCCCGTTCTACTTCCCGCTCCACGCTAGATTTCCCTCTCCCCGGATATTTTCCCTAGATATAGATTGAAGTGCAATGTCAAGAAACGCAGATTAAAAGAAAGATATGGAACTCTGCACATCTATAATTTAGCTTTTAGTAATATAAAAAGGAGTTGGGGGAGGAGGGAAGAAGGGGAGGAAATGAAAACACAACCTATAAAATGTTACACATCTATTTTTTTAGCATGTCCGAGAGCCCCGAGAAATTGAGAGAAGAAGCAGTAAAAAACTTCAATGAAACCCTGGACCTGATACAGAAAGGAAAAAACGAAGAAGCCCTCGAATCCCTCCGGAAAGCCGAAAAAGCCGCACAGGATGCAAAAGACGGAGCCATTTTGTTCCTCACCTTAAAAACGAGAGGACAACTGCTGCAGTCCCTGGGCAGGCTTGAAGAAGCCCTGGAAACCTACATTTTTTCTTTAATAACCTGCGAAAAATTCCATGAAACAGACCCGGAAAACAAACTTTACCTTGATACCCTCCACATGAACCTTAACAACATCGGAAACCTCGGCAATATCTTCCTGAGAGCAGACAACTTCCCATTCGCTCAGCAGTGCTATGAAATTGGCATAGAAGCCTCCCGGAAACAACTCGAGTTCCATCCCGAAAACAAGTTCTACCAGATGTACGTCGGAAACACACTCAACAACCTCGGAGAACTGCTCTCAAAAATGGGCCAACCCAAAGAAGCAAAAGAAAAATACGAAGAAGCCCTCAAAACCTACTCCCCCCTCCTCAAAAATCACCCGGAAAACTCAGAATACCTCTCAGATACAGCAATGACCCTCAACAATCTCGGAACCCTCTTTTCAGAAAAAGGGCAAAAAGCAGAGGCAAAAGAAAACTTCGAAAAAGCGCTTGATATCCTGAAAACCCTGAGTGAAAAAGAGCCCGAAAACGAAAAGCTCAAGGAAGAAATCAGCCTCACCCTGGAAAGGCTCGAAGCGCTCTGAAATATGACCCGATCATCACACAGAAAAACCAGACTGAAAAAAACACTTAGGAACGATTCAAATATAACATCAAGGATTTTTACTGCCAAGAACCACAGATGGACACGGATAAACACAGATTAAAGCCATCTGTGTGCATCTGTGTTTATCCGTGGTTTATTGAGGTTGTATGATTGATATACACAGAGCAATCTCAAATGAAAACTTGAAGATATGTTTTCACCGTTCCTTAATAAGCGGAAACGCCAGGTCATTAAAATCTGCTACTTCTTCTTCCATTCCATATTCATGCTCAGGCCGCTCTCCTTCGTCAAGCGTGAAAAAACCCACTCGATACACCTATTCACCCAGCCCGGGCTAATAACGATCAAAATCGTGCTGGCGAACCCCGCTGCAAGCGAGGGGTATTCGGCTGAAATAGGAGAAGATGTGGAATTTCACCCGACCCTGCGACTTCTAACTTTCATTGACGGAGATTCAAAACCTGAATAATTCCAGCGGCAAAAGCAAATAATTGAAATTCGCACGACCCACAAAATCTAGCTCTTAACAAAGGATGCTGGATGAAAGGAAAAGAAAGGTAAAGAAAGGTAAAGAAAGGTAAAGAAAGGCAAAGAAAAACACAAGCTATAAAACAGTATAAACCCATTTTTTGAGCATGTCCGAGAGCCCAGAGAAGTTGAGAGAAGAAGCAGGAAATTATTTTCAGGAAACCCTGAACCTGATGCGAAGCGGGAAGCCTGGGGAAGCCCTCGAATCTCTTCAGAAAGCTGAAGAAGCCGCACAGCAGGCGAATGCAGACGACATCCTCCTCCATGTCATGAACATAAGAGGACAGTTGATGCTGTCCATCGGCGCTCTCGATGAAGCGTTGGAGATCTGCGGCCATGCCTCAAACCTTTTTGCAGAAATCTTAACACAAAATCCTGAAAACGATTTTGTCCTGCAATGCCTTCAGATGAACCTTAATAACGTAGGAATCGCCGGAAACCATTTTGAAAGTATGGGGCATTTCCCCCAGGCTAAAGATGCCTATGAAACAGGGTTGTCAATCTCTCAAAAAATGCTGGATTTCCTTCCTCAAGATGATTTTTGTATAATTTACACAGCAAACACCCTCAACAATTTAGGTTCCTTGCTTTTTGATATGGGCAGCATCGAAGAGGCGAAGGAGAAATACGAAAAAGCTCTCGGAATTTATGAAGAACTTCTGAAAACGGACCCTGAAAATGCAGGATACCAATCAGATGTCGCAATGACACTCAACAATTTAGGGACATTGCTTTCTGATACTGGGAACCTTGAAGAGGCGAAGGACCGCTACGAAACTTCCCTCGAAATTTATGAAAAACTTCTGAAAACGGACCCTGAAAATGCAGGATACCAATCATTCGTGGAAACCACACTCAACAATTTAGGAAATTTGCTTTCAGATATGGGCAGCACCGAAGAGGCGAAAGCTAAATACGAAAAAGCCCTCGGAATTTACGAGAAACTCCTCGAAAATGACCCGGAAAACGAACTTTACCTTGACACCTTCCGCATAACCCTCAACAACCTCGGGACCATGTATTCTAAGAATGGGCAAAAAGAAGAAGCAAAAGAATACTTTGAAAAAGCGCTTGATATCCTGAAATTCCTGAGTGAAAAAGATCCCGAGAACGAAAAACTGAAAGAAGAAATCAGACTCACCCAAAAAAAGCTCGAAACACTTTGAAAGTACTTTGAAATATGACCCGGTCATCACACATAAAAATCGGGCTGGAAAAACCACTTAACCGGCTGGAAAAGATCAGCTAACCGGCCTGAAAGCCAAGACGCTAAAAACCACTACCTCTTCTATTCTATTTTCATGCTCAGGCCGCTCTCCTGCGTCGAGCGTGAAAAAGCCCACCTGATACAGCTATTCCCCCAGCCCAGGCTAATAGCACTCAATCAGATTCAAAAAAGGATATCCGGGAAGTTTCCACGGAAACTTCCGCCACTGCCGTGCTGCTCCGGCATTACGTACTCCGGCTTTACGTGAACAGGTCGAAAATGTTTCCCAGCATGCTGCTGTCGGCCTGGTAGAATTCGGTGTATTTGCAGCGTTTGCAGGATACGTGAGTGAATTTCTTGTTCTGGACGTCGAGGAGTTTGCTGATTGTGCCGCCTGTTGTGCGGATTTCGCCGGTTTCGTATGAGGTGTTGCCGCATTTGGGGCAGATGTAGTTAATTTTTTTGCTCATTCTGGGTCTCCTTTTCGGGTTTGGGATGAATTATGAAATTGCTTATAAAGGGTTGTGAGATACACCTAGCTCTATCCTGGCTGTATTTAATATTATTGGAAGTGAGCGGGATAAAATCAAAACGTATATAAAAAAATAAAATGGACGTTTATTTTATGTCGAGACAGAAAATTGACCGGGCGGAGAGATTACTTGAAAAGAGCATGGGACTGGTCAAGAAAGGCAGATTTAATGAGGCACTGAAGACTTTTTCGGAAGCTGAAAAATTTGCGACCGAGTCGGGAAACCCGTACATCCTTTACAATGTACTCTATGCCAGGGGGAGCTTCATGCAGGCCCTGAGGCTGCACAGGGACGCTCTCGGGCTTTACGAAAGGGCTGCTGAGGCTGCGGACGGGATGATTGCCGCAGATCCGGGGAATATAGACGCGCAGACCTGCGTTGCTGCGGTCAACAACAACCTGGGGACCCTGAAGAAGGAGCTGAAGCAGCCGGAAGAGGCTGGAAAGCACTTCGAGCGGGCGCTGGAAATGCTTGAGAAACTGCTTGAAAAGAACAGCGGAAACAGCACCTACCTGACCCATCTCGGCATGGCCTCAAACAACCTGGGGAACCTGTACTCGGAGCTGGGAGAAACTGAGAAAAGCGAGAAGCAATTCAAGAGGGCACTGGAAACTTACGGGGAACTCCTTGCAAAAGAGCCGGAAAATAACCTCTACCAGTCTTACCTGGGAACCGCATACATGAACTTTGGAGTTATGCAGGGTAAAAACGGCTTCAAAGAAGAAGCCGAGCAAAACATGGTAAAAGCCCTGGAAATCCGCGGCAAACTCCTTGCAAGCGACCAGGAAAACCAGGGATACAAAGCAGACTACGACACGACCCTGGAAAAGCTCAGGGAACTCAGGGAAAAAGGGAAGCTGGAAGATAAGGCAGAAGAAAAGAAAGCCGAAGATAAAACTGAAGAGTAAACTGAAGGGTAAAACGAAGGGTAAAACGGAAGAATAAAACGAAGGGTAAAACGGAAGAATAAAACGAAGGGTAAAACGGAAGAGTAAACCGCATAGATAAAACGGTTCACTGCTTCCAATATATTCAGAATCACCAGAATATCCACAAAAATCAGAATCATCAGAATATCCACTAAAATCAGAATCATCAGAATATCCGCCGTAACCGAATATTCAGTATTGCTGGAATCAGCCGGTCTTTTCCGGCATTTCTTTCGCAGGAAAGAAATATTAACAAAGAGAATGATTATCCAACAGGAGTCATGAAAGCCACAGCCATAATTACAATTGCTCTGATCATCTCAGCGTCCCTCATGGCGTTCAAGGTATCTCCCGGGATTGATATGGAGGAGTTCAGGGAAGGAAAGTACATCCACCTTGACCAGGTCACTATCGAATTTGATAAGACCGATGCCGAGGTCATTATTGAATATCGTCTTACACCCTTTGCTCAGGCTTACATGTTTTTATTCGGGAGCAGTCACTTGGAACCGAAAATTAAGGAAATCTTTTTTGATTTCAATGAGGTCACAATCCAGGAAATCGGGAGAACCCATGCAAAAGTCCTTGTAAAAGACATTTCCAGGCAAAGCAACGAGAACTACCTCCACGATTCCAAGGAATTGGGAATGCAGCCGGACATGTTAACCCTCATATACCCCGACGGGACCCTGAGGAATGTCGAAAACGCAAAAGAAACTCCAGACACTTTTTACGACTACACTTGAAGGAGACAGGTTGACATGGAAATACAACTAAACTTTACAACTAAACTTTACAACTAAACTTTACAACTAAACCTTAAAATTTTAGAAACGGCATTTTCTTTCACAGGAGATCTTTTTTCCGGAATTTGCCTCTAATTTCAAAAGATTGCACATAAAGGACATTTCTCATTCTTTTTAGGAACATATATTTAACAGGAAATGCCCAATTTTTCTTTTGATAGCAATGGGAAGATTCACGTTAAAATGTCTGAAATGCGGGACCGAATACGGAGAGCAGTACAGACTTAGCTGTAAAAACGATGACTCTCTTTTACGGGCGGATTACCACGAAAAGAAACTGGAACTGAGGGACCAGCCGGGAATAGGGAGGTTCCACTCCTGGCTTCCGGTCCGGGAGGAACTTACGACCGAAGCCGGACCCATCACCTATAAAAGCGAGGCCCTTGCCAGGGAACTGGGGCTCTCGAACCTCTATATCGGCTTTAGCGGGTACTGGCCGGAGAAGGAAGCTTTTATAAAGACCTGCAGTTTCAAGGAACTCGAAGCCCACCCGACCATGCAGCTCCTGAAAGAAACGGGCGGAAAAGCCATTGTCCTGGCTTCTGCCGGAAACACGGGGAGGGCTTTTGCCCACGTCTCAGCCCTGACAGGGACGGATGTCTATATCGTGGTCCCGGAGTCCGGGGTCCCGAAACTCTGGCTGCCCGAAGAACCCACCGGTTCCGTTCACCTGATCCGGATGACGCCCGGAAACGACTACACCGATGCCATCAACCTGGCGGGCAGGCTTGCAAAACTCCCGGGCATGGTCTCTGAGGGAGGAGCCAGGAACGTCGCCCGCAGGGACGGCATGGGCACGGTAATGGTAGACGCCGCCGTGACCATAGGGAAAATGCCGGACCACTACTTCCAGGCAATTGGAAGCGGCACTGGAGGAATTTCGGTTTGGGAAGCTGCCCTGCGCCTGCAGGCTGACGGGCGTTTCGGGGTCAAACTGCCCAAACTCCAGCTCGCCCAGAACCTGCCCTTTGCGCCGATATACAGGGCATGGGAAGCCGGGAGAAGGGAAATCATCCCTGACCTCGACATGCCGGACGCAAAGCAGCAGATCGCAGAAACCTACGCCTCGGTCCTGACCAACCGCGCCCCGCCCTATGCGGTCAACGGAGGGCTCTACGATGCGCTCACCGACACAAACGGGATCATGTACGGGATCACAAAAGAAGAAGCCCTGGACGCAAAGAAGCTCTTCGAAGCCCTGGAAGGAATCGACATCCTACCCCCCTCCGCAGTCGGAGCTGCCTCTCTCCTGAAAGCCGTAGACGCCGAAAACGTCGCAGAAGACGACGTGATCCTCCTGAACATCGCAGGCGGCGGGTTCGAAAGACTCAAGGAAGACCTTACCCCTATCCCCATCCCTCCTGTAGCTACAGCCGAAAACCCGGATGTGCCTCTTGAAGACCTGATCAGCTGAAAAAAGAATCGATCAGCTGAAAAAGGAACAAGGGAACTAAAAGGATAAGAGAACTAAAAACGAAAAGGAAAAACAGAACAGGAGCTATGTTTATGGAAATGCAGACACCGGAAGAAGAAGTTATATCCATTATGAAAAAAGAGGGCATCGACCTTACAGCAACCCTTCCCTGTGACAGGATCAAGAACTTGCTGCCCCTGGTTTCGGAAAATTTCCGGGAAATCAAGCTAACCAGGGAAGAAAACGGAATAGGGATCTGTGCCGGGGCGTACATGGCAGGGGGAAAGCCCATGATGCTGATCCAGAGCACGGGGCTCGGGAACATGATCAATGCCCTGGAATCCCTGAACATCGTCTGCGGGATTCCCCTCCCGATCCTTAGCAGCTGGAGGGGAGTCTATAAGGAAGGCATCGAAGCCCAGGTCCCGCTGGGAACCCACCTCCCCGGGATTCTCGAAGGGGCAGGGATCGCATATACAATCATAGACAGCCCGGAAAAAATAGGGCTCCTTGAGGATGTTATACGGGACGCATACGAAAACCTCCGCCCCCACGTTGCCCTGGTCTCCCCAAAGACCTGGGAAGGGTCGACCTGCTGTGCCTGGGAAGCCCTGGAAACCCCGGAAGTACCGAAAAAAGAAAAGGTCTGCAAATTCCGCCTGACCCAGAAAGTCCTCAAACCTCTCATGGTCCGGAACGACGCAATCTCAGCCGTGGCGGCCGAACTGGACGGGGAAGTCACGGTAACGAACATCGGAGTCCCCTGCAAGGAGCTCTACGCTGCCAGGGACCGGGACCTTAACTTCTACATGTTCGGGTCCATGGGCCTAGTCTCCTCAATCGGGCTCGGCATCGCGCTTTGCACGGACCGGCAGGTGGCGGTATTCGACGGGGACGGAAGTCTCCTCATGAACCCCAACGCCCTCCTGGAAATCGGCAGGGAAGCCCCGGCAAACCTTACCATAATCGCCCTTGACAACGGGGCTTACGGCTCCACAGGTTCCCAGGAAACCTGTGCTCTGCGCTACATCGACCTGGAAATCCTGGCAAACGCCTGCGGAATCCCGAACACACATAAGGTCAACACGGAAGAGGAACTTGCATACCTCTACAAAGATTCCCTGAGTGCCAGGCAGACATCCTTCCTCCATGTGATCCTCAAGCCCGGAAACACAAAAGCCCCAAATATCCCCCTCAGCCCGGCACAGGCAACCGAACGCTTTATAAAAGCCCTGAGAGATGAAAGCTGAAAAGCCAGGAAAACAAAAAAAATAAAAAAATGGAAAAAATAAAAAAATCGGGGAAAGGAGCCCCTCTGAGATCAGGGTAACCTTATTTTTTCCACCGGCTCCGTTATCCTGAACTTTCCTGAAAGGACTTTTTCTTTCAGGTCCTCTGCGGTCTTCAGCGCCCTTGCGCGGTCGGACTGGCGTAGAGTCACCTTGATTTCACGCATGCAGCCCCCTGTTGTGCAGCGGACAGAGCCAAGCTTTCCCACGAAGGCTCCCCCTTTGCACCTGGAGACGCAGAGCCCGCAGTTAAAGCAGAGGTAGCGGTTATGGACGGTCCTGTCCCCTTTCCGGGTAATAGCTCCCATGGGGCAGGCTTCTTCCACAGGACAGGACTCACAGCCCAGACACTTCTCCGGGTCATAGCGGACCGTGAAGTCCGTATCGTCCCAGACGTCCCCATAAGTGATCCCGCAAAGAGGCAGCCTGCCGGCAACGTCGACCAGCTGGAGGGGGATTTCCCGGTCCCGCTTGAGGATATTTTCCAGCATGCCAGGGTGCAGCACGGGGATCGGGACTGCCCAGGTGTTGATGATTTCGGGCCCCCCGGAGGTTATAAAGCCACCCATGTACTCGGGCTTCATGCCATGCAGGTCAGCGAAACCGGCGAGGTTGGGGTTTTCCGGAGAACTCCGGGTGCCCGAACCTGTCACAAAACCTTCCGCGCCGTTGAGAAGGACCCTTGTCCCAATGCCGATGGTTTCAAGCCCGGGATCATTTTCAATCGGGTTTAACTCCCCACAGCCGCAGAAAGTTAGTTCCCTGAATTCGCCTTCAAAAGGAAGGGCGTGGAAAATAGTATTTAAAGAATCTTTTCCGGGATTTACGAAAGCTTTGTAGTTCCTGAAAGCATGCCTTGTGGCATAGAGCCTTGCAAAAGGCATTTCAGCAAGTGAAGTTTCGGCTGTGAAAGTTTCCCCGCCACTGGTCGTAACATCAACACGGACACTTTTTCCTTCAACCAGCTCCCTGAAGAGGTGTCCACCTCCATAGCGGGGATCGGTCTCGCTGTGCGCCGTCCCGAGCACGACAAGGTCCAGGATTCCCAGCCTTTCGTTGGGGCAGGGCCCGGGGACTGCCGGGACCCCGTTTAAGAGGACCTCTGAAGCCCTGACAAAGGAATCCGGTTCCGAAACCTTGAAAGAAAGGACCGCATAAGTCCCACTCATGATCCCGCGGGTGGCAGTGGTTACCACGTCCACATCTTCAAAGCGGACCTCTTCTCCTGCCCGGACTTTTTCGCTGATTTCCGCCGCTGTAAGAACTAAAGCTTCTCCAGAGTCAATTTTTGCCTGAATTTCCGGAACGGTCCGGCTTTTCCCTGAGAATTCGGATGCATCGCTCATGTTACCCTCAGCCGGAATATTGTTTTTATCCTATTTTAGAGGCTGGGTCGGAGAGTACCCGCCAGGAATCCCTGACTTACGCCATTAAACTGAAAAACCGCTCAAAATCCGGGCAAGACCCCTGAAGTTTCAAAAATTCTAAAGGAAAAAAATAAAAATTCTGAACTGCATGCACCCGGTTTGGGGTCAAAGACGCAAATTTTCAACCAAGTGTGAAAAATTATTAATTAATTTACTCAAATTTTTAAGTATGAGATACGAATATTCGGGTGGAAAAACCCCAACTCACCCAAAACTTATATAAATGATAATGCATTCTATGGTGTTGCACTACGGTGCGACGCAGAAGCAAAACACAAAAGGGCTCGTGGTCTAGACGGTTATGACGTCGCCTTGACATGGCGGAGGTCCTGAGTTCGAATCTCAGCGGGCCCACATTAAGATCTTTCCGGAGTTTTTTCAGGAAAGGTGAAATAAATAAAATCACTACTATGCCGTTTTATAAAAGCAGTTTTTCCAGTAGTGGACTATCTCACATGCCCAGGTAGCTCAGTGGGAGAGCGCTGCCCTGAAGAGGCAGTTGTCCCCGGTTCGAATCCGGGTCTGGGCACCATAGAACATCAGTAGTGTAGCGGTTATCACCGGGCGTTGCCAACGCTCGAACCCGGGTTCGAATCCCGGCTGGTGTATTAAAATATTCAAATACTAAACATGAAGATGTTAAGAAGATAATAAATATTCAAATATTACATACAACTTTTTTCCAGTTACGGTTTTGAGAAAAGGAATAAAACACACAAGAGGGCTCGTGGTCTAGACGGTTATGACGTCGCCTTGACATGGCGGAGGTCCTGAGTTCGAATCTCAGCGGGCCCACATCAAAACTTTTCCGGAGCTTTTTTCGGAAAGATAAAAACAAAATAAATCACTAAATCACTACCTTATCGTTTTTACCAAAACTGATTTTCAGGTAGTGAACTATCTCACATGCCCAGGTAGCTCAGTGGGAGAGCGCTGCCCTGAAGAGGCAGTTGTCCCCGGTTCGAATCCGGGTCTGGGCACCATAGAACATCAGTAGTGTAGCGGTTATCACCGGGCGTTGCCAACGCTCGAACCCGGGTTCGAATCCCGGCTGGTGTATTTCCGTATAAATTTCCGTATAAATTTCCGTATAAATTTCCGTATAAATATCTTTTTTCATTCAAATATTACAAGGTAATATAGTTTTCCGTTCAAATCCTATGATGACATTATTTTCTTTTCAATGCAAAATTAATTCAAGGTTTTTCCGCACAACATATCTTTTAGGCCTTGTTGCGAGCAAAATGAACATTTTTCAGCCCCGGGCTCAAACGATATCAGGCTCAATGTTAACTTCGCAAAACATAAAGAAAATGAAACAGATGCCCGGATCAACATCGAAAAGGGTTTCTGTCAACCTGCGAATGGTCAACCAAAACATTAATTAAAACAAAAAATCATTATAAATATTGGATATAAATCTCGAAAAGACAAGAGAGTCTGCTTGGAGATCTATACCCACCCTATTAGCAAACCTGAAAAATCGTAAAAGGAGACCTTAAAATGTCAGCAAAGTTCCAGAAGAGAAATGCAGAGCGCAAAGGTGTCAAGAAACAGAACGAACTGGAGCAGAAGTTAATCAAGGAAGTCGTGCACGAAATTCAGGTAAGCGGTGGTGGATCTACAAAGTGAGCAAAAAAGTACACATAACCATTCAAGCCGGAGAAATTTCCGAGCAGACCGTAGAAGTAGCAGATGACGCTAGCTACGAAGACCTGCTTGATACATTAGATATTAATCAGGAAACGGTTCTTGTATTAAATGAAGGGAATGCTGTCCCTCTGGATGGGATCGTCCTTTCCGACAAGCTTACAATCCTGAGAGTAGTAACAGGGGGTTGACCTGTCCGGAAGGAGAACCCCCTTCCTTTATTATATTTTTTTTCTAGAATCCAGGATTTTTCTATTTTCGAAACTCAAAGTTTTGAAATATATGAAGTTTCGGCCCAAAAACTACGAATTCTCAAAGTGCCGAATCCCCAGGTCCCAACTTCTCAAAATACCGGACTCTCAAAGGGCTGAATCCCCTAAGCGCTGATTCATCTAAGCGCCGAATCATCAAAATTCTGGAATTCTTAAAACCCCGAATCATCAAAGATCAGGAATTCAGAAAGTTCTTATTTTATAGAGTTTTTTTTGCAAATCCATTGGTGCATTTAGTTCATTATACCCGAAGTGCCAGAGAGCCGGCATTAACTCAAGGGAACCATCGGCCATATTCAGATTACAAATCTAAGAGAAAACAGAATTTGGAAACGAAAATCAGGATAGAATAGAGGACAGGATAAAACTAACAGAGTTGATAGTGTAAGAAAATCAGGAAAAACAGAAAAACAGAAAAACAGAAAAACCAGGGAAACCAGGGAAAAACAGAACAATAATACACAAGCCAGGAAAGGATGGAATAGAAAAGTACATGCATGGATTTTACTTCCATAATGGGCAAATTCCTGAGGGCAATTCCCCGAGGGACTTACAGCCATTATGGGAGCGAAACCTTATTTTGATCCAGTGCCTCAAAGACCTTCATTTTGGAAGGTTCACTGGCACCTTTTTGCTCATAACTTTCAGTTTCTTGATTGCGGAAATGGTAGCCTGGGACTCTTTGTAGATTTTGTCCTCATAGAAGCTGATAATCTCATCAACCGGAGCCGCGAGAGAGTATATCTTGATAGGGCGTCCCTTGCCTGGCTTCTTTTCCGAACGCACGTTGACCCAGGACTGGTTTCTCATCAACCGCATTGCAAGGCTGACTTCCGGCTGCCTCAGTCCGGTACTGATTTCGATTTCACGGGATGAAGCCTCGTCCACATTCATAAGATATGCCATCGTTGTGGCAACGTTTCTTGACATCCCGAGGTTCCTTAACGTTTCAATAAATATGTGGTCATTTTCGTCCAGTACTTTCACTTCGAAATCTTTCATGATAACCCCTTCATACTCTGTACTTCGACAACATGGCGTTAGCTAAAGAATATCCTGGTAATTATTATTAGACCATTAAATAACGGATTCCTGATCAGCCGTTAAAAGCCAACAACACTTACCAAATTATAATGCTGTATATATTAATTCAGTAACTAACTATGTTTTGCCATTTTAAAGCAATAAAAAATCGTTTTTGCAATCCAGCGGATTGTTCCCCGTTTTTAGTCCAACTAGCCGGTTATCAAAACAATTAAATTATATTTTATACAACCAGCCTTAAAGCCCCGTTTTATAGATTCATTGGACGAAACGTATAGGCTTAACAATTAAACCTGTATACGTATATAATTAGAAGGTTATTCATCTCCAACAACTAATAATGAACTCATACTATTTAAAGTTGTATATATTAAAAGGGAATTTAAAAACTTATTTCCTTCCAGAACACATTTTATTATTAAAAAAATGCCTGAAATTATTATGCATTATCATGCATAAGGTTGAATAAAAAAGTGGGGGAGTTCTTAATAAAAAAGTTTTAAGCAAGTATTATTAAGAATATGCAAGAAGACGGCAAGAATATATAGAGTATTTATATTAGCCCGCATATGCGTAAAAGATTAAGAATACTTCGTTTTTTGTCGAGTAAAATATCAATCCTGGAACTAAAATATCGGCATTTCCCTAAAACATCTGCCTTAACCTCAAGAGCATAAATCCAAAAGTCAGACCAAATATAAAAAACGAAAAAAATATATAGACGATAAATACATTATTAAAATGTATATTTAAATGTACCCCAAATAAAGAGATTAAGCGGAGAATATCTCAAAAAGAGCCAGAAAAGGAAAGGAGATAGTTTCCTGCACTTCACCGAGTTCCCATTTTATCTCTTACTGATTATTCTCTTACTGATTATTATCTTACTGATTATTCTCTTACTGATTATTCTCTTACCAATTATTATCTTACTGATTATTCTCTTACTGATTATTCTCTTACCAATTATTATCTTACTGATTATTCTCTTACCAATTACTCTCTTACCAATTATTCTCTTACTGATTATTATCTTACTGATTATTCTCTTACCAATTATTCTCTTACTGATTATCACCTTAACATTTGCACTTCACCGATTTGTTCATTCCTCGCTGAAATATTTCCTGGCCAGAAGGCCTGTACTCGAAGCGATGAGTACCAGGAGGAAAAATGCGATTACCATTCCTTCGGAGGTAAAATCCTGCCAGGAATGCACCGAGGTCCAGAGTCCGCTTCTCGTTACGAAGGTCGAGAAGATGACCAGGATAAAGGAAAGCACTGCGAGCAGAGGGAGCAAAAAGCCATATTCCCCGTGGCGGAACCTCAGGTTTGCATGCAGGTAGGCGGTTGCAGTCAGCCAGGGTATCAGAGAGGAAGTTTCCACAGGGTCCCAGCTCCAGTACCAGGCGCCCCAGCCAAGCACCTCGTATGCCCAGAAGCCCCCGAAACCGATCCCCAGGGTCAGGAAAAGCCAGGCAGCCCGCATCCAGGTGGAAGCAAGCTCCGGCCACCTTTTATCACGCAGGATGAGCCCTGCAAACGCAGCCGAAAAAGGCAGGGTAAAAGCGGCATATCCCAGGAAAAGGACAGGGGGATGAATGGCCATCCAGGGGTTCCGGAGCAGAGGGTTCATGCCCTGCCCGTAGGAGACAGGGAAAGGCTCCGCAAAGGGGTTCCAGTTAGCAATTTCCGGCATCCCTGTAGCGGAAAATTGGTACATCGAAAACGGGTTTTTCAGCACGAGGAGAACCAGGAAGACCGAGGCTATAAAAAGCGCTGTAGATCTTGTGAGAGTGAGAAGTTTCGTATCCCGGAGAGCTTTTCCACTTTCGGAGTAACGGGTAGCCGCCAGCATTATGAAAATGAAACCTGTCCAGAGCAGGAACGAACCTTCCTGCCCTGCCCAGAGTGCCGAGAACCTGTAGTACCAGACAAGGTCCGAACTGGAATGCTGGAAAACATAGCTGTATTCCGTTTTTACGTTAAGCAGGTAAGAGGTAAGCAGCAGGAGAGAGGCAACAATTCCCGCCCCGCCTGCCAGCTCAAGCTTTTCGGAAAGCGTTTTGACTTTCCCGTCCCCCCTCAGGTAATACAGGAGAGAAGTCAGGAAAGCCAGCAGCCCGCAAGCACCTGCAACCCAGATAAGAATCATTCCGAAATTCATAAAAATCACCATCAAATGCCTGCGTTTATTCCCGCCTCATTTCAGGCTTTGTTTTCTTCTGATTTTTCGCCATTTTTGCCCGCCCCTCATTTCCGGACACGCCATTTCCGGACACACGATTTCCGGAAGACAGGGAACCCGAAACAAAAACCAGCACGATTCCAAGGACCATTATGTAAAACCCGCCCCAGAGAAAAGTCATGAAAGGCACTTTCCGGACATAGAGGTCCACAGTTTGAGTTTTCGAATCCACGGATTTAGGGGCGATGAAGAGCTCCTCAAGAAGCCCCCTGTGGATATAAGTTTCAGTGTAGGACTGTCCCCATTTGAAGTCGTTTATGTATTTGACCTGCCCGTGCTCAAAGAACCTGCCCCATTTGTACACATCAAAATCGATCGTGTTCACGTAAGCAGAGCCTGAGTACCCACCATAAGGTTCCCCTTCCATGCCGGAAGAGAAGTCCGTAATACGGATGCTGTAGCCCATTGACTCAAAAGTGCCCACTTCGTCCAGGGAGATTATCGCGGAATCTTCCAGGTTCAGGTTTGTGCTGAACACGATCCCGACCAGGAGTAAAACCGCTCCGAGGTGGATGATGTGGGACCCGGTTCTCCGGAGTTTTTCCGAAAAATTGCTGCCACGGGAAGAAAGCAACTTATATACAACCGCAAAAAGAGCAGCTGAAAGGATCGGAAAGGCGACGTTAATCGGCATACTGGAGAAGGGAGAGAACACAGCCGAAACTATCGACCCCAGCACTCCGAGCCCTACAACTACCAGTCCCTCTTTCCGGCCCGCGCTTCCAAGCATGAGACAGAAAGCCAGCACCAGCACAAGGGCAAGGGTAGGCAGAGCTGTCCGAGCATTAAAATAAGCAGCTTCCAGCAGAATTCCTTCTCCTGAAGTAACCTTCACGAGAAAAGGGGTCAAAAGCCCCATCGTGACTATGGCTGCAAGCAACACCAGAACCGAGATGGCCGCAAACATGGTGCTGCGAACTGTGAGAATTTCATCGATTTTTTTCATGGAAAAGCCTAAAAAAGCGTATTAAAATAACAATTCAATAAAATAAAGACTATTAAACGAATAATACTTACTCAAACCAATTATTTAAACGTACCTGAAAAAGTTGAAAGCATTTTCCATATTGGGAAAGCCTGTAAATTGAAAAGTCTTTCCCGCCCGGTTCCTGATACACACAAAAAAATAAAAAGGATAAAGGTATGGAAGGAAGGGAAACTCCCCTCCTCCTAAAGGGAAATGGAAGGGAACTAAGAATAGCTTATAGTATAATACCTGGTATTTAACATCAGGAATATTAAAATCCGAAAAATTGCCATCAGGAACATTAGTATTCGAAAAACTAGCACCCGGAAAACTAACAATTAGAATAAACAGCGAGTTGATACTTACGATCGAGCTGATAATCACGGCATTCTGGCTAATGATACCCGCCTACCTCCCCAACCCCTTCGCAGCCGTTTTCGGGGGTGGAAAACCTATTGACGGTGGCAGGACGTATAAGGACGGGAAAAGGATTTTAGGGGACGGGAAGACCTGGAGAGGGCTCTTTTCAGGCATATTTTGCGGTTTTCTTGCAGGATGCATTGAGATCTGGCTGAGTTCGAGAGGTTTTGAGATTATGGGAATTGAAATGCCCTCCTTTGGCCTTGACTACGCAAGCGCACTTAAAGTCGTCCTTGCCCTTGCCTCCGGCGCCCTTTTCGGAGACATGTTCAAAAGCTTTTTCAAGCGCAGGATGGGCCTGAAAAGGGGAGCGTCCCTGCCTCTTGTGGACCAGCTGGATTTTGTCGTCGGGGCCTGGGTTTTCACATACCTGGTTGATCCCGAATGGTTCGTAAGCAATTTCACCCTGGGTATAATAATAACAGTCCTTGTAATGACCCCTCTGCTCCACCTGACGACAAACATTATTGGATACATGATTGGAGTTAAGAAAGAGCCCTGGTGAAACCGGAAAGCACCGTGTAACCCCTTACAAGACTGAAAAGACTGGAAAGCCCGAAAAAAACATTCGCTGAAAAAAAGAATAACCCATTGCCGAAATAAACCATATTGAAATACGGCTGCAAACACCGGTGAGACAATGAGTGAATCAAAAGCAGAAACAGGAACTGAACTTAAAGTGCAAAAAGGGGAGCTTATCGAAGCCCTCAACGCCTGCGGGGCTGTCCGCTACGGAGATTTTACGCTTGCCTCGGGAAAGAAGAGCAAGTATTATATAGACATCAAAAAGGCAAGTACGGACCCGAAGACCCTGAAGCTCATCGCAGAGCAAGCAGCCGTCCTGATCCGGAACATGGAAATCGACAGCGTTGCAGGGGTTGAACTCGGAGGCGTTCCCCTGGCAACCGCGGTTTCCCTTGAAACAGAACTTCCCCTTCTTCTCGTAAGGAAAACGACAAAGGACTACGGGACAAAGGGCAGGTTCGTGGGAGAAATCAAGGCAGGAGACAGGCTTGTCCTGCTCGAGGACGTGACGACCAGCGGAGGCTCGGTCAAGGATGCCATAAAGGTAGTCCTGGAAGCCGAAGCCCTTGTGAAATATGTGATCACGGTCGTGGACAGGGAAGATGGAGCAAAAGAAAACCTCGCGGAACTTGGTGTGGAACTCGTCCCTCTGGTAACTGCAAGCGACCTGCTCTGAACCGTTATTCCGGAAGCGTTTTATTAAAAGGAACAAATTCCGTCCCCTTCCGGGGACATCTTAATTTCACATTTTTTAAAAGTGCAAACAGCAAACCCCCTGGGATCTTAACAAAATTACTGTATAAACATAACTACCGGAAACACCGTACAAATTTAGATTTTTTAGTAAACTTTCTTTAACAATCATCCTCAAGGATTTTTTTAGCTCACGAACTCTTTAAATCGTCTGGATTTTTATAAAAAATAAGGTCCCGACAATGAGAAGATATTTATTAGAAGAAATAGAGAATTAGGCATTCCTTAGTATACATTTAATTGAAAACCATTGTTCGCTGAAATATTATTGAAAGCTTTTGTTTACAAATACCCCCAAAAGCCATTAACAATCATAAACCCTAACAATTTCAAAGCAATGATCAGAAACCAATAACCTATCAAACATAAAATCGATCAATTGTTTTTCAATACTATTCATCTTTTACACACTATATATTAGAAACAAATTTCAGACGAATAAAATAAATTTTTTTCAAATCAAGGAGAATATGGATGAATATTTTGCTTATCGGTGGCGGTGGAAGAGAACACGCAATTGCCGAAGGAATTAAAAAAAGCAAGCGTGCCCCTGCCCTTTATGCTATAATGGCAAAGAAAAACCCGGGAATCGCCGCTCTCTGTGAAGATTTCCTGCTGGAAAAAGAAACAGAGGTCGAAAAGCTCGTTGAATACGCCAGAGCAAAAAAAATAGAGATGGCATTTGTGGGGCCCGAAGCCCCGCTCGCTGCAGGCGCAGCAGATGCCCTGTGGGAAGCCGGGATTCCCGTTGTCGGCCCCAGGAAAGCCTGTGCAATTATCGAGTTTGACAAGGCCTGGGCCCGGAATTTCATGAAAAAATACGGAATTGAAGGCTGCCCTGCCTACGAGGTCTTTACGGAAGCGGAAGCAGAAGCTGCCAGGGCTTTCATTGAAGAGCTCGGGGATGTTGCGGTCAAGCCGTCGGGGCTCACCGGAGGCAAGGGCGTCAAGGTCATGGGAGACCAGCTCCCGGACCTGGAAGCTGCAAAGGCCTATACCGTCGAGCTCCTTGAAAAAGGGCCCGTGGTAATCGAAGAGCGCTTCGTAGGAGAAGAGTTCACCCTGCAGGCTTTCGTTGACGGGAAAAACCTGGCTTTCTTCCCGGCTGTGCAGGACCACAAGCGGATCTATGAAGGCGACCTTGGGCCCAATACCGGCGGGATGGGTTCCTACACGGAAGCAGGGGAAATCCTGCCCTTCATGCTCCCGGAAGACCTTGAAAAAGCAAAACAGATCATGGAAGCTACCGTAAAGGCGATTGCCGAGGAAACGGGTGCAGGATACCAGGGTGTCCTCTACGGGCAGTTTATCCTTACGAAAAACGGGCCCAAGGTCGTGGAGTTCAATGCAAGGTTCGGAGACCCCGAAGCCATGAACGTGATCCCCCTGATCGAAACCGACTTCGTGGACATCATGTCTGCTGTGGTAAACGGCACCCTTTCGGACCTTCCTGTGGAATTCAGCAGGAAAGCCACGGTCTGCAAGTACGCAGTCCCAGCAGGCTACCCCGAAAACCCGGAAAAAGACAGTGAAGTGGTCGTCGGGGAACTGGGAGGGGCATCCGTCTACTACGCCAGCGTCTATGAAAAGGAAGGAAAGGTTTACACCACCGGCTCCCGCTCAATCGCGGTCGTAGGACGCGCGGACACGATTGAAGAAGCCGAAAAAATCGCCCAGAACGCACTTGAAAACATCAAGGGCAAACTCTTCTTCCGGAAAGATATCGGCACAGCCGCGCTTATCCAGAAGAGGATCGAACACATGAAAGAGCTGAGAGGCGCATAAGCCGCCCCAATGAAACTAACCTGTAAAGAAGAATGCGAAGCAAGAGAAGCGAGTTGATAAGGATGAAGGACTTTCTTTCCATAGCTGACCTATCCCGTGAAGACATTCTCAAGCTCATTGAGACCGCCATCGATCTCAAGGAAAAGCGAAAAGCCGGCAAGGTAACGGAACTCCTGAAGAACCAGAGCCTTGCCATGATCTTTGAAAAATCCTCTACAAGGACAAGAGTCTCCTTTGAGGTCGGAATGACGGACTTCGGAGCCCATGCCCTTTACCTGAACCCCAAAGATATCCAGATAGGCAGAGGCGAGACAATTGAAGACACCGCCCGCACCCTTTCACGCTACGTGCACGGGATAATCGCCAGGGTCTACAGCCACGAAACCGTGGCAAGGCTTGCAGCAGCTTCAACCGTGCCCGTGATCAATGCCCTTTCGGACCGCGAACACCCCTGCCAGATTATTGCGGACTTCATGACCATCCAGGAATACAAAGGCAGGCTTGAAGGCCTGAAATTCGCCTGGATCGGGGACGGAAACAACGTCTGCAACTCCGCCATGATGGGCTGTGCCCTTGTGGGAATGGAGTTTGCCGCAGCCTGCCCGGAAGGCTTTGAACCGGACGCCGAATTCATTGAAAAAGCAAAAGCCTTTGGCGGCAAGATCACAATCACCAGGGACCCGAAAGAAGCCGCAAAAGATGCCGATGTAATCTACACCGATGTCTGGGTCTCCATGGGAGACGAAGAAGAAAAAGAAAGGCGCTTCAAAGCCTTTGAAGGCTACCAGGTAAACACCGAATTACTGGCCCTTGCAAAACCCGACGTAATGGTCGAACACTGCCTCCCCGCCCACAGAGGCGAAGAAATCTCCGCGGAAGTCATGGACGGCCCCCACTCCGCAGTCTTTGACGAAGCCGAAAACCGCCTCCATGCCCACAAGGCTATCATCTTAAAGCTGATGGGCCCTGAATAAAATTGTGATAAGTCCTGAAATTGATGAAAAATATTTCATCAATTTTCAGATTTTAACGAAACTGCAAAGGAATTTTTACAAAATTACCTGCGATACCCGCAGTGAAATCCAAAAACAGTCAAACATTACAGAAAAAATAACAAAAAATTCAATACAAGTTTCATGCTTTCGCTACTCCGGAAGGGAATTCAAGGATAAAGTATAAGAATAATGAATCCCTCTATGAGGAGGCAACAACACTTACATCGTGCGAGGGTTGCCCAGCCAGGTCAAAGGCGCTAGGTTCAGGGCCTAGTCTTGTAGAAGTTCGTGGGTTCGAATCCCACCCCTCGCACTAAACTTTTTTTAATTGATTGATTTTCGTTTAGTTACTTTTTTCTCAATTGTTCTGATTCATTTACTTTTTATGGAGTTCGCAAGATTCTCTCTGATACAAAGGACTCAATATCTGGTTTCGAGGGAGTTTGTGGGTTCGAATCCCACCCCTCGCACTAAATTATGGGGGATATAGGTAAGGCGAAAAAATTGTACGCAATTTATTTGTGATGTTAGAGTGCCTCAGCGTGCATATTAATTTACACAGTGCTCCATAAACGTGTGCGTAATTTATTCATAGAGTTGAACTGGATCATAACAAAGAATAATATGTATTTCTGATAATATAAAATGTTCAAAAATCAGTGTTTTCTCAAATTTTCCGACTCTCTCCAGGATTTCACTATATTTGAAAACTTTTCAGGAGAACTTTTGAATTTTCTACAGATTTTATCAGTAAAAAAGACGTTTTCAAGTAAATCGATGTTTTCAACTTCATTTAAATCTATAAAAATCTCTCTTGAGTCTCCAGATTTTAATTCTCCAGTAGGCACTGATTCATGGAATCGCGAATCAATAATTATGGGGAGGTGGTCTGTACTGCTCTTGATAGTAAAACTTGGTACTTTTAAAAAAACCGATTTATCACCATGATTCTGCGCCTCCACACAAATAAATCTTCTTCCATCAGATGACATTGCTAAAGATGTTATAATTTTGATTTCTTCTTCAATTTCTGTACTAGCAACATTCTCTGGGTGCTTATTTAATGCGCAATCTAATTTATTTTCTAGTAAACTCCACCACATATCAAAACTTTTTTCCAAATACGTATCAGAGATTCTTTTTTCCCCACATGAATTATTTATGGATGACATCAATTTTAAAATATCTTCCCTGTCATAACTTGTTGATTGAAATTGAGAAAGTGGACTTCGTGTTAACTCAGATGTCTTTAGATCGATTAGGAATGGACAAACTTTTGATTCAGACACAGATTTTGAAAGAGCCCCTGCTTCGAAGTTTATCCAAGGTCTTGTGACATTTTCTTTTGTCACACACAATATACCATAATTTGTGACTTCTAATTCTTTTGAAATCTCTTTGCTCCATCGGGTACCTTTTTCGATGTCTTCTGAAGATACATAGGGTTTTATGGACTGAATGACATTTGGCATCCAATCTTTCAAGATAATAGCAACTTCTTCGCTTAATTTTCCGGACCAACTAATAAAAATTTTCATCAATAACACCTATGAAAATTACTATACTTTTTAATAGAAGTAAATAAGAGATTGTCTCATAAATATTTTTATCATCTCCTCAAAGTTTCAGTTTATAAAGCTATGTTCTAATATCTTCTTTATCACCTTTGTATTTAAATTAAAATCCCCTTCTGTCACCCTATTTTTCAATTTATTCAATGTACTCCTGTACTTAATTCCAATCTCTCTAGCTTCATCAGGAGTTAAGGAAAGAATAATCCCTTTAATTTTTTCCACGTCAACGAATTCCTGAGCTTGCTTCACATTTAATTCCTGTTCATCAATATTATTGGCTTCTTTCCCAATGTAAATTAATCCATCAGCCTGAATGTATTCCTCTCAAAAATCCTATATACCCATCTTTATACATGCACCCCAATCTAAAAAATGAAAAATTTTATATCTGTTGGTTTAAATTATTTAATATGTTTGAATTAAAGTACAATATTACCTTTGAGAAAAATGAAGAAAATATAAAGGAGTTTCTTTCAGAGGCTTTGGAAAAAGGGGCTTATGAATGCGGATGTCCCCATTGCAATGGAAAGAATATAACGATATATGTTAATGAGTTTACAAAGAATTACGTGGAAGGATATTCTTACTGCCATGACTGTAACATGAAAACTAACATACATCTGGACCATAATATATATGGAGAGCTAAATAAACTTGAGAGCGAAATATTAAAAATGTTGAAAAGGTAAAACTATGGATAATAATTTTATAATCAGCATTTTAGGAGGGATCCTTGGAGGAGTTTTGGTAAATATCTCCACATACGAATACAAAAGAAGATGCGAAAGAAAAGAAAAAATAAGATTTGCCAGAAAAGAGCATGAAAAACGAGTCTGTGAAAAGCTTGAAGAAATATCCCTATCATTAGAAAATAATTTATCTGTACAATTCCCAAAGTATAAGCAAATACAAAATGACTGTTCTATTTTTTCAAATCAATTGACAAATATTCTAAGTCAAATTAAAGGAGAGGTCTCTGAAGAAACAATTAGAGACTTAATGAAATTAAACACAGACTTAAAAAACGCCGGAAATTATCCTTTGTATAATGAATTCGATTTTGGGAACTATTGCAAACCAATTATTGAAACCGCAAGAGAAATAAAAAAAAGAATAGAAAGTTGTTCCAATATTTCAAATGCGTGATAAATTGCATAGATTATTTCGTTCCTTATTTTTACTCAAAACTAACTCTTCCCACTTGTTCACCCTTTCCAGAACATGAGCATTAAGAGTAAAAGGTTCATCTGACTTTGCATTCTGTTTCATGTAATGCAAAGTACCCTTAGAAAACCCTAATTTCTTCCAATCAACATAAGAAATATTGAGAATCTTTTGCCTGATCTCATAGGAATCAACCCTCTCAATTTCATACTCAGGCTTAACAAAATCCAGTTCCTTCTTTTTGCCTGTAAGGTAATGGGCTAACTCCCTGGCTTTCAAAAGAATGATAGATCCCCATGTAGTTTGTTTTCCTTCATAGTTTACTTTTTTATTCAGCATGTTGGAAACCTCATTAACAACCTTCCTGGCTCCTGTAGGCTTTAGCCTCAAGTTATAGTTCTCAGTCCTGATGAAATCCTTATTTTCCAGAGTTTTATTTTCAAGCAGGTTGATAACCGCCAGATCCACAGGAACCTGAAAGGCTCCTGGAGATCATAGGCCAAACTGTTCTTGCCTGGTTTCATCTCATGCAAGAACCCTACGTAAGCGTCCAGCCCAACCTTATTTATGACCCTCGCAATTGCCTAAAATACCATAATAAAAATCAGCGCCGTTTAGCCAGCACAGAAACGGCATAATGTGATCCGACCATAGCGTTAATTTCTATCTTTTTTAGTTCCTGTATGACAAAATACGGTGAGAGAAGATCCCTTATTTCTGATTCCGAAGAGAAATATAGTGTTGTCCCAAGCTTCGTTTTTCGGAATTTGGCTGCGTCGCCAAATTGCGGGTCCTTTTCGGAAAAACAAACTGAAAAGTATAGTGCTCCCGGTTTCAGGACATTATACACATTTTTTATATATTTCTCCCGGTCTTCCGGAAAGATATGGTGCAAAAGTTCCCAGTCATAGCCAAAGTCAAAAGTCTCTTTTACTTCATGCAGGTCCCCGAGGAGATCAGCGACAATAAACCTGCACCTGACTCCCTTTTTTTCTGCGTTTTCAGCAGCGATCTTTATTGCGGCAGGGGAACTATCGACACCGATTACCTCAAATCCCTGTTCTGCAAGGTATATCGCATAGTTGCCGGCACCGCAACCGAGATCAATGGCCTTGCAGGGCCGGACTTTTCCGCTCTGTACCAGCTTGACAAGCGCATCCGGGGGAGTCTCGCTATTCCAGGGAATTTTATCGAGCGGTACGTTCCGGTAAATTTTGTCGACGTCGGCATATTTCATGCGTGCTACTTCCGTGAAATGATTTAGTTTTTATTTATAGTTCCTGAAGCAACCTGTTGCATACATCAATGCTTACATTTCCTTATTGTGGGGAAGGAACAAATTACTATTGATCAAAAGGTAACTCCTGATGAGCTTAACTCTTTAATCAGGAATGAAAAGAATCCGGGAGTTCTGAAAAGACCCTGATCCCCTGATCATTCGCCTTGAATGCAAATAAAACAATCATTTTTTTCTGCTGATCCACCCCAAACCCTTAAAGAAATTAACTTCAATGTACAGCTACATACATTAAAAAAATATAACATCAACGTCACCCGGATCATTTTCGAAAAATTTATATGTCGCCGACATTTATATGTACTGTTGTAATAATTAGATCGGCGGAAAATGTCAAAAACATCTCCCGATAAATGCTCTATTTTGAAAACAAAAACAGAATAGGGCTTTTTGAAACCCTATTGCAAAACAGCCCCCCGGCAAAAAAAGACTTGAAACAATAAAAACGAAGGAGGAAATTATATAAAACGAGATGAATACGATTGGGATAAGGGACTTAAGCCAGACATGAAATACTATCGAGGCTGGCATTTAATAGTTCTGGTCACTCTTATACTTGTCAACGTATATATGGAAATTAAATGGCTTTTTTTTAGCTAAAAATTGCAAAACAGCTCCCACGCAGTATATTACCAGGGTAAACTGGCACGGCCGCGCCAATTCACCATTAACAAAATAATCAAAGGAAGAGAATATAATCTAAGGGCACTGGTTGATTGGTCAGTACCAATTTATCCCTGTAGTTCCATTTTCTGACGAGCTTTCATAGCTTTCATGGCTTCCATAACTTCCTGTGCTGTTTTCTCACGGTTGTAAAACAGGCAACTACAAGTTCAAGAACTTCCTGAAGAACAGATACCCATTTTGATAGTAGATGCATTGAGTAGCACTGCAAGAGTCCGGATTCTAAAAGCATTGCACGATGAAGGCAAATCATTTACTGCACTTTCAAAACTCACAAAACTTCGTGGTGGAAATCTCCTTTTCCATCTGGATAAATTGCAAAGCAAGGGATTGATACGCCAACGTGAAGAGCGGGGTGAATATCAAACCAGTTTGCAGGGTCATAATCTCCTCAATTCTCTACCAGAGGTCGTAAAGGTATTGGAAATTGAGAACAGTAAGCAGGATTGAAAGTCAAAATTAATCAAAGGGCAATATAAAAAGATTTAAAAAAAGAAAACAGGAATATTTGCTCACTGGACCTTTGCCTGAATTTCCTTTGCAAATTCCTTTGCTTTCTGAACCCGGGATTCATCAGGCTGTCCTTTTGTGGAAGGACCCATCTCACCGAATGCTTTCATCTGAGGGTCGTCTGATTTCAGCAACATGTCGATTACAGGCTGGGCAAGTTCTCCCTGACATTCAAAGGTACCAAGATAATTTCCACTGGCTGCGATATCCTTGCAGGAACCGGTCCATGAATGAATGGCTTCAAATCCTTCAGGAACAGCGTGGGTCATGAAGAATGCTATATTCTTGCCAGCTACATTCTCTTTTACGAGTTTTGAAACATTCTCAGGAATGTTGAACTGCATTACAGGGAAACCTACGAACACAAGGTCATAGCCTTCAAAGTTGCTTACATCTTTGATGTCTTTGATGTCCTTTTCGCCAGCAATTTCACCATAAATAGCTTCTGCGATCTTCTTTGTGTTTCCTGTCTGTGTCATATATGTTACTAATGTTTTCATGAACTCCCACCTAATAATTAACATTATAGGTAGGTTGTATACATTTATAAAGACAGGGGTTTGTTAATGTACAGACATTAAATTATAGTCCCGGACGTAAATATTTACACTTACTTTATAACCACGGAAGACACGGAAAGCACGGAAGGATTGCACCCTTGCTCCCTTTATTCCGTGTTTTTCCGTGCTTTCTGTGGTTAAACTTTCACTTGAGATTTGTGAAGGAATGTGGGTCCTTGACTATAGTACAGAAAAAAGGTAGAAAAAAGGTAGAAAAAAGGTAGAAAAAAGGTAGAAAAAAGGTAGAAAAAAGGTAGAAAAAAGTAGAAATCAAGAATAGGCTGGCTTTGACTTAGTCCGATGTGAACTACCTCTCCCTAAAACCTTCCCACCCCCTGAAATCAACCGCATAAGAGTGGCGGTAATTTCAGAGGGAGTCAAATGCGATTCCGGTCACAAAATCAAAGCATTTCGGATTTCCCTATGTCACATTATGTTTCCGGGTTTGCAACATTCCAGGCTTTGTCGATCTCTTCCATGTCCAGGTTCAAATCGAGCGTCATTAGTTCCTCAAGGTCTGCATTATGCTTCTGATACATTGATATGTAACTGTCCTCATCTTTACGGTGCATTTTGTATAATTCAGGCATCATCTCTTCATCCTTTTTCCGGAAAATACGCATCAACCTGTGTGCTTCATAAGGTTCGATCCCAAGAAGTTGAAGGGCATCCTGGCCGAGTGCCAGGGCACTGCCGAAGGTTTCCCTTCGTATCCGGGTAATTCCCAGGTCCATGAGTTCGTAGGCAGAGGAACGGTCGGAAGCACTGACTGCTATTTTAAGGTGTGGGTAGTGTTTTGCTGCTAATTCAACCAGCTTTCTTGATTGGTCTATATCACCTATGGCGATTATTAAGAGTTCGGCTTCGGCAGCTCCGGCAGCTTCAAGCAGGTCAGGTCTTGTGATGTCTCCGTAATACACCTCAAATCCTAATTTTCTTAGGACATCCACATTGGCCGCATCATGATCGATAATGACCGGTTTGATACCCGCAGAAATGAGGAAACGGCCAAGGTCAGTCCCGAGACGGCCAAATCCGGCAAGAATGACCCTGTGTCCACTACGGCCAATCGTGTCCGAATCGCGTCCGGCTTCTTCATCTCCCTGACCATTTGTACCGAATTTTTCATGTGCCAGGAAAAGGAGGGGAGTAAGGAACATGGAGATTGCAACTGCGGAAATAAGGGGTTCTATGGTTTGAGCTGGCAATACGCCGTTGGTCCTGGAAAATTGGAAAAGGACAAATGCGAATTCCCCTCCCTGGGCAAGGGCAATAGCAAAGAGTGAACGTTCTTTTTTCGCCATTTTAAAGACGAAACCGGTACCCTCGAGGACCAGCCATTTAAAAGCCATCAGAGCTGCCGCAAGGCCTGCGATCAGCGGGATATTCTCTCCAATCAGTGTAAAGTTGAGGCTGGCACCTATGGAGATGAAGAATACCCCCAGCAACAGGCCCTTAAACGGCTCTATATCACTTTCGAGTTCGTGGCGGTATTCGCTGTCTGCCAGGACAACCCCGGCAAGAAAGGTCCCAAGGGCAGGAGAAAGCCCAACTGAAGTCATAAGTAATGATATGCCAACTACAAGGGCCAGGGCAGCAGCAACAAAGATCTCTCTGATTCGTGTAGCCGCAATGGTCCTGAACACTGGCCTGCTTGCAAATTTACCAATAAAGAAAATGGATAGAATTGCAAGTAGCGTAATAATAATTTGCATGTATTCCGGCAGGGAGCTGATATCAAAAAGAGCTGACTCAAGATGGCCGTCGTCATGCACGGCGATTGTTGCCAGGAAAGGTAGAACAGCAAGTATAGGAATGACTGCCAGGTCCTGGAAAAGGAGAACCGAAAAGATAGATCTTCCGGAAGAGGTATTCATCAGTCCCTTTTCCCGCAAGGTTTGCAAAACTATGGCTGTAGAGGAGAGGGAGAGAGTAAGACCGATGGCTATTGCCTGCTGCCAGGGCAGAAAGATAAGGGATATCCCGGCAATGATAATACTCGACAGAACAACCTGTACTCCTCCCATTCCCAGTATGGGGGTGCGCATCTGCCAGAGCAGTGACGGTTTGAGTTCAAGGCCGACCAGGAAAAGCATCATCACTACGCCAAACTCCGTGAAATGCATGACTTCTTCAATGTCAGCAATGAGAGAGAGGCCAAAAGGTCCGATGATGATACCTGCTATAAGATATCCGAGTACTGAGCCGAGCCCGAATTTTTTGGCAATAGGAACGGCAATGGCTGCTGCAGCCAGGAAAATAAAGAGCTGAAACAGGAAATTTTCCACTTTTACGGCCTCCTGATAATTGAGTTCAGGTCGCTGTTAAGGTATTGCCCATGCCTCGCTTTCTCAAGATCCAGAGTGCCGTCCCGCAGGGCAATGATGACACGGCGATAGTCATCTGCATAAACCTTAACTTTCTCCTCAGACAAGCCCCGGTGAATACCAAGAACAGTGAATGGAGGAAGCCAGTTCATGTTGCATAGCTTTGCCATAGCACGATATGGTGAGGTAAGTTCTCCAATTGTAAAGGCGGTAAAACCCTCTTTCTGGTAGACGCTGTCGTCACCTCCTGCCGTGATAGCCTGCAGGAAAACCTTTCCTTCAAGCGCACAGCTCTGCGAACCATAGGCCCAACCATGTTCAAGTACCAGGTCAAGCCATTCCTTTATAATTGACGGAGTTGAGTACCAGTAGAACGGATGCTGAAAAATAATTACGTCATGATTTTCACAGAGCCTTTGCTCTCTTTTGACATCGATCAGAAAATCCGGATAGTTTGCATAGAGATCATTGACGGTTACATTTTCAAGACCTTCAACAGCAGCACGAAGAGCATTATTAATCCTTGAACGTGCTCTTGCCGGATGGGCAAAATTAATGAGAATTTTTTTCATAATTTCCTCTTCCGGGTGGGTGATATTTTAGCGACTTGGACCTATTCCGAAGCTGCAAGATATGGTTTTGGGTTATTCTAAGAATGAGAAAGCAGCCTGAAAAGCAGGGCCGCATCATTTCTACCATGCAATTATCCGGAGTACATCCATCTGGAGTACATCCTGGTTCGTAACCGGATTGGTCAATTGCATCCATTTTTTATCCTTTTTTATTGAAATATTTTTATTGAAATGTTTTGCCTGGATTGAGAAACCGGTGGCGGCCCCATACCGCCATTGAGCTCTCTATTAGTTAAATCCATCCAGTACATTCTTGCAGATTAAACTACGGTCCTCTTATTATTTATCTTGCACCGGATACCACGCTTCAAACAGAGGAGTTACATCCATACCCGGTTCAAAGTGGCCTATAGGATAAGCAAGGCCGGTCTCTTTCAGCGCTTTTAGTCCTTTTACCGCACGTTCCAGCCTGTCAGCCGGCATGGCAAGCACCATTTCATCATTGTTCACCTGTCCAAAACCTCTTTCACCCGGACAGGGCAGGCAAAGTGACGGTTTTCCGGTGGCAACACAGCGGGGCAGCGCATCCGTACAGGAGCCGTCTCCGGAAAAACTGGTTCAACAACCTCATAGTTAAAGTATTGCAGACCATTCATCAGAAGAGTCATCTGCCCGCCATTGGCATAGATCAAAAGGTAGTCCGGCTCAAATTTTTCCTCATCCAGAGGGCTCATTACAAGCGCTTCAATTGGGGAAGGCTCAGGATATGACTGCACTGCTTCTTTTGCTGTTTCATAATCGCCAAACCAGAAGCCGTTAAAACCCCTGGCTTCACTCTCGATCTGCTCCTCATCTGCGGGCGCCAGTCCCTGAATTCTGAGACAGCGGTATCAGTATAACTGAATTAATTTTTTCTGTCATCCGGTACATTATGTATAAGCAAATGGAGAATGTCACATGAAAAGAGAGCCACACCGAAACATATTGATTGCAACAGACGGGTCCGATAATACCCTGAGAGCCATTTCTTGCGGTATTGAGTTTGCAAAACTTAGCGGAGCCACTGTCTACGCCCTCTACGTAGTAAATAAATCATCTACAATTTCTGAAACATGGACTCTTGGCAAAGAAATGATCTACGAAGTTATGAGAAAAGACGGAGAGAAAGCAGTATCTAAAGTAAAGAAGCTTGGAGAGGCTTCAGGGGTGGAGGTAAAAGAGGTTGTTCTGGACGGGTACCCGAGCAGTGAAATAATCGATTTTGCGGAAGATAACAATATTGACCTGATAGTAATTGGCACCTTTGGAAAAAGCGGAATCGAGAAATTTCTGATCGGAAGCGTTGCAGAGAAAGTGGTAAGGGGATCAAAAGTTCCGGTCATGGTAGTCAGAGGTAGTGGGCAAAGCTAAAACTTTCTATCAAAAACAACAAAAGGTAATTGAAAAGGACTCTCATTCATCCGGGCACGTTATTCAAAGAATACTACGTGCATCTTCTACTTTAAACCTGATAGTGAATTCCGTACCCTGCGTTCGCTTAAGTTCGAGTTCCCCGTCCAGCTGGTCAACGAGAATGCCTACTAACTGCAGGCCGAGTGTCCCGGTGCTTTCTAATTCCAGATTTTCGGGCAGTCCTTTCCCATCATCGGAAATTGTCAGGCTGAAAAGGGACATATTCATTTCTCTATTCTCCCCTTCCCTGCAAAGCTGAATCCGGATTTCTCCGTCCTGTTTTTCAGTGAATGCATGCTTGAAAGAATTTGAAACTAACTCATTAACAATTATTCCTAACGGGACAGCAGTATCCATACCAAGGAAAGTGTCTTTTTCCAGGTCCATTCTCAGACTGATATTTTTGTTGCTAAGGTTGTAAGTCTTGAAAAGGTTTTCAGCTAACTTTTTAAGGTACACCGAAAAGTCCAGGGTATCGGTCCCTTCTCCTTTATAGAGTTCCTCATGGATAAGGGACATCGAGATTACCCTGTTCTGGCCCTCCCTGAAAGCTTCTATAACGTTTTCGTCCTTGAACGTCTCAGCCTGGAGGTCCAGCAGAGAAGAGATTATCTGTAAATTGTTCTTGATTCTGTGATGAATCTCTTTTATCCGGACTTTATCCATTTTTTCCAGAGCTTCTTCAGCCTTTTTACGTTCGGTAATATCAGTGATCATGCTCACCGTGCCCATAAACCTGCCATCTTTCTCAAAAAGGGATTTAGCATTTATGAGTGCCCATAAGGGTGAGCCATCCTTACATATTAATTTCAATTCGTAGCTCTCATTGATACCCTGCAGTCTCTTTTCCAGATTCTGTTTGAGGATAGTCTTACCTTCTTCATCGAGAAAGTCCCATACCGGTCTGCCAAGACCTTCTTCCAGAGTGTATCCGAGCATATCCGCCAGTTTCTTATTAGCGTAGGTGATTGTGGCTTCATCGTCAATTATGAGTATACCTTCGTTTGCTGTCTCTACAATATTGCGGTACTTTTCCTCACTTTCCCGAAGTTTTTCTTCTATTCTTTTTCTTTCGCTTATATCTCTGGCAATGACTGAGACAGCAGTCAGCTTTCCGGAGGCGTCAAAAACAGGAGAAAAAGTTACTGAAACATTTATTATTGTGCCGTCCTTTCTTAACCGTGAAGTCTCATAAATATGGATTCTTTCTCCCTTTATAACCTTCTCAGTTAATTTTTTTGTTTCTTCACTTAAATGGGGTGGAGCCAGGATGGATGCGGGCTTCCCAAGAATTTCTTCCGCTGAATAACCATAAACCTGCTCTGCCCCTTTGTTCCAGCTTGTAATAACGCCGGCAAGGGACATAGTGCCAATAGCATCATTTGATGATTCCACAATATTCGCTAAGTTTCGAATTTTCTCTTCTGATTTTTTACGCTCAGTAATATCCTGGATTATTCCCTTCGCTCGAACAGGACTATTCTTTTCATCAAAAATGACTTCGCTCCGCGCATGAACTGTGCGTTCTTCCCCATTAGCCAGGACAATCCTGTAATCAATGCCAGGGGGCTTTTCATACAAACCTTTCTTGATAGCATTATCCACATAGTTCCGGTCTTCGGGGTGTATATAATTTAGAAGTTCATCATAAGTTGCGCCTGATTCTTGAGGATCAAGTCCAAAAATACGATACAATTCATCAGACCAGTATACTTCACCAGTTACAAGATCCAAATTCCAGCTTCCAATGTGAGCCATCTTTTGAGCTTCAGCAAGACCTTTTTCACTTTCCTTCAACGATGTATAAGCTTTCTCAAGCTCTGCTGTACGTTCTTTAACCAGGTTTTCCAGGTTGTCCAGTGTTTCTTTCAACCTGGCTTCTGCCTCTTTTCTCGCAGTAATATCTCTAACAATCGCCGCAAGCTTTCCTTTTTCAGGGCTGAATGCATAAATTTCAATATACTTATTCACTATCTGACTAAAAATCTCAAAATTGGTTGATTGACCTGAGAGCGCTACTTCGCCGAATTTTTCGATCGTAGTGGCGGTTGTATCGGGGAATACTTCAAGTAAAGTCCTGCCTAATAGCTCTTCTTTCTTTATGCCATAATTAAGCTCGTACGCCGGATTTACCTCAAGATAACGGTAGTCATAAGGTCTACCATCCTTATCATAGACGATTTCTCCAAGGGCGAAACCTTCGGTCATGTTTGTAAAGAGCATTCGGTAGCGCTCCTCACTTTTCCGTAGAGCTTCTTCTACCTTCCTGTTCTCAGTGATATCGATTTGCACGCCGTTCCAGATTATTCGGCCGTCAGGCAAGCGGCGAGGACGGGAGTGCAATCGCATCCACTTCACCTGGCCATCAGGCAAGCGCATAGGTAATTCCATATCAAGATCCGACAGTTCGCGGGTGCTCCGGGCCTCGGATTTGATGAGCTGTTCAAGATACTCAGGAGGAACCTGCCTGTACAGCGTGTAGGGATCACGCAGCACGTCCTGGACGCTGACTCCGTTAAGCCGCTCGATACCTATGCTGAAGTACAGGAACCGGAAACTGCCGTCATGCCCATGGACACCCTGATAGATTGCACTGTCCGGTAAGTTGTCGCCCAGGAGGCGCAGCCGCTCTTCGCTCTCCCGCAGCGCTTCTTCTGCCTTCATTCGCTCCTGTTCTTCCCTTTTTCTCTTCAGTACCTGTGTCACTGCCGGCGCGATAGCTTCGAGATCCTCCAGTTGCTCGCAGCTATAGCCGTTTTCACGGTTTGCGACTGCAATCCAGCCCACCGTTTTCCCGTTCTGGACAAGGGGTACTCCAAGAAACGACGTTAGCGGTGGATGACCGGGGGGCACGCCGATACTGTCCGGGTGTGACTGCGGATCGTTGGTAAAGAAGCTTTTTTCGTTGAGAATGACACTGCCGTACAGGCCATGGACAACAAAATCACTCCGGGAACGGCGGTGCCCTGTCTTATCGTACATAAAGCACTGTTCCCATCCCATATCACTGATAGCTATATCGTGCAATAGCCCGTCAACACCTATTTCATCAACAAAACCAAACTCACTGCCGGTCAATTCCAGGGCGACAGATAGACATGCATTTCCCAGCTCTTCTTCTGTTTTTGCCTGTACTACATTGCTGAAGATGAGGTTAATTCCCTTAAGAATGCGATTGTATCGGAGCATCCTGTGTTCTTCTTGCTTGCGTTCGGTGATATCATCAAACAGGGTATATACCTGGAAGGGCCTGTCTTCTCCAGTCCGGAAAATGGGCACAGCATTAATGTTGATCCAGCGATAGCAGTTCTCCCTGGGGTTGTAAACTCCCATCACCACGTCCTGCACTTTCTGCCCTGTTCGCAGGGATACCATAGCCGGATGCTCGAGTCCCGGGAACATAGAGCCGTCCTCCCGGATAGTATGGTGCTCTTCACCCACAGAAGAGCTGCCCAGGAACTCATCTGGAGTTTTACCAAGAATTCTCTCGGCTGCTGGATTCATGGAGATTATCTTACCGCTGGCATCCTGGTAGACTACACCTTGAAGCATAGTCTCATGTAAAAGCCGATAATGTTGCTCTGACCGGAGAAGATCCTCTTCTGTCTGCTTGTGTTTGGTAATGTCGCTAAAGACCGCAATGAAACGATTACCTCCCATCGGGCTTGCAAATACTTCAAACCACCTGTCAAGAGAAACGTTGTATTCTTCGAAGTGCATTCCCGCACCTGTGCGAACAACCTCTCCGTAGCGATCCAGCCATGTCTGCTCGACGATGGGAAATATCTCTTTGAACCCCCGACCTATAACCTGTTCTCGCCTGAGACCTGAATGCTTCTCATACGCGAGATTAACATCAAGAATGATAGTATCGATGGGCTGACCTTTTTCATCAAAGACAATCTCACCAATCTGTACCGCCTGTTCAATCAAATTGAAGAGTTCCCGGTATTTCTCTTCGCTCTCCGGAGGCTTTTCTTCAAGCTCTTTCCGGTCACTTATATCGAATCCGGAAATATTTACGCACTCCTGTATGGACAAAGGGTGAAAAACAACCAGATATACACTTTTTCCCACTTTAACTTCGATTTTTTCCGGGCAATTCCGGGAAATTACCTTTCGCACAATATCTCCGATACTCGAAGGCAATTTTTCTCCTACTGCCACGCCCCACTCATGCAATAAGGGCTCGCCTGCTTCATTTGAGTAAAGAACAGTACCATCCTTTTCAACACTGAGCACAGGATTCGGGTTTATTGCTGGAGATTGCTCCATTTCATCTTTCATTTTTCCCCTCAGGCCCCTCTTAGGTGACAAAATGCCTACTATTAAATGATCAATATTACTACAACAACTGGTAATTTAAATATAATTTAGAATTAATAAAAGTTCCTATTGAGATTATCACTAACGAACTTTCCACTAAGCTTTATCGGTTATTATCAAGTTTCTTCAGCTTACTTAGTAAAGCACCGGAATTACTATGAAATATGCGCCTCCACAACTAAATTTGCTGGCTTCCTACCCTATTTTTAAGAGATACCGTCCCATACTTAATTGATAAGTATTATGTCGATAATTACCATTAAACATATTATCCTCCAGATATCCTCCAAAAAAACGTGATCACTATATGCAATACTATGTACAGGACAGCACCCTCATCATCGAAGGCAATTTCGAAGCCGTGAGCACAGGCCTGAACGGCGGCCGCACCCGGGTAAAATACCTCTTCAACAAACAGGTCCCAAGGACCTTCAACCCTCCCGATCCGGGCAAATTCGTAGAAGAAGCCGCCCTTGAAATGGGAATCCGGGAACCATATTTTGGCCTCCTGACCGCCGTAAACATGGAATACCTCCAGGTAATCGAAGACGACTACCTCACAGTCTTTTTAACCGCCGGCGTCAGCAACGGCTCCGAATTCAGGATAGGAAAGGAAGAAAAGGTGGAAACGGTAGAAGAGATAAAAAAGATAGGGACAATCAACATCATCCTCATTTCCAGAGAAAAACTCTCAGAGACCGCCCTCCTTGGAGCCATCATCACGGCCACGGAAGCAAAGGGGCTTGCTCTCCTGGAAAAAGGCCACAGATTTTTGGGCACGAATACGGATACGGTAATCGTTGCCTATGAAGTGGATTCAGGAATGAATTCAGAAAATAAAGATAGGCAGGAGTTAGCTTATGCAGGCTCGAGTACGGATTTCGGGAAAAAGATAACGAAAGCGGTCATGAAAGGAGTTAAGGCGGGGCTTGAGCTGAGAGGGGAATAACCCGGATCAGGATGAGATCCCGGAAGCAAAAAATAAAATTACCCACAGATTTCAATCGACTTCTACCTCAGTGTATTCATTCAAATACACCTATCCTATGATCCAGATTTTCTTTTTATTCATTCAATGTACTTTATGGAAAAAGCCGGCTGCTTCGCAGCCGGTGAGAAAGTTGGTACCTGAGAAGCGGGTCAAAAAAGGTTTTCAGAGGCAACTGAAAGATAGATTAACTTATGTTTTGCCTGGATTGAATCAGTTATAAGCGGTTGAAATTTCAATATATTATGCAATACTGATAGGAAACAACTTACTGAAAAGTAAAGATAAGTAACAGGAGGATATGGCAGCGTGCCAGAGTTCCCGATGCCTCACACACCCGAATTGCGCTTCGGGAGCACGCCGTCCGTTTCACTCGCTACGCTCGATCAAGCGGACAAAAAAATGAAAAGTAAAGCACTAAAGCTAAGAAAACAAAAAAAGAAATGAAAAAAACAAACATAGCCAAAAATTTTAAAAACAGAATATTTCAGAAAAGATAAGTAACAGGAGGATATGGCAGCGTGCCAGAGTTCCCGAAGGCTCGCGCACTTCAGTACAGTGTGGAACGCGGGCAGGCTTATCTTCTGTGTTCGGAATGGGTACAGGAGTTGCCCTGCCGCTGTGGCCGCCAGATCCGGCCTGCGAATGAATGGGATTTGGAAATACATAAAATATGGAATGGTTCTGAGAAAAGATGTCAAAGAAAAGATTAGAGTGATAGGGTGAGCATGGCAGCGTGCCAGAGTTCCCGAAGGCTCGCGCACTTCAGTACAGTGTGGAACGCAGGCAGGCTTATCTTCTGTGTTCGGAAAGGGTACAGGAGTTGCCCTGCCGCTATGGCCGCCATACTCAACCTGTGAAATGGATTAGAAAATGTGAATAAGAGTCATGTATAACAGTGCTGCATACTGGATTTCGCCTGGATCTGGAAAATGGTAAACCGGAACGGATGGTTAGTGAACGCGGACTGAACACCTCGTTGCCTTGGTGCTTACATCCCGTTTCTATCAAACCGGTCTTGTACCGGGAACCTTAACGAAGTCTCTTATTTAGGCGGGATTTCGAGCTTAGATGCATTCAGCTCTTATTCCGTAGCGCGTAGCTGCCCGGCGCATGCCCTGTCGGACAACCGGTACACCAGTGGCGCCGCTGCTCTGTTCCTCTCGTACTAAAAGCAGCTTACCCTCAGACTTCAGACACCTCTAGTAGATAGTAACCGACCTGTCTCACGACGGTCTAAACCCAGCTCACGATCTCCTTTAATAGGCGAACAACCTCACCCTTGGCTGCTGCTGCACAGCCAGGATGGAAAGAACCGACATCGAGGTAGCAAGCTGCCGGGTCGATATGTACTCTTGCCGGCAACGACACAATTATCCCCAGGGTAACTTTTCTGTCATTTTTGGCCCGCACCAAGCAGGCTCAAAAGTTCGCTAGAACCGACTTTCGTCTCGTCAACCACTGCTATGCTGATTAACGTCAGGCTGACTTATGCTCTTGCACTCTTCAGCGAGTTTCCGACCCGCTTGAGTCAACCATTGCGCGCCCTTGATATCTTTTCAAGGGCGTCCCGCCCCAGGCAAACTGCCCACCTATCGGGGTCCTCCTCGCGGAGTTAGGGTCATAGTCTCAGAAGGGTAGTGTCCCAATGGCGACTCCACGGATGCTGGCGCACCCGCTTCGATGTCTCCTACCTACACTGTACATCCAAAACCACAACACAACGACAGGCTGCAGTAAAGCTCCATGGGGTCTTCACTTCCCCCTAGAGGTCTCTAGACTTTGCACTAGAATGTAAGCTTCACCGGACTCCAGTTAGGGACAGTAGGGCTCTCATTGATCCATTCATGCAAGTCGCCAATTAAGCGACAAGGTACTACGCTACCTTAAGAGGGTCATAGTTACCCCCGCTGTTTACAGGCCCTTCTTCCCGTTGAACCGGGGTTTCAGGTACCTGCACTGAGCAGGATTCAGAGATCGTACTAGCCCTTACGGGTTTGCGATCTCCTATGTTGGTATTAGACAGTTAGAGCCCCCTGGTCACTGCGACCTGCTGTCTACACAGCAGGCACTCCTTCTCCCGAAGTTACGGAGCTAATTTGCCGAATTCCCTTAACTGAATTGATCCGACACGCCTTAGCCTTTTCAGCTAGGGGCACCTGTGTCAGTTCTCGGTACGGACATTTAACTGCCCTTTTCACGGGTTCCGGGGTGAAGCTGACTTACGCCATGACAGATTCGCCCGCTTCTCGCCATTACGGCTCTCCACGGGGTTCGCTGCTTAGACGGCGCGACGACGCCGCTCAACCTGCCCCAAAACGTCAGGCTTTAGTGTTAAATGGTACAGGAATATTAACCTGTTTCCCTTTCGGCGTACTCGAATTACGGTACGTCTTAGGACCGACTAACCCTCGGCTGACGAACATTGCCGAGGAAACCTGGCCCCTTCGGCGGCAAGGATTCTCACCTTGCTATGCTGCTACTATTACCAGGATTTTCGTTTGTGAACGGTCCACTGGACTTCACAGCCCAGCTTCCGCCCGAACACAACGCCTTCCTACGAGATTACCTTGCGGTACTCCGTGGTATCGGTGGTCGACTTGAGCCCCGTCAATTTTCGGGGCCCCAAACCTCGACTGGTGAGCTGTTACGCACTCTTTAAAGGGTAGCTGCTTCTGAGCTAACCTTCCAGCTGTCTGGGGCTTAGGACGCCCTTTAGCGTTAACACTTAGTCGACACTTCGGGACCTTAACCACGGGCTGGGTTGTCTCCCTTACGGACTACAAGCTTACCCCAGCAGTCCGGACTCCGATCGTCTACGATGACGGTGGGTTTGGAGTTTGACAAGCGGTTGAGGGATTTCTCCCCCGGGACCACCAATCAGTGCTCTACTCCACCGACGATCTCAGATCAGGTCATGCTACGACATGTTTCGGAAGGAACCAGCTGATGCCGGGCTAGATTAGCATTTCACTCCGAGACGCAGGTCACACGAATGATTTGCAGATCAATACCGCTTGCGGTCCTCCACGTAGCTTTCGCCACGCTTCAACCTGCCCACGCCTAGATCGCCCGGCTTCGGGTCGTAACCCGGTGACTCCACGCACTTGTATACGCCGTGCCTCACTCAGAAGAGTTGCGCACATGTTGCTTTCGCTTCGGCTGCCCAGATAAAAAGGTTAGCCATTGCCACCGAGATACACTCCCTGGCCCGTTCTTCAAAACGTAAGATACGACACCGGCAGTGATACTCGTACTGCAGCCTCGCGGCTGTTTCCTTCGTATCAGAGATCCTTGCGTGCCGTATCGTACTATCGCCACCAGGTTTCAGGCACTTTGCACCTCCCTTCTCGGGGTACTTTTCAGCTTTCGGTCACCCTACTATTTCGCTATCGGTCTCAAGGAGTATTTAGTTTTGGAGGTTGGTGCCCCCCAAATTCCCGCACGATATCCAACGCACGGTACTCAGGGACAGGTCCAAGTTCAGTGAGGGTACGTCTACGTGACTATCACACTCTATGGTCTGCCGTTTCAGACAAGTTTGACTTAATCACTGAACCGTGAGAACCGCCCTATAACACCACATGTCCCCGAAGGGATTCGGTTTGAACTGTGCCGGTTTCACTCGCCGTTACTTACGGCATCTCAATTGATTTCTTTTCCCGCCCCTACTAAGATGTTTCAATTCGGGGCGTTCCCGATCATGACTGATCACTAAGGAGAGGTCTCATTCGGAAATCCCGGGTTCATAGGCTCCATGCGCCTAGCCCAGGCTTATCGCAGCTTGGCACGTCCTTCATCAGCTCTTGAGCCGAGCCATCCACCTGGCGGCATAACTCCAGTTATACCTAACCAGATCCAGTAAGCGTCCAGTATACAGCACCTATACATGACTTCACACGCCGGCTTCCAGCTACGGAAGCAGACAATCCATCCTTCCCCGGCGATATCATTCGACGGGTGCATTGTGTATAATATGAATAGGGTTGAGGATCTGTCGGTTTTTCGGCCTCTGGCCGGTGGCAGTTTCTTTAGCTTAGGAGGTGATCCAGCCGCAGATTCCCCTACGGCTACCTTGTTACGACTTAACCCCCCTTGCGAAATTCAGGTTCGAACACGGCACGATGTCCGTGCCCTCACCCATACCTCACTCGGGTGGTTTGACGGGCGGTGTGTGCAAGGAGCAGGGACGTATTCACCGCGCTATATTGAAACGCGATTACTACGGATTCCAGCTTCACGAGGGCGAGTTACAGCCCTCGATCCGAACTAGGGACGGGTTTGTGAGATTGCCAACCCCTTTCGGGGAAGGGACCCATTGTCCCGACCATTGTAGCCCGCGTGTAGCCCGGGAGATTCGGGGCATACTGACCTACCGTAGCCCGCACCTTCCTCTGATTTGACATCAGCGGTCCCCACAGTGTACCCATCGTTCCGGAGAACATGCTGGTAACAGTGGGCACGGGTCTCGCTCGTTGCCTGACTTAACAGGATGCTTCACAGTACGAACTGGCGACGGCCATGCACCTCCTCTCAGCGATTCAGGCAAAGTCTTTAGCTTGGCCCACATATTGCTGTCGCCCCCGGTGAGTTTTCCGGCGTTGAGTCCAATTAAACCGCAGGCTCCACCCGTTGTTGTGCTCCCCCGCCAATTCCTTTAAGTTTCAGCCTTGCGGCCGTACTTCCCAGGTGGCTCGCTTCACGGCTTCCCTACGGCACCATACACGGTCGCACCATGCATGACACCTAGCGAGCATCGTTTACGGCTGGGACTACCCGGGTATCTAATCCGGTTCGTGCCCCCAGCTTTCGTCCCTCACCGTCGAACCCGTTCTGGTAAGACGCCTTCGCCACAGGTGGTCCCACAGGGATTACAAGATTTCACTCCTACCCCTGTAGTACCTCTTACCTCTCCCGGTTCCAAGTCTAGCAGTATCCCCCGATAGCCTATCAGTTGAGCTGACAGATTTCCCGGAAGACTGACCAAACCGGCTACGGACCCTTTAGACCCAATAATAACGATCACCACTCGGGCCGCCGGTGTTACCGCGGCGGCTGGCACCGGTCTTGCCCGGCCCTTGCTAACACGTGCATTTTACGCACGTGGACAGCCAGCAAATGTTGCTGGCACTCGGTGTCCCCTTATCACGGTTTCCCGCATTGTAAAGTTTTCGCGCCTGCTGCGCCCCGTAGGGCCTGGATTCATGTCTCAGAATCCATCTCCGGGCTCTTGCTCTCACAACCCGTACCCGTCGTCGGCTAGCAGGTACATTACACCCGCTACTACCTGATAGGCCGCAGACCCATCCTCAGGCGGAGGACCTTTGACGCATAAAGCATTCCAGCACATATGCGTTATCCGGAATTATCCCCAGTTTCCCGGGGTTATGCCAGACCTGAGGGCAGGTTATCCACGTGTTACTGAGCAGTACGCCATGTTCACGAAGAACATTTGACTCGCATGGCTAAGGCAAACACCGATAGCAGTAACCTCTGGCAGGATCAACCAGAATTAATGTATCGCACACTTGTTCTAAAGAAATTGGTCGTAGAAACTGCACAAACAGCCAATTCAGCTATTTCCAGATTCTCGATAGTTTGTAAAAACCACCGACCAGAATTAACCGAACCGACAAATCCTCGTCAGACTGAAAAAAGCTTCAGTCTCCATTAAAAGATGATAGAGATATTGTATTCCACCACACATCAGATGTGTGAGGGATTCCTTACATATCCTTTTTGATATATAAAGGTTTTCATTGAACAATTTTCAACACATCGATTTCAGACAAAAAGAATCTTTTTGTCAACATCCATGAGTTTATTGTCCGCCTGATTCATTTGAATCAGGGAATACCAGAATATCACTTTTGATATATAAAGGTTTTGATCGAACAATTTTCAACACATCGATTTCAGACAAAAAGAATCTTTTTGTCGGCACCTATGAGTTTATTGTCCGCCTGATTCATTTGAATCAGGGAATACCAGAATATCACTTTTGATATATAAAGGTTTTGATCGAACAATTTTCAACATATAGAACTCAAACAAAATAAAGATATTTTGCCTGGATCTATTGATTACTGCTCGCCTGATCCTTTGTGACCAGGGAATTCTCTAAACGCACGACCCATATAAATAGTTGTTGCTGTAGCGCCATAACATATCACATATTTAACTTAAGTAGCCAGCCCTCAGCACCACAAATGTACATATCTAGCCACTAAGCCCCAACCAGGGCAAATATCAAATCAAATTCGGATACGGAGAAACCTAATCCAGCCCATGAATTGTACAAATGCATACACCAACCATAAGAAAAAACATGAGAAATGTAGAAATTATAGAAACAAGATTCAACGAATTATATAGATTCTGGCATAAATATATATTAAGAGAGATGTGTAATATTAGTAGAGATGTGCTAGCCCTCGTACCGAAGGAGAGTTTACCATTTAAGAGACACATGAACCATAACAACCCGAAAATTATATTTTCAGGACAAATATTTTCAGGACATTATACAACAAGCCTTTAATCAGCCTCAAATCAAATCCAGGTTTTCAAACTTCCAATCCAATTCCGTATTTTAATCTTAATAATCAGACTAATCAGACTAATCAGACTAATCAGACCTCCCTTAGCAAACCGAAATTAAAGCAGGAAACCTCCGAGTATTCGCCGAATTCCGGAAAACAATCCACCCAGGATTACAAGATTACCAGTAAAAACGGTGCTAATTGCCTTGCTTCCGGCTAACATTTAGGTGCTTGCGTGGGATTTATATATGGCATGTCCTAATTTATTAAAGGGGAATTAAAAGTCCCTTAGAGAGTTTGGGAAGAGTATGGATTTTAACATCTAATTCAGGTTTTCAATAGATGCATCTATCTAAAAAGGGGAAATTAGAGATTCGCATCTGATATTGATCCTTATTAGATATGTTTGACTTTTAAGCCATGTTTTGGCATCCATAGCACCCACAATAGAATCAGGGATTCAATTCTCCTCAATTGTTAAAATGGAGGTTAGATATTTGATAGACATAGATCCCGGAGCTATTCTGGTACGTTACAACGTAAAAATGGAAAAGGAAATGACACCCGAAGAGGCAGCAGCCGAGCTTTATCCAAAAGATGAATTCATCCGTTCGATTGCAGAGGCCATCTTTGAAGGTGAAGAAGACGACGTTGTAGAAGGTCTTAAAAAGGCAGTTGCCTCAGGCAAGGATCCGATCTCGCTCATCAATGGAGCCCTGATGCCCGGCATGGCGGTCGTCTCAAGGCTTTACGACGAAGGAGTCATCTTTCTGCCAAACGTCATGATGTCCGCTGACGCAATGCTGGAAGGTATCGAATACTGCAAAGAAAAAGCAGGAACAGCCCCGGAGGTCAAGGGCAAGATCATCTGCCATGTCGCAGAAGGGGATGTACATGACATTGGGAAGAACATTGTCGTCGCCCTCCTGAGAGCAAACGGGTATGATGTAGTAGACCTCGGAAGGGACGTGCCTGTCGATGAAGTTATCGATGCAGTGGACAAAGAGAGCCCCCTAATGCTTACAGGAACCGCTCTCATGACCACAACCATGTATGCCTTCAAGGAAATCAATGACAAACTCCTTGAGAAAGGATACCGGGTACCCTTCGCATGCGGCGGTGGTGCCGTGAACCAGGACTTCGTAGCCCAGTACGAACTCGGAGTCTATGGTGAAGAAGCATCCGATGCCCCGAAGATGGCAGACTTCATCAAGGAAAATGGGGACAACATCGTGAAGCTTAGGGAGAAATTCCATAAACACTGAGGAGGTGAAGTAGATGGCAGTAAACAGATACACTAAAATGGCATATGCAAGTGCGGATGACATGATCTTCGGAAAAGCCGTCAAGCCCGTAAAAGCTGGTTTGGGCCTGGAGATCGGTGCCGGATACACAACTCCTGAAGTCAACTATGCACCAAGACCGGAAGCAGGGGCATCCAGGGAGAAGCTTATCAAGGAATATGAAAAGATCACAACAGACACTATGGCAAGGATGGTCCAGATTGGAGCACCTGCCGTTGTCCTTGAAACCGAACACGTCCAGCAGATGACAAACAACCCGGAGTGGGGAGGCGCTGTGGCCCACGCCCAGAAAGCCATCATGGAAGACTACCACGACGAGTACGGGATCAAATGTGCCCTGAGACACACCCCGGGAGACGTCCGTGAAGAGCGTGACTTCCTGAAACTCAAGGACAAATACTCAGTCCTTATGGAATCCTTCGAGCAGTGCGCTGAGAACGGGGCAGACCTGCTTTCCGTCGAAAGCATGGGCGGAAAGGAAGTCTTCGACTACGCCATCCTGAGAAACGACATGGCTGGTGTCCTCTACGGTATTGGCTGCCTGGGCGCCATGGACATGGAATACGTCTGGCAGGGTGTTGCGGACATCGCCAAGAAGACCGGCACCGTTGCAGCAGGGGACACGGACTGTGCCCAGGCAAACACCGCAATGTTCATTGCAGGCGGACTTCTGGACAAGAACCTCGCCCACACCCTGGCAATCATCGCAAGGGCAATTTCAGCATCGAGATCCCTTGTTGCATACGAATGCGGCGCAACAGGCCCGGGTAAGGACTGCGGTTACGAGAACACAATCGTAAAAGCCATTTCAGGTGTCCCGATTGCCCAGGAAGGTAAGACCTCTACCTGTGCCCACTCTGACGTCATGGGGAACCTCGTCATGCAGTGCTGTGACCTCTGGTCCAACGAATCCGTGGAATACCATGGGGAATTCGGCGGTACTACCGTGCAGTGCTGGGGAGAATCCCTTGCATACGACTGTTCTCTCATGAACGTGGCCCTTGACTCAGGCAACGAAAAGACCCTCAGGGACATGTTCGTTGCTTCTGACATGTACAGAGACCCGCAGGGCTTTGTCCTTGCCTACCCACACGCCTACAGAGTAGGTGAAGCAATCGCAAAGGACGGAAAAGACATCTATCTCCGTGCCAAGAACGCCGCCGTGGAATGTATCAACATCATCGAAGAAGGCGCAAAAGGCAAACTCGAACTCTCCAGATTCGAAGCCAAAGCCCTTGCAGACGCAAAGGAAGCCTTTGAAGGAATGACCGATGACAAGGACAAGTTCATGAGCGACTGCCTTGATAAGTACAAGAAGGAAGTAAAGGTGTTCCTGCCCGAGAACTACGACCTCTGAATGAGGAAAGTTCTCTTCCTTCTCTTTTTTTTATTTTGTTTAAATTGCTTTCCTTCTTAGCTTTGCTCGTGCTTTCAATCATTTTAGTTCAATAACCCCCGGTTCAATAGCCCTGTTTTTAGAAATAAAACATCTGATAAATCAAACATTGCTGTGAATCAAAAAGATTGATGAATCGGGCGTATATGTTTAAAGTGGCCGCTAAACGCCTAAAAAAGCCTGAAAAAAATCTCAAAAAAGGAAAAAATAATCTGTTTTTCAGATAGTTGAATTTAAGGACAAAGTTCAGGCGTAATAATCGTCCCTGGCAACCACAAGAGCCTTGATGTTCTCCAGCGGGGTCATCGGGGCGATCCCGCAGCCCGGGGCGAGCACATCGATACCGTCATCCAAAGCCTGCCTGGATTCGGTCTTGATTTTATCAGCCGGGCCCGGCAGAAGGGTGAAAGGACTCGAGATGTTTCCGACAAGCCTTGTCCGGGTCCCGATGACTTCTTTTGCTTTCTTTACGCTGCCGATCTTTTCTTCCACGCTCAGGCCTTCAAAGCCGCAGTCAGCCATGTAGTCAAGGACAGGGTTCACGTTTCCGCAGATATGCAGGATGGTTGTGGAATTGACTGCTCCGGAGAATTTCTGCAGCCTGGGCATGAGAAAGTCCTTGAAAGAGTCAGGGCTCATCAGGTCAGGGGAAGCGACTGGGTCTGCAACGGAGATGACGTCTGCGCCTGCTTTAACCATTTCATTTGCATAGATTATTGCGGCTTCGGTTGCAAGATCAAGGACCTGTTCGAAGAGATCAGGTTTCTTGATGGACCATTTCATGAAGGACTTTACACTTGCCAGGTCGGAGGCAATGGTGATAGGGCCTTCCATACCGCCGATGATCGGGACATCAGGGCCGACCTTATCCCTGATAATTTTGATGGCTTCGAGCACTGCCGGAATCCTTCCTCTCTGCAGGAGGTCTTCGGGAATTGCTGCATCGTCCAGGCTCTTGGGGTACGGGTGCCCGGTAACAGAAGGCTGTCTGTTCTTCGTACCCATGTTGATCTCACAGCCCATGGCTTCCACAAGTACGGTCAGGCAGTAAGGGACCCTCACAGCCTCGAGCCCGCTTAGTTCATGATTTGCAATCGCCAGCTTTGCCATCAGCTCGGCGTCAGAGTGGGATTCCGGCCAGGGCGCCCCTACCTCATCCATAAGTTCCACGATCCCGGTCTGGGTAACGGAACAAACAGGTACTTTGTCAACCTCTTTACCTTCAAGGGCATTTAACAGCCTCTCTTTAAGTGTCAGGTCACTCATTCTTTATCCTCCCCATAATTTTGATTCCCTGGTTCAGGAATATGGGCTTTCTCCAATACGGGATTTCTCCACAGCCCACTTAACACAAATTTTACACCCAATGTATTATTTATTTACGATCTGTAATTTACCAGGTTCCTGCCTTGATTTTCAGATCAGACTTTTTTTCCTGCTCTGCCTCGAAATCCCCCAGAGACATGCCGGTTTTTAAGCTATCCGTGCAAGCAATATCGCCAGCAGGAAACTGAAATTTTACAGGTCAGGACTGGTTAGTATAATCTCTATTTTATGCTATATCATTGTTTGGTATATCGATATTAGGGGCACCGTTGTGCGGGGCACCATTAATCGGAATACCGTTGTATGGGACACTATTGTGCAGGGCACCGATGTTTGGGATACGAGAATAGTCGGAAAAACAGGAACTGATACACAAAACTTTTAAAAGATCAGGGAGAAAGAGAGCCGGAACATGCTTCCGATATCAGAAAGAATCGAAGTAATTGAAGGCGACATAGTAAAACTGGACGTGGAAGCCATCGTAAACGCAGCCAACCCCACCCTCCTCGGAGGCGGGGGAGTGGACGGGGCAATCCACAGAGCTGCAGGCCCGGAACTGCTGGAAGAGTGCAGGACCCTGAACGGCTGCCCGACAGGGGAAGCAAAGCTAACTAAAGGGTACCGGCTTCCCGCAAAATGGGTCATCCATACTGTGGGCCCTGTCTGGCACGGAGGCGGGAGGGGCGAGGACGAACTACTGGCATCCTGCTACCGGAAAAGCCTGAAACTGGCAAAGGAAACTTCCGTAAAGACCATCGCCTTCCCGGCCATAAGCACGGGAGCATACGGTTTTCCTGCTGACAGGGCTGCAAAGGTTGCGGTTTCCGAAATAAGGCATTTCCTCCGGGAAAACGAACTGCCAGAAAAAGTAACCCTGGTCTGCTTTAACAGGGAAGCCTGTCGGAACCTCCGAAGAGCCCTTGAAATGGAGCTTTGAAAAAATAATTTATATCCCTTATTATCTTTTTATATTTTATTTTATAAGGTATGGAGCTTGCAAAGATAAAGCCCCGGTCCCCCACAGGTGAGAAACTGAGAGAAAAACGGGACAAGGAGAAAGAATATCTCGGAAACAACCTGGAGGATTATTTATATAGTATGTTAGAAGAATAGTCCCAAATAAAAGTAAATAGTGACAAGAATTTGTGGGCAGAACAGTCAAACACGGAATAAAGGGAATAGGACACAGTCCTTCCGCGCTTTCCGTGTCTTCCGTGGTTATAATGTAAGTGTAAATATTTACGTTCGGGACTATAATCCACAAAATTACAGTTATAATCACAAAATTACAGCTATAATCATAAAATCACAATTACAAACTTGCAAAGAAACGATAAATTGCCGCAGTTATAAGCTGCAATAAAAAGTAGGTTGCAATAAAAAGTGCATAATACAGGACAGCGGAGAAGGAAAGCTCCACATCCCGAAAAGAGGGAAAGAAGAGATGTACTTAAGTCTTGAATTTGTGCTTTGCTTTTGAGTCTGCAGGAAATAAAAAATAAAAAAGGGATCGGAGGAATTATTATCAGTCAGGAAGAAGCCTTTCGAAAAGGCCTTGACCTTTTTAAACACAGAAGGTACGAAAAAGCTATCAACGTCTTCAACAAAATTTTGAACAAAGAGCCGCAGCACCCCGGGGCTCTTTTCAACAGGGGGCTCGCACTGCTGGAATCCGGAAAACCCGGAGAAGCCCTGAACTCCTTTGACGAAGTCCTGCAGCTTGATCCCGGAAATCCCGATGCCTGGCAGCAGAAAGGGCTTGCTTTAGCCGCCCTTAAAGAGTTTGATGCTGCCCTGGAAACCTACGAGCATGCCCTTGAAATCAAGCCGGAAAACCCGGAAGTCCTGTACCTGAAAGGGCTTGCCCTGGCAGAACTGGACCGGGACGGAGATGCCCTACTCTGCTTTGAGGAAGCCCTGGAAACGGAACCTGAATACGTCGATGCATGGTACGCCAGGGGCACGGTATCCGGACAGGCGGGACAATATGAAACCGCCCTGGAAAGTTTTGCCCGCGTGCTCTCAATCAACCCCAGACACAGCGAAGCCCTGTATTCCAGGGGACTGATTTTTGCACAACTTGAAGAATACGAAAAAGCGCTGGAAGCTTTCGATTCCCTTATCCGGGCAAACCCGAAGTATATGGATGCCAGGGAACAGAAATGCCTGGTTCTCGGGAAACTCGAGAGAAACGAAGAAGCCCTGGAATGCCTTGAATCCCTCCTGAAAAAGGCCCCGAACCACGAACCGGCCCTTTACAGCAAAGGAGTCCTCCTGAGTGAACTTTCCCGCTATGAAGAAGCCGAAAAAAGTTTCTCGAAATTACTGAAAATCAACCCCGAGCACAAAGACGCCTGGTTCAGGCAGGGGACGCTCCTGCTCCAGCTCCTCCGGTTCAACGAAGCCATTGATGCCTTTGGGGAAGCAATCAAGCTTGACCCCGGCTATTTCGAAGCCTGGAACCACAAGTGCTTTGCCCTCATGAAACTGGAGGTCTACGACGAAGCTCTCGAAGCCTTTGACTCCCTCCTGGAAATCTACCCGGAAATGGAGGAAATCTGGTACAACCGGGCTCTTGCCCTCGTGAAACTGCAGCGTCTCGAACCCGCCGCCGAATCCTTTGCCAAAGTAACCCGGCTGAACCCCGGATATAAGGACGCCTGGTTCCAGCAGGGGCGGCTGTTCGCAAAGACCGGGAAATATAAAGAGGCCCTGGCAGCCTTTGACAGGGTGCTCGAACTCGACCCGGAACATACCGAGGCCCGGAAGTTCAGGGGCACTGTGCTTGTGGCACTCGGCAACCTCGAGGAAGCCCAGGATTCCCTTTCGGAAAGCCTTGAAGAGGAACCTGAAAACTTCAACCTCTGGTTCCAGAAAGGCCTCCTCGGCCTTGACTCAGGGGAATTCGAAAAAGCCCTCGAAGCTTTTGAGAAAACCATTGAACTAAAACCGGAATCCGAAAGCTCCTGGCTGAACAAAGGTTTTGCTCTCTATTCCCTGGAACGCTATGAAGAAGCCCTGGAAGCTTTTGAAGAAGGGCTGCGGCAGAACCCATATCTTGAGAAAGGCTGGAACAAGAAAGGAATTGTCCTCGGAAAGCTCGGGGAAGAGGAAAAAGCCCTCGAAGCTTTTGACGAGGCCCTGAAACTCAGGCCCGATTATGAAGACGCCTGGAAAAACAAGGCCCTCATTTTGCTTTCGGCTGAAGAGTATGATAAAGCCGAAGCAGCCTTTTCCGAAGTCCTGAAGAGCAAACCTGAAGACACTTCTTCCCTTTACAACCGGGGAAAAGCCCTCCTCAAGCTCGAGAGAAAAGAAGCTGCTCTGGAATGTTTTGAAAAAGTCCTGGCCCTTGACCCCGATTACCCCGAACTTCAATACAACCTGGCCCTTGCTCAAATGGAACTGGGCAAGCATGAAAAAGCTCTGGAAACCTTTGAAAAGCTAGCTGCAAAGAATTCCCTTGACCCCGAGCTCCAGTTTAAGAAAGGCATGCTCTCAATGGAACTCGGAAAATTTGAAGAAGCCCTGGAAGCTTTCGAGCAAGTCCTTTCCCGGAAACCAGAGTCCATAGACGCCTGGTACAGGAAAGGGCTGGTGCTCCTGGAGCTCGAACGTTTCGAAGAAGCTATAAAAGCCTTTGACAGGGTGATTATCAGGGATTCCGATTATGAGGACGTCTGGACCTGCAAGGGGTTTGCCCAGATGAAACTGGGGAAATATACCCCTGCCCTTGAAACCTTCGAAAGCGTGCTCCGGGAAAAAACGGACTCGGAAAAAACCTGGCACTACAAGGGCCTGACCCTCCACAGGTTGCACAGGCCCAGGGAAGCTGCCTCTGCCTTTGAAACCGCGCTCCTCCTGAACCCGGAGAATCCGGAAGCCAGGGAGCACAGGGCATTTTGCCTCTTCGAAATCAAGCAGTACGAGGAAGCCCAGGAAGCCTTCGAGACATACCTTGAAAAGAACCCTGAAAACCTTTCCGCACTCTACCACAGGGCGCTTTCCCTGCTCCGCCTGGGGAAGCATGAAAAAGCTTCCGTGGCTTTTGCCGAACTCCTCGAACTTGACCCTGAAAACGAGGAGGCAAGGTTCAACCTGGGAGTCTCCAACTTCCAGCTGGGCCATTACGAAGAAGCCCTCTCTATTCTTGACAAAATAAAGGATGGGTCCCAGAAAGCCTCTTCTGCCCTCTACTGGAAAGGTCTTGTGTTTATCCGGCAGGAAGCTTACGATGCGGCCCTGGAAACTTTCTCCGAACTTATTGAACAGAACCCCTGGCTTGCGGAAGCCTGGTACTTCAGGGGCCTTGCCCTCAGCAGCCAGGAGCGGCACGAGGAAGCCGTAGGAGACTTCAACAGGGCCCTGGAAATAGACCCTGACTGCCACGATACCCCTTACCAGCTCGGGCTTGCCTGCTTTGCCCTGGAACGCTATGCAGCTGCAGCCGAAGCTTTCGGGGACGCCCTGGAAGCAGCTCCTGAAAATATCGATGCCCTTCACAGGAAGAACCTTGCCCTTCTCAAACTCGGAAAATATGATGAAGCAGCCGCAGGTTTCAGGGAAGTCCTGGCCGCCAACCCAACCAGCAAGGATGTCCTTGCCTCGCTTGGTTCGGCCTGCCTCAAAATAGGGGAATATGAAGAAGCCCTGGAAGCTTTTGACCGTTACCTCCAGCAGTACCCCGAAAGCGAAAAAGCCTGGTTCGAGAAAGGGCTTGCCCTGAAGGAACTCGGGAAACCGGAGGAGGCTGCAGCTGCCTTTGATTCGGCCCTGGAGCTTGTCCCGGGCTACCTGCCTGCCCTTGAACAGAAAGGGTACATCCACTTCGAACTGGGAGAATACGGGGAAGCGGCCGAGACCTTTACCACAGCACTGAAATCGGACCCGAAAAACGAAGACCTGGAATACGCCCGGGCTCTTGCCCTCTTCAGGCAGAGAAACTACAAAGCAGCCCTTCCTGCATTTAAAAGGCTCCGGGAAACCGGCACCACACCCAGGCCCGAACTCCCGTATTACCTCGGACTTATTTCCTTCGAACTGAAAGAGTACGAAAAAGCCCTGGAAGCTTTTGACGCCGTCCTTAAAGCCGGAGCCCACGAACCAGGAGTCCTGCAAAAGAAAGCCCTTGCCCTTTTCGAACTCGGCAGGACAGGAGAAGCTGTCTCGACCGTCAATGCCCTGCTCGCCCTTGCCCCCGAGAGATTCAAGGAAGCCGGAACCGGGGATGAGGCAGCTTACACGGAAATCCTGGAAAAGTTTGCCTCAGCCCTGGTAGAGCTCAGGCAGTATGAAAAAGCCCTGCTTGCCCTGGAAAAACTAATTGCCGCAAAACCTGACGCAACGGATGCAATTTACAGGAAGGGCTTCGTGCTTATGGAGCTTGGGAGGACTGAAGAAGCCCTGGAAACTTATTCCTGTCTCCTTGCGGCTAACCCCGGAATTGCAAAGGCCTGGTACAGGAAAGGACTTGCTCTCTTCTCCCTGGAACGTTACGGAGAAGCCGTGGAAGCTTTCGAGCAGGCGGTGTCCGAAACTGCGGAAGGCAGCCAGGACGTAAGCGACCGGGACCTGGAAGATGCCTGGACCAGGATAGGGCTTACCCAGCTCAAGCTGGAACACTATGAAGCCGCCCTGGAGACCTTCGGAGGGCTCCTTGCCAAAAACCCGAAAAATGCGGACATCTGGTACAGCAAGGGGCTTGCCCTCAGGGGGCTTGACCGGGAAGAGAAAGCTGTGGAAGCTTTCGTGAGAGCAACTGAACTCAAATCAGGGCTGGAAGCCGCCTGGCAGCAGAAAGGGCTTGCCCTGCTCGGGCTCAACAGGTACGAAGAAGCCCGCCAGGCTTTCAATTCCGCCCTGGTCCTGGACCAGGAAAACCCGGACGCCCTATACAGCCGGGCTGTTGCCAATTTCAAACTCCTGCACTTCAAGGAAGCTGCCAGGGACCTGGAACTTGTACTCCTTTTTGCCCCGGAATTCTCCGAGTTCACGGAAGCCTGCTACAGGCTCGGGATTGCCAGGATCGAGATAGAGGAATACGAAAAAGCCCTGCAGGCTTTCAACATGGCCCTCCAGCACGACCCCGCCCACAAAGAAGCCCTCTATCACAGGGCACTAGTGCTTTTCAACCTTGAGAAGTACGAAGAGGCGGCCGAAACTCTAGAGACCCTCCTGGAACTTTCCCCGGACGACCCGGAAGCCCTGAACTACCTGGGGCTCTGCTGGCTCGAGCTTGAAGAGTTCGAGGCGGCCCTGGAAACTTTTAAAAGGGTCACGGCAATCGACCCCCAGGACGAAGAAGCCCTCTATAACACAGCCACCACCCTGATCAAGCTCAACAGGGCAAAAGAAGCCCTGGGATACTTCGACCGTATCCTGGACATCTCCCCCGACAACCCGGACGCCCTGAACTACAGGGGAATTGCTTTTTGCAGGCTCGAGCGTTACAAGGAAGCCCTGAAATCCTTTGACCAGGTGCTCGAAAAAGACCCCGAAAACATCAAAGCACTCTACAACGTGGGCGTCGTCTGCTTCAAACTAAACATTTTCGAGACCGCAGCCAGAGCCTTCAGGGAAGCCCTTTCGATCAACCCCTGGCATGAACAGTCCCTGAAATACCTGGGGATCTCCCTTGCAAAGATGGAAGACTACGAAGAGGCCCTGAGAGCCTTTGACAAGCTGCTTAAAATAAACCCCCGCGACGTCCGGGCCATGAACTACCGGGGAGTAATCCTCGGGAAAATGGGAAAATACGAGGAAGCCATCAAGACCTTCAATGAAATCCTCCGCCTCTACCCCGACTTCGCCGATGCCCGGGAAAGGCTCGAGATCCTGAAAAGCCTAGAAAGAGACGAAGCGAACCACTGAAAACGAGAGTTTTAACTACTGAAAAGAACTTTTTACTGACAGTTCCTGTCAAAAAGCAGGAAACTGTCCCCTAACTTATTTGTTCTACTGGCTCGTTTGTTCTCTAACTCATTTGTTCCCGAACTTGTTTGTTCTCCTGGCTCTTTTATTCCCGGACTCATTTTTGACCTCTAAACCGTTTTGATCCCGAACTCTTTTCAGAAACATTCTTTCCCAAAAGTATATTCCCCTTTGAAGAAAAAACAATACTTGACTGCATTAAATATATAAACAGTATTAAATTGAGAATCGGGATATTGAATCGGAATCGGGATGACGAATTGGGAATTGGGATCTGAAATCAGAATTCGTATTTCAATGTGGGGGATAAGACAAATGATATTCATGGATATTGTTTCCTGGGAACCGGAAGACAACGCAAGAGTGGGAGAAATTTTCTCAACGTACGAATACCCGGAAGGCATGAAAGTTATCGATGAGTGGACAGACCTTTCAGGCTGCCGCTCGTTCATTATCTACGAAACAGATGACCCGGAAGCCTACATAGCTTCGATTCAGCCTTTCATGGACCTGTGCTGGTTTGAAACCTTTCCTATCATGAGGTCGGGAGAGTACATGCAAAAATTCCAGGCCCTTGCAGAAAAGTTAGGGGAAAGAAGAGCCTCTGCCCCGGAATATGAAGAAGGCCTCGAGGAAGAAAATGAAGAGCTCATGGAGCAAATTGAAGGGCTTGAAAAGAGGGTCCAGCGCCTGGAACACCATTCCTTCATCCAGCAGGAAGACACTACCTGAAGGCACAAACTGACCATGCAGGCCAAAAAAGAAGAAAGTGGGGAAAAATACCTCACTTCATGAATCATTTTTCCAGCGCAGATGTAAACTTGTCTTCGCCCATACGGTAGATATGCCAGCCTTCCACAGGCCCTGCCCCGAAGTATTCGTAGAATTCCCGTGCGGGGTTCCAGTCAAGCACGACCCATTCCACCCTGCCGCAATTCCTTTCCTTTGCCAGTTTGATGCAGTTGAGGAACATGGCTTTTCCGAGCCCTTTCCCGCGGAATTCGGGTTTTACGTAAATGTCCTCGATATAGAGCCCCTGTTTCCCCACAAAGGTTGAGAAGTTGTGGAAGAAGACAGTGAAGCCAGCAGGCACCCCGTCAAGCTCTGCAAAAAAGACCTCGGCATAGGGCCTCTCCCCGAACATGGACTCCATTAGGGTTTCCTCAGTAGCCTCGACAAGGTGGGAAAGTTTTTCGAACTCGGCAATGCCCTTGATGAACTCCAGGATGAGAGGAACGTCTTCTTTTTCGGCGATACGGATGTTCAGGTTTGAATTGTTTTCTGAGACAGTCATTTTTATTCCTTTTTTCCTTTGTTTTGAAATCGTGATGAAAGAGTAATCGGATGAACCGGATGAATCAAATGAATCAATCAAATGGGATGAACGAATTGAATGAATCAAATGAAATGAACGAATCGAACTAGTCGAACTTATGTCATAGGGTACCGGCTCATTTTTTAATAAGTTTTTTATTCGGAGAGACAACTGCAGCAGGAAAAAAGAGAAGTAAATGAAACCGGCATCCAGAATTATAAGCCGAAACTCTAAACCAGGGCAACCGCCGAGTGCCAGTACCCGTGCCCACCCACGCTCGTCGAAGACGAGCGGCTTTTACCATCGTAAAATGAGGAAAAAGACGCAGAAAAAGAAACTTCTTAACCGCGTGTACTGTAAACCTCCGGCCTGCAAACACCGAGAATAAAATTTGGAAGAACTAAGCCTCCTCCTGGTGTCGCGTCAATCTTCAATTGTTGGAGAAAGGCGTGATAATTTTACCCTTGCATCTTCTGTTTAGGAGTTACGCACTTGAAAAGTAAAATCAAGCGAATGAGAGCTTGACGAGAAAATTACGCTTTAAACAGTTTGGTGCTTCATGCTACCTATTTGTTATTCAACTGCGTAAGTCCTACTGTTGTGAAATTCATCCATACTTACGACCGGATTTCGTGGATTAAATGAACGCTTATAAACATCCGGGACCATTTCCATATCTGCAACAAAGCTACTGTTTTGTTCCGGGGGAATTATCCGTTCTTTCCTTTTCCAGGGCTTTATTTTGTTTTTTTTAAAGTACGGCGTATTGTTTAATGAGAAATGTTCTCGATATAGCTGGACTCTACAACCTTATCGCTAAAAATCTCAAGTTAGTATTGTAATGTAGTTATAGAAGGAAGTGCAATTTATAAAAGTAAGTTTCATACATGTAATCCTGATGGATAAACTGTTAGTCAGCGAAATTTTCTTGTTTGGAGATTAATTAACTGACCGTGCAAGGATACATAATAATTTAAAACCAGATGAAAGTCTTGTTTAAAATGTTGAACCTGGACGATTTCAAACCAGTCACTCTTGCCGACCAGGCTTTTTTTGAGCACCATTACGCGCTTTACCCGCAGACCCACAGCGTCAACACATTCACGGACATGATCTGCTGGGAACATTTTATGCAGTACAGGTATGCTTACGTGAACGGAAACGTGATTCTTGCGTGCACCTCCGAAGGAGTGACACGGTTCCACCCGCCAATCGGCCCCCATGACCCTGAGCTCATGCGTGCGCTTATACGGCTGGCTCTGGAAGTAAGCGACAACACACCCTTTATGTTTGTTGATCCTGAAACGGCACGGTGGGTGCGGGAAATCGAACCTGAACTTGAGCTGGTCCCGGACCTGAACCACTTCGAGTATGTGTACAGGGCTTTTGACCTTGCAAAACTTCCCGGAAAGAAATATCTCAAGATACGCAGCCAGATCAACAGGTTCCGGAAGAATTACCAGCACACGATTGAGCCGATAACACCCGGAAACCGGGAAGAGGTAAGGGAGTTCCTTGAAGAGTGGTGTGAGAGCAAAAGGTGCGAGGATGATCTTGTCCTTGCCCATGAAATAGAGGCGGTCTTCTACGCAATAGAGCACTACACCGAACTTCCCCTGCGGGGCCTTTTGATCAGGGTCGGTTCGCACGTAGGCGCAATCTCTCTCTTTGAACGCCTCAATGCGAACACGGAGCTAATCCATTTCGAAAAAGGGCTGGCGGAATATGAAGGGATCTACAAGGTAATCAACGCAGAAACTGCAGTGGCTCTTGCCAGCGAGGTAGAATACATCAACAGGGAAAGCGATCTCGGGATCAGCGGCCTTCGAAAAGCAAAGCTTAGGTACCACCCCCACCACATGGTCGAGGTTTATTCGCTCAAACGTTGAACCTTTCCCCTCACTACATAAAAGTTGAAAGAAAAAGTTGAAAGAAAAAGTTGAAAGAAAAAGTTGAAAGAAAAAGCTGAAAGAAAAAGCTGAAAGAAAAGTTGAAAGAAAAGTTGAAAGAAAAGTTGAAAAATTTCACTCTTCTTTCTTTTTCTCAAAAGCTTCTTTTACGATTTTTACAGCGCAGAGTTCCCCGCACATGGAGCAGGCTTCACTCTCTGTTTTACGGGCGTCCCGGATTTTGCGGGCGCGGTCTCCGTCGAGGGCGAGTTCGAACTGCTTTTCCCAGTCCAGGTCCCGGCGGGCGTAGGCCATGGCTGTGTCCTGTTTCCAGGCACGTTCGCGCTGGCCTTCTTTTACCAGGTCGATGGTGTGGGCTGCGAGTTTTGTGACAAGGGTGCCTTCCCTGATGTCGTCCAGGGTGGGGAGGGCAAGGTGTTCGGAGGGGGTTACCATGCAGAGGAAGTCCGTCCCGTGCATCCCGGCAACTGCGCCCCCGATTGCGCAAGCTATGTGGTCGAAGCCGGGGGTGATGTCGGTTACCAGGGGCCCGAGCAGGTAAAGAGGGGCTCCGTCGCAGAGCTCTTTCATGCCCCGGACACTGAGCTCGATCTCGTCAAGGGGAACGTGCCCCGGACCTTCCACAAAAGTCTGGACGTCGGCTTCACGGGAACGCTTCACAAGCTCACCGAGGGTTATGAATTCCATGAACTTCGGGCGGTCGGAGGCATCGGCAATGCAACCTGGACGCATGCCGTCCCCCAGGCTCAGCGTCATATCATATTCCTTTGCAATTTCCACAAGATAGTCGAATTCGGCGTAGAAGGGGTTGTCTTCCCCGTTGTGGAGCATCCAGGCCAGGGTGAAGGACCCGCCCCTGCTGACCACGTTCATGATCCGGTCGCTCTGGCGCAGGCGCTCAAGGGAGTTTAAGTTGACCCCGGCATGCACGGTAACGAAGTCCACACCCTGTTCGGCATGTTTCCGGACGGCGTTGAACATGTCGTCGGAAGTCATCTCGACCACGGTCTTCTGGGAGGCTGCAGCCTGATAGATCGGGACGGTTCCCACAGGAATTTCCACGGCTTCGAGGATACGCCTGCGAATCTCGTTCAGGTCCCCGCCTGTGGAGAGGTCCATTACGGCATTTGCCCCGTAAGCTTCGGCAGCTTTTGCCTTCTCTACTTCGGCCTCGATGTCGACGTAGTCTCTTGAAGTCCCCACATTGGCGTTGATCTTCGTGCTCATGAACTTGCCAATCCCCACAGGCAGGGTATCCCGCCTGTTATTCCGGGGAATAGCGATAAGACCCTTCGCCACGCATGAGCGGACAGTCTCAGGGTCGATTCCTTCGGATTTTGCCACGGCTTCAATGGCAGGGGTTATGATTCCCTTTTTCGCGTCTTCCATCAGTGTCATTTTTACTCCATGGGATGAGGTGAATGCGGATAATAATAAGAGCGGACCTGCCGGATAAAACGGCCCGGTGCAAACCAGCTGAACAGGCCAACCGGGAAAACCAGTATGCAGACCGGCAAAGCAAAACGGTCCAACTATAATGAATAATCTGTACGTTCCCTGATTGCAAAGTAGAACAAACAATATACTGATATATAGCTTTTCATCTTGCAGGGGCTTCTCAATAAACTATAAACAAAGAAATATATAAATACTGTGGCGGCCACTATAGGAATATATAATGTGTGCACATAATAGATGAACGAACATAAGCACAAAATTTGTATTGCTTGCACATGCTGCTTAAAAAGCAGAAAAAATCCGGCTAATAGCAACTAATATATAAAGGCTCGGGGTTTTTACTGCTAAGATTTCAGAACCGGAGCCGGGAATTACTCTTAAATTTACTAGGGGAATCAATAAAAGAATTATTCGAAAAATTGCTCGGAGAATCAATCGAAAAATTCTCTCTTATTTTACTATCCGAACCGTAATATCCTGATCAAAAATATCCCGATCAAAAATATCCCGATCAAAAATATCCTAATCACAATATTCAGGTTTTTTATCATGACAGTCGTCGCATTTGCAGAAAAGAACAAAGCAGCAGCCCAGATTGCCAAAATCCTCGGGGAAGGACAGGCGGACAAGATTTCCATCGAAGGGCTGCCTGCATACGAATTCAAGTGGAAAGGAGAGGAGTGGTACGTGATGGGGCTTTCGGGGCACATCATGAACTACGACTTCCCGGAGCAGTACAACAAATGGCGCGACGTGGACCCCAGGGTGCTACTGGGGGTGGACCCGGAAAAGTTCGTGACCAGAAAAGAATATGCTGCAGCCGTAAAGAAGCTCGCCAGGCGGGCCAGCAAAATAATCCTGGCATGCGACTATGACAGGGAAGGGGAAAACATAGGCTTCGAGGCAAAGACCCTTGCCGAGGAAGTGACGAATGTGCCCGTTTTCAGGGCTCGCTTTTCTGCCCTCTCCCCAAAAGAGGTCCTGAAGGCTTTCGAGAGCCCCATGGAACCGGACTACAACATGGCGATGGCAGCGGAAGCCCGGCAGATCCTGGACCTGAAGATGGGGGCAGCCTTTACCCGCTTCGTGACCCTTTCCGTGCGGGAACGGGCAAGGACAAAAGACGTGCTTTCCATCGGGCCCTGCCAGACACCGACCTGCGGTTTCGTGTACGAGCGGGAAAAGACGATCCGGGCTTTCAAGGCAAAGGACTTCTGGAAGATCACGGCTCTCTTTGCAGCTAACGGGGGGGAGTTCGAGGGCACCCACAGGGCAGGGAACATCCACGATAAGGAAAAAGCCCTGGAGATCTTCAAGCGCCTGAAAGGCACAAAAACCGCGCTTGTCTCGAAAAAGACGGTTAAGGAAACAAAGACCACACCCCCTAACCCGCTTAACACCACAGAATACCTGAAGCGAGCTTCCAAGTTCCTGGGGATCAGCCCGGAAGTGGCCCTCGAGGTTGCCGAACAACTCTACCTTGCAGGGTTTACCAGCTATCCCAGGACCGAGACCAACAAGTACGCCGACGACTTCGATTTCAAGACCATTGTTTCGGACTTTGCGGGGAAAAAGGAGTACCAGCCCTTTGCCGAGTCGATCCTTTCGGCCCCCATAAAGCCGAAAAACGGGACAAAAGACGGGCACGACCACCCTCCGATCCACCCGATCCGGGCGGCAGCCAGGGGCGAGGTCAGCTCAGCCGTTGCTATCCCCCATGCACCCGAGGTCTACGACCTGATTTCCCGGCACTTCCTGGCAAACCTGATGCCTGCCGCAGTTTTTGAAAAGACCCACCTGCACCTGCTCTTACAGGAAGACCCTTTCGACTCCTCGGGAACGGTGCTGAAAGACGCAGGCTGGCTGGAGGCTTACCCCTTCGAAAACAAGAAGGACAAGCTCCTCCCTTATGTGGAGGAAGGGCAGACCGTGAATGTAAAAAAGCTCAGCAACACGAAGTCCAAAACAAGCCCCCCGAAAAAGCTTACCGAAGCCGAACTCCTCACGCTCATGGACAAGAACGGGATCGGGACAAAAGCAACTGCCCCCTCCCATATAGAGACTAACAAGAAGCGCGGCTACTTCGAGAACAAAGGAAAGACGATCTCAATCCTGGACACCGGCTTCACCCTTATGGACGGGCTCTCCCTTTCAGTCCCGATCCTCATCAAGCCCGAGATCAGGGCAAGGATTGAAGCCCTGATCCAGGAAGTTGAAGACGGCAAAAAGGAATTTGATGCCTCCCTTGACGAGGGCACGGCTCTTATCAGGGAGATGTACTCCCAGCTCGAAGCTAAGAAAAAGGAACTTACCTCCAGCATCGCGGGCACGATCAAGGATGAAGCCGCTCTGGAAGACAAAAAGAACCTTATAGGGACCTGTCCCGAATGCGGGCATGTGCTGCATATCGTGCAGACGGATTCCGGGCGCTTCGTGGGATGTACCGGATACCCGGACTGCAGGAATTCATACCCCCTCCCGAAAACCGGAGCCCTGAACATCCTGCGCTCGAAAGAATGCAAAAAGGAAGGGGGGGTCACGGTCATGAAAGTAGGGAACAAGTACCACTGGGCCGTAGGCATCGGGCCCTGTTTCACCTGCGAGCTCGAAAAGGAGTGCTTCCCCCCCGAAATAGTCGGCCCCTGCCCGAAATGCGACGGGAGCATGTTCCTGATCACCCTGAAAGATTCCCGCTTCCTGGGCTGCACGAAACGCTGTGGATACACCCAGTCGGTCCCGAAGACCGGGCGGCTGACCCTCCTGGAGGAGACCTGCAAGAGTTGCGGCTGGCGGCTGATCAGGGTAAAAGAACAGGGAGAGGAAGCCGAGGAGTTCTGTGTTAACCGGCGCTGCGAGGAGGGACGAAAGTTCTGGAAGAAGAATCCCCCCGGCCCTGGCGGAGCTCCGACAAAGGGAAGCTCTTCAAAGGGAGTTCCGGCTTCGAAAGGAACAACATCAAAGGGGACAACAATAAAAGAAGCGACAACAAAAAGATCAGCTTCAAGAGCTTCGCCGGCCGGGACAAGGAATGCAGGGACAAAAGTTGCCGGAAAAGAGAAGAAGTAAAAGTCTCTGGCTACCTGCCTGTATCTGTGAAAACAATTTGTGAAAAGGGTAAAGTGGTCAGAGTGCTTTGCCCGTCTGCAAACACCCTGGATAGAATAGGTTGAAAAGAAAATCCTTGCGGATTTTCCTTTTTTATTTAGAAATCAGACCTGAAAGAAACTTATTCTTCCACTTCTTCCGGAGCAACTTCGGATTCAGCTTCGGATTCAGCTTCGGATTCAACTTCAGGTTCAACTTCGGGTTCAGGTACAGCTTCAGGTTCAGGCTCGGGCACTGGCACTGCTTTGGGTGCGGAAGCGGATTTGGGAGCTGCAGTGACCTCGGTCTTCCTGATCTCGACCCTGCGGAGAGGGTAGATGAACTTGGCCTGCCTGTAGATGTTTGCGGAGAGCCTGCCGAGGATTGCTTCCTGCATGAAGGTCTCGAAATCGGATTCTGCTGCACGCCTCTTGACGATACTGATCATCAGTTCCCTGATAGCCTTCATCTGGCTTGAGCGAGCCCTCTTGATGGTAAAGCAGGTAGGCTTTACACGGATGATATAGCCGTCTTTTGTCCTTACATCTACGTTGGCATCGATCCTGGAAGTCTGCCTTTTTACGATGGACCTTATGTAGTCGGTGGTGAGCTCGTGCCCGATAAGGGTAGTGTGTGCAGTGTCCCCGACAACGTTGTTGACCCTGAGTAGAACCTTGGTGTTGTTCTTGGTCATGTCGTTGGTAAGTTCCCCTACAGTGGTCTCAATCTTCCTGCCCATGAGCAGGCTCGGGTCGCTTGCCATGGTAATCCCGATCTGGGCCCTGTTTAAATAAGAAGGTGCTTCGAGGTTGTACCATTCCTTTGACTTCCAGCTGTCAAGTTTTCTCTGTACTTTCTTTCTTGCCAAGTAATTCCTCCGAATTTGATATTGGATTTAATTTATGTTTATTTCACTTTGTTTGAATTCTGCTGCAATTTATTAGATTTACATTGCCAAAAGGCAATGCTCCATATTCCGAATATGGCCCGATAGAGTCGGTTCATTCCCTTAACAATGAGCGTGAACGATATAGCAGGCGAATCCAGCGGCCGGGCAGCTCAGTCCCGAAACCATACGGTCTGCAGGTTCCGGCGGCTTTACGCGCCTGTTCCTTTTGCGAAATCCCAATCCCTGAGTTCAGGGCACCCAGCATGGCCGATCGGCAAGGTCCCCGAAGCCCGAAAAGACGATCTGAACGGATCAGAAGTATTCTCAGAAATTTGCGGATTCTAGTTTCTGGCTCCACTATACTTATCATTTCAATATATAAACGAATCGGTCATAAAGCCAGTCCACCACCCTTCACCACAGCGGAAAGTGAACAAAAAAAGAAAAAAATGGTTTTGAAAATAAAAAGAAAGGGTATGAGGAAGGAAGAAAAGGTATGAAGAAATGGCGTGGAGAAATAGAATGGGAAGAAAAAGTAGGAAGAAAAAGTAGGAAGAAAAAGTAGGAAGAAAAAGTAGGAAGAAAAAGTAGGGGGAAAAGAGAAAGGGCTTAAAGGAAGCGGATGCCCTCTGGCATTTCGCCCACTCTCTTCCTGAACTCTTCAGGCCAGTTCTCCGGGTCAAGCCCTTTCTGGGCAAGGAAGACAGCAGCCCACCTCTCGAGCCCGACGCCCGAGCAGCCAGACCAGAGATCTTCCCCTGACTGCAACTTCACGTTGAAGCCGGAGGGGTACTTGTCCCCGTTGATGCTCACGTTCTGGAACTCGAGCCATTCCCCGTCCTCGCCCCTGTAGGGGAGGCAGGCCTCATAATCGGTGGTTCCGACAACGTTTCCTTCGGCAAGTCCCAGCAACCCTTCCTGAGCCATGAACCAGGGAGTAACCTTGGCTTTCCTCCATTCGATGTCCAGGATATCGTTGAAGATGTGCATGTAGCGGTCGTGCAGGTCTTCGGCAACCTTGATGGTCTGCTCCTTTGTGCCCAGCCAGAGGATCTCGATCCTGTGGAACTCGTCCACCCTTTCGATCCCGTGGATCCCTCCGCTTTCGTACCTGTGGGAGGTCCCTGAGCGGTCGAAGACCCTGATAGGGACTTCATCGTTGGGGAGGGTTTCCCCTGACACGTAGACCCAGAACGGTGGGCACTGGGCATAGCACATGCCGCCAATGGGCTCCCCGATCTTCTCCTTGATGAGTTTTGTCGGCACCTCGTGAGTCACCTTATAATGGTCAGCAACCTCTTCCCAGTACTCGGGGTCCCTGGTCGCAGGAGGTGAGACGTAGTAGATTTCGGGATAGACACCTTTGGCATGCCCGGACTTCATCCAGACCTCCCACGGCACAAGCTTGGGGAAAATCATTTCCCTGTACCCGAGGGGTTCCAGGAGCTCCTCGTAGACAATCTTTTCGAAAGTGCGGAAAATCCGGGTAGACTGCGGCCCGTGGATCCACTGTCCGCGGCTTGCCCCCCGCTTGAGCCAGCCTTCTTTCATCATAGCCTGGGTGGGGTCTTCTTTGAAGGGGTGCTCCATGGGTTCCCGCTGCCAGAGCAGGTTCCAGTGCTCGGCCTTTGCCCCGTACCGGGCAGCCTCGATTTTGTCCTCGAGCAGGGTAAGGATCCTGTCCGGGACCCTGTTCTTCATCTCAGCCTCGCCAACTTCGAGCTGGAGCAGGATCCCGCCTTCCACGTTCTCCATCTTCGTGACGTACGGGACCTTAATCTCCTTGAGCTCCTGTTCGGAAGGCACAAAGATGAAGAAAGAATCAACCTCAGTCCCTCTGATACCGATCTTGAACTCTTTCCCGAGGATGCCGGCAAGCTGCTTCTTCAGCCTGAGCGCAGCGTCGTGCACCCGCACGTACCTGCCGGATTTCAGGGAAAAATTGATCCTGTCTTCCCCGAGATCCCATCCGGTAACCAATGCTCCCTGCCCTTCTGGTGCTCCTTTCGTGAGGATGGTCTTGTTCGCCTCATTAAAAAACGCAAGAATAGCTTCCATTGCAGGAGCCGGATCTGCGCTTGTCCTGTAGTAAGCCTTAAGGTTGAACTCTAATTCCAAGTTTTGGGCCTCTTTTAGTATGAATTATGTTAGCATGAATCTGTCTGATTAATATATTAGTGTAGTAATGAGGGATGAAGTTTATAGTTTGCTATTTTTCGCGGATTCGTGTTTTGATGGAGTCGGAGGTTTAAAAAGGTTTGCGTAATAGGGGAAAAGGGGATAGAAAAAGGAATTATAAAGAGTGGAAAAAATGAGGAATTATAGAGAGTGGATAAAAAGAGTGGATAAAGAGTGGATAAAAAAAGAGATATGAGAGTCAAGTAAAGGATTCAATGAAGGTTCGACTCGAATAAATTGCTCGGCAGATCCCACCACATATTATATCACATCTCTTTTGATATTCTGGCAAAATGCACCTTTAGCAGGCTCAAACATGCTAATTCAGATTGGTATAAACTGCTAAAGCAACTCTCCCTTCACCTCAGCATCCTCTCGTTTGCGGTCAGAATTTCAATTTCAAGGCTCCTGAAATCCCGGTCATGGGTCACGAAAATCAGGTCTTTTGCGCGGCAGACCTCTGCAAAAAGCAGGTCGTTGAAGTCATATCTGCCCTCTTCGAAGGTGTCCATGATTTCCGGAAGCTTTATGGCTGCAAGGTCCGGGTCACAGATAAGGGTATTTTTCAGGATTTTTTTCACGTTGTGTGAGATATCTTCAGCGACAGGCCGAAAGGAAGGGGAGTTTCGAAACTCTTTGTACTTTACGAATTCCGACTGCTGCTTGAACTCGATCCTGGCAAAGGCGTTGACAAATTCCGAAATTATCATGCAGTTTATGTAGATACTGCCTTCCGAAGCCCGGATATCTTTAAGAGCCCTGGAATAAACATCAGAACGCCAGTCAGGAAAACTTATGGGCCCGTAGATGTAGAGCCAGATATTCGTATCAAAGAAAAACTTCCTTCCCTCCGAAAAATCGTATTCCTCTACGGAATGAACCATTGAGTAATGGACTTTTGCCTCAACGAGCTCTTCGGAATGGGACTTTAACGGGCGAACTTTTGTAGGGTGCACTCCCGAAGCCTGAGCTTCCGAAGCCTCAGTTTCCAGGCGGCGGACCTTCACAGAGTGGGTCTTTTTATTCATCTTCACCCCCCATTACTTCCCTGACAGCCTTCCTGTAATGGTCGGCGTTTTCAAAATAGCATTTTGCCCTCTCCAGAACCCTTCTAAGGATAATTTCATCATCAGGGCCGATATCCGTGAAAACCAGATTGCTCCTGATAAACTCCTCCGAAAAACTTCCGTACAACTGCCCGACTGCAGCATTCAAAAAAGCCGGAGTCAGGTCTCCTGCCTCTGCAAAAGAAAGTTCAACCTTCCTGTTTTCAAGGAAAGCCTCGGAAATCCTGGCATAAATATTTTGCCCGTCTCCCAGGGCAACGCAGCAGTTGCCTCCGGCAGCCTCAATTGCCCTGATTTTTATAGTTCCCCCCATACAAATCCCCCCGTATTCTGCCTTTTATTTTGCCTTTTACTCTTCCTTCTTATTCTGCCTTTTTCTTAAATAGCAGCCACCCTTTCCCCTCTTTCCCGAACTTCGTTTTGATCATAACATAATCCCCCTGAAGCTTTTCTCCTTCAAGTGCGCAAATGAGCTCCTTTTCTTCAAACTTTTTGAGCTCAAAAGTCCCCCTGTCCCAGATTTCGACCTTTCCCGCCCCATAATGCCCTTCCGGTATCTCCCCTTCAAAATCAGCGTATTCCAGGGGATGGTCTTCGGTCTGGATAGCAAGCCGTTTAATCCCGGCTTTTGCAGGCGGTTCTTTCGGGACCGCCCAGCTTTTCAGGACCCCGCCGATTTCCAGGCGGAAATCATAGTGGAGGGTACTAGCGTCGTGCTTCTGGATAACGAAAATAGGTTTATCCAGATCTTTTTTTGAATTTCCCGGCGCAGGTTCAGGAGTCTCTTTGAAATCCCTTTTCTTCCTGTATTCTTCGAGCATAAAGAACCATTAAGAAATACGCTGCAGGAATATAATAGAGTTATGCGGATGAATCGAGACAGAAGAGTAAAGCCTGTTAAAGCTACCGATTAAAACTACCGTCTAGAGCCCCGGCTCCCGAGAAGGAAATAAAACCGGAACCTTGCCACTTTCATTCCAGGGATTCCGAACCCTGGATTACCTTCTAGCAAGGGCGTAATCGATGTAGACCTGCAGAAACTCCTCGTCGGCCTGCAAGAGCACGGTCTCAAACATGGCAACGTGGATTTTTTCTTCCCTGGCAATATCCAGAAGGATTTTCCTGATCTCCTCACTTTTTGTGAGGTTTGCCATTTGCTCGTAAATGTTGACAGCGTCCAGTTCGGCGATCATGGCGGCCCTGAGAATTTCCTTGTCGAGGTCTTCAGGTCTTGTCTTTTTAAGGTCAGCAATTGTTTCCGAAAGCAAGTTTTTCACTCCCCATAAGAGAGTATGGCTGTCAGGGATAAAGGCTTTTTCCGGGAACTTTTCGATTTCGGATCAAACATTAGAATTTTAAGTAATAAGATAGGAAGAGAAATACAAAAAATATTTTAACCTCCATAATGTATCTTTGTTTTTCTATCACAGGGCACAATAAAAAGTAATAAAGCCTGAAAGAGATTGAACACTGAATATTGTAACACTGTATGATAACAACCTACACTGTAACAATGTACACTGAATCCACTACGAACTAAGAAACAATCACAAGGTAATTGATCATGCAAATCTTAATCCTTGGAGCAGGAGCAGTAGGCCTCTCCCTTGCTGCAAAACTCTCAACTGTCTGTGACGTCCATGCCGTATGCAGGAAACGCCACGCAGAGATGATAGCAGAGCGCGGGCTCCTAATGACCGGGATCTGGGGGGAAGGCAAGTACAAATTCAGCTGTGGGGAAGATGTTCCGGAGGATATGGACTTCGACTACGTATTTATCAGTTCGAAGTCGATTGCAACGGAGGCTGTTTGCGAGCAGTTTGCAGGCGTGATAAAAGGAAAAGAAACAATAAGTCTCCAGAACGGGGTCGGAAACGAGGAGATTATCGCCAGCTATACCGACAAAGTCATTGGAGGGACCATCATCACGGGCTTTGAATGGAGAGGGGATGCCGAGGTGCACGTCTCCGTGGAAGCCGGACCCATGACCCTCGGGCGCTTTCCGGAAGGCTGCGATGAAAAGGTGGAGACTCTTGTGGAAATTGTCAGGGAGGCAGGCATTTCCGTACAGGCAACCGACAACATAAAGGGAGCCCTCTGGGCCAAGACGATTTACAACTGCGCCCTAAACCCGCTGGGAGCGGTCATGGGCGTGCCCTATGGGGAACTCGCAGACCCCCATGCCTGGAACATAGTCAGGGAAATCGTAAAGGAAGCCTTTGCGGTCACAGATAAAAGCGGGATAAAACTCCCCTGGGAAAGCGCCGACGAATACCTCGGGTACCTGAAAGACGTCCAGCTCCCAAGCACGGCTGCTCACCATTCCTCCATGTACCAGGACATCACGGCAGGCCGGAAAACCGAAATCGATTTTCTGAACGGGGCAATCATGTCAAGAGCAGAAAAACTGGGGCTGCAAGCGCCTTACAATGCCCTTATTTCGGAAGAAATCCGCTTTATGGAAGCCCTGAACGAAAAAAAGGCATAAATAAAAAAAATAATTGAACAAAAAAATTGAAATATAAATCCTGTATCCTGAATTTTCAGCCATCTCCTTTTCTTTTTTAACCCCCCCCGAACATCAAGTATTTTTATACAGTAGCCCAGGACATAGTAACTAATTTATAATTAACTTCGCATTATTTTTAATATTATTTTGATTTCCCAAAAAGAGATAAATAATAGATAAATAATTGAGAAGTCATACTAAAAAAATAACTCCAGTTCAGGAATTCCCCTCAAACTATCCCAACAAACTACCTGCCCAGCAGGTCAACCCGGAATAGCAGCCAACAGGGACCGTAAACCCAACCTGGCAACTTAAGCTTCCCCTAACCTTCCTAAACTGCCAACCCAACAGTCCATAAACCCAACATACCAGCAGCCCAACCTATCAATCTAAGCTACCCCACTTATCAACCCCCCGAGGCCGAAAAACCTTGAAAAAAACAAAATCAACCCTCATCATGCTTGTTATCGCATGCACATTCTTAATGGCAGGCTCGAGTTTTGCCGCCGGAACCGAGGAGAGCGCCGAAATTCCTGCAAACGGCACTTTTTCCCCGGAAGTAGCACTAGAAACCGCACCTCTGAACCCCGAATTCGTGGAATACCGGAATATGATGGCCCTTGAAAGCTTGTCGAGAGAAGTTGTCAGCTCCCGGGGTATCTACGGGGATGGGTACGCAGCCGGCCTGGTGCCGGCTCCAGCAGACCTTTCCGAAACGGGGAGAGCCCTGCTATCAGGCCCTGAAATCCCGGAAGCTTATGACCTCCGGGAGATCGAGCAGGTCACTTCCGTTAAAAACCAGGGATATGCAGGCAGCTGCTGGGCATTTGCAAGCCTGGCTTCCCTTGAGTCCGGGCTCCTGAAGGCGGGAGGGGAAAACCGGGACTTTTCCGAAAACAACATGAAAAACCTGCTCTCCTACCGCTATCCAGAAGGTTTTGACCTGGATCACGACGACGGAGGAAACCGTTACATGTCCACAGCTTACCTTGCCCGCTGGACCGGACCCGTAAACGAATCCGACGACCTTTACAATGATTTATCGGATAATTCACCAGTGGGGCTGCCCGTGCAAAAGCACATTCAGGAAGTATTGTTCCTGCCGGAGAGGAGCGGACCCCTGGACAATGAACAGCTCAAGAGGGCGCTCCTGAATTACGGGGCCGTGTATTCGACAATGTATGCGGACACTTCCAATTACTACCTTGCAGGCAATTACAGCTACTACTATCCGGGCATAAGGAGCGCAAACCACGCAATAACAATTGTCGGATGGGACGATTCCTTCAACACGACGTGTTTTTCCCCGCAGCCTCCCGGAGACGGGGCTTTTATAATCAAAAACAGCTGGGGAACGGGCTGGGGAGAAGCAGGCTACTTCTACATTTCCTATTATGACACCCGGCTTGGATACGATGAAAACGCCGTATTCCTCTCCGAGACTCCCAGCAACTACGATTACACTTACCAGTACGACCCCTTCGGCTGGGTCAGCCAGATGAGGTACGAGAATGGCACTGCCTGGGGAGCCAATGTCTTTACTGCAGGGGGGAACGAGACCCTGGGGGCGGTGAGTTTCTATACCACGGACTCGAACACGAGTTATGAGGTCTACGTTTACAAAACCCCGGACTCAGGACCCATAAATTCAGCGGGACCCGAAATCCTCGAAAGCGGGGTATTTACCTTCCCGGGCTACCATACCCATGTGCTCGGCTCCCCCGTCACCCTCAGTTCGGGACAGGCTTTTTCAGTGGTAATAAAATTCAGCAACCCCGAATATTCATATCCCCTTGCCTATGAATACCCGGAACCCGGCTGGAGCAGCAAAGCCAGGGCTTCCGCAGGGCAAAGTTACACCAGCCAGGACGGGGAGACCTGGGAAGACCTTAACAGCCTCTACAGTAACGCAAACCTCTGCATCAAAGCCTTCAGCACCACCAACGAACCCCCTGAAGTCGGTTTCTCCGGAGACGTTATCGCCGGGGTCCCCCCTCTAACAGTCCGGTTCACGGACCTCTCGGAAAATGCCTTTTCCTGGGAATGGGACACCGACGGAGACGGGACAGTTGATTATACGACCCGGAACCCGGAGCACAGCTACGAACTCTACGGGACTTATAACGTCACCCTGAATGTGAACAACAGGAATGGGGAAAGCGCCGAAACAAAAACCGCTTACATTAGCGTAGAACCCCTCTCCATTTTCGGTTCCCTTCCCGCAGGAGACGTCGAGAGTTTCGAGGACGAGGAAGTGGAATTCAACATAAGCACGAACTACCCCTGCACGATAAGCTGGGACCTCGACGGGGCGGAAATAAAGTCCGGGACAGGGCTTTCCGTAAGTTCATACGCAAGCAGCACGCCATTGCCGGGAGTTTATAACGTGACCGCAACTGCCGAAGAGGGATACGAAAGCCGCCAGGAGTCCTGGAACTGGATCGTCCGCGACTGGAACCCCTGGGACAACCCCGGCTCAACGGAAGGGACAAACGTCACGACTGAAGAACTCCAGGAATCGGTCCACTGTTACTTAAACGGGTTGGAGTTTCCGGAAAGCGGAGCCCAGTCCACAGATGAGAGACTCGGGCAACTGGTCAGGATGTGGCTTGAAGAGTGAACCTGAAGGATGAAAAAGTCAGGGCGGAACAAGAAGTCCAAGTCAAGAAAAATTAAACCCAAAAGAATGAATTGAGAAAAATTTGGGAAGAATAAAAAACTCAGGAAAATAAGTAAGGAAAAATTAGTATGAGAAAATAGTAGAGCCGGAAAGCAGAGATTTCACTTTCCGGAAACTTATTTTTCCATCTCCAGCGCTTTTCCTACTCCTTCCCCTATTTTCAAATTCATCAGGAAATCATCAACAGTCGCAAGAAGGGACCCTATTTTTTCCGACCGGAAGTGGACAGCTACCCGCTCATCACTTATTTCGCTTTCCATACTCCTCAGGTTGTCCGGGGAAAGGGCTTCCAGAATCCTTTTAGCAAATTCCTTTGTTTCGGGGTCCGGAAATTCGATGGTTCCAGTAATTTTCATAAGCGTTTCTCCAGTCATTTTTCATATAAATATTCGCTGTCTTCCTTTGTCATTTTGCATTCGGCTTCTGCCATTACTTCTTAACTTTCCCCCTGGCCTGGAGCTGCTCCCCGATAATCTTGTCCGCGATGCCCAGAAACTCCTCGGCAGTTCCGAGGGGGATGGAAGCCCCGGAGGCGACACTGTGCCCACCGCCGTTTCCCCCGACTGCGCCAGCTGCTTCCCGCAGGGCAAAGGAAAGGTCAAGGCCCCGGGAAACGAGTTCACGGGTGCCCCTACCCGAGACTTTCAGGATGCCTTCGGACTCGTTTACACAGATGAAGGGAAGTTCGGGGTGGAGGTAGCGGACCACCGTGCTTGCCAGGGTCCCGGTGGAAAGGGCGTCCACGGTGTTGATGTACCAGAGGTTTTCTCCTTTGTGGATTTTTTCGATTTCTTCCCTGATGGAACGGGCAAGGTTTTGCTGGTGCTCCCTGGAAAGAGCAAGGGCTTCTTCCAGGACTCCGGGGTCCTTCATGCAAAGCCCTACAGCGAGCCCGTAAACTTTCATTTTACCGCAAGTGTTGAGGATGGAGATGAAATCATAGACATTTGGCACGAGTTCCCGGTTCAGGATATAAATGTCCCCGATGACGGCTTCCACGGCTTCCGGGCTTGCTTGCCTTGCAAGTTTCAGGGCAACGGCATTGACAAGTTTCGAGACCCCCTCATCAGAGAGTTCCTCGATCCGGCCGGAAAGCCCGAGCCCGCCAAGGAATTCCCGGACCTTTACCGGGTCCCCGGTTATGTCCAGGAAAGGTTCGGTGCTGTAAGTAAGCACTTCGGCAAGGTCTCCATCCCCCACTTTCAGCCCTTTCCGGATGGATACGACCCCTGCCTTCAGGGCCTCTTCCAGGATAAAAGCGTTTGCAGTCCGGAAAAGCTGCTTATCACCGACTGCCCCGGCAATCGCCAGGCCTGCCAGGTCCGTGTTTTCGGGGCCCATTTCCCTTGCAACCAGGTAGCATGTGCCGGAAGCCGAGATGTCCGTGGCCCCGTCGATCCCCACCGTATGCGCGTTTACAACGGCCTTTGCAGGGGACTCCCCTACAGGCTTGTGGTGGTCAAGCACAACAACATCAGCCGCCACCTTCCCTACCAGGTCAGAATACCCGCTGCCCATATCACAAAAGATAACAAGGTCCCCTGGAGAAGTGCTCCCGTTAACCTCCTCAATAACGGCCTCATCAAGCCGGGCAGCTATCGAAAGCTGGAAACGGATGCCAGCCCTGAGCAAAGCCTGGGCCATGATCCCTGCCGAGGTCAGCCCGTCCGCGTCGTTATGCGAGATCAGGCGCACAAACTGGTATTTCAGGATCTTTTCAGCCGCATTTTTTGCAAGGTTTATCAGTTTTTCAACTTCGCTCAAAATCCATCACTCGTAAATTTAGTAGTAAAATCAGGAAACAAAATTAAATAATTTACCTCAAAAAGCCTCACGTCGGATGTCGCTCTAACATCGGACGTCATTTTATACAGCCTTGATCTTATAAAACACAATACCTTTCTTAACAGGCAGACCTGCAGGATATTATAACCAGGATATACAGCAGGAACAGTAGACCTTACAGCCAGATATACAGCAAAAAACTACAACCAGCATATACAGCAGGAACAGCAGGACATAAAAAAAATATTACAGCCCGGATCCGGAAAGAATCATAGCAATGCAGCCTTTTTCCGGATCGTAAAAACCTCACGGGTCAAACAGAATCATTCAAGGGTCAAATTAATTAATGAGAAAATGTATATTGCGTAATGCTGGCGGGAAGCCTCGCCTACTTCGGACATCAGTAGTGTAGCGGTCATCACCGGGCGTTGCCAACGCTCGAACCCGGGTTCGAATCCCGGCTGATGTATACCTTATTTCCCATACATTTTTCACTTTAATTTCCGACCCTTATTTTCCGACATTGTTCACTTAATTTCCCAGATATTTTTCATATTATTTTCCGACATTGTTCACTTAATTTCCCAGATGTTTTTCATATTATTTTCCGACATTGTTCATTTTATTTTCCGACATTGTTCATTTTATTTTCTGACATTGTTCATTTTATTTTCCAAAATTTTATTCAATTACCCCCCTTCAGCTGCAACCTAAATTTGACAGATCAATTTTTTGGCAAATTTTAATTTGACACTTGTTATTTATGGACCATTTGTTATAATTTGTTAAGCATTTAAATCATTATATCTCATATTAATTAGTATATATTTCATGTTTTAGGCACGCTATGACAATTTTCCAGTAAAATTGCGCCAAAATTAGCCTCAATTTTTGTAATCTGTCAAATTAATTTCGGGATATTTTTCAAATTTCAACGTTTTTTCACCAATGAAAGCTTAAACTGTCAAACTTGGGCTGCAAGTTTTTGAACTCACAAAGCTAAATAAGGAAAGCCGCCAATTTAATTTCAAAAACCATCTTTTTCACAATTAACCGGGGAGTGGATAGCATAAAGTATACTTTTCAGGATTCAACCGAGTTTCCCGTACAGAGAGATTTCATTCAGGACCTGCAGGATTTCCTGGGGGTTTCGGAAGAGGTCATCCCTCTTGAAAGGTCTGCAATCAGAACAAAAGAAGATAACAGGGCAGGAACCGCAATTCTGGAAAAAAGAATCCGGGAGATAGATGAGTTCCAGATAGAAGTGACAGGCTATCTTGAAAATCTCACCCAGGAAGTCGATTCGGAGGACATTCAGGAAATCAAGAACAAGATACTTGAAACCTGCGCTGCGGCTGCTTCAGGGAAAAAGGACGAAAATCTGGAAGAACTTGAAAAGGAGACCAGGATTGCCAGAAATGAAATTCATCAGCTGGAAACGAAGATTCTTTCGATCCTGAGCCCCTTTTTCGAAGCCGGGATCTATGGGGCAAAGCACGCTTATTCTGCTGCCGTTGAGGGGAAAAAACTGACAGGAATGCAGGTAAGTTCCATTGATGACATGCAGTACGAATACGACCTGACTTTTGCAGAAGATATGATAAAGGTTGGGGACCTGCACGAGCTTACCCTGCCAATCTGGGTGAAGGCAGGAATCCTGCATAAGGAAGACAAAATAAAAAAGCTCGACGTTTCCGATTTCCACATCATGTCAATCGAATATGAGGGAAATAGCCTCAGTACCGTGTTCGAAGATAAAGAAGGCGAACACAGGATCACTATCTCGGCAGACGAGATGTCATACCTGATCCTGCACGGGGACTATGAGATAAGCGGAGATGAAAAACTGGCAGCTTCCATAGATATGGATGCCTTCTATGAACTGACAAAAAAGCTCAAACAGTTTTTTAAAGAATCCGTGGAGTCCAGAAAGCTCAGGCGGGTCCTGCTGGAAGGCAAGAATGTAATGGACGAAAACAGGGTCCAGGACTCCCTCAAGCTGATCGCGGGGATATACGGGAAACTCATAGGGGAATGTGTTGAGAGAGGCTATACCAAAGGCGAGATTAGCATCAAGATCGAAGAGCCCGGAGGGATCAGGACCGAAAAGTACCTTTCAAGTCCGGAACTCCTGAGCCGACTCTTGGACGTCGGAAGCGAAGGGCTGGAACTTGCAGGAATTCTGGGGATAACAGAGACCTGAACCGGGAAGTTGAAACAGAGATCTGATCCGAATAGCTGAACAGGATAACAAAAACAGAAATCTGAAAAAAGACCTTGAAAGTTATCTTAAGCATCTGTTCAGTTCCAACTCTCAGTAGCAGGATCAGTTCATTCTCATTCAAAAGAGTTCGAAGCAGGAAGTGCCCATTTTTCATTCATCTTATTTTTCATTTCTCGGACTTCTAATTTATCTGATTTATCAGTCCTCTTCGCACTCACTGCAGCTTCCAAGCTCTTCATAACTCCTCGCCCCGTCCGGCAAAAAAGGAGTTACCAAAAGCACTGAAAAGAGTAAAAAGAAGGTGCCCAGTGTCCTGAACCCTGCCTCGACGGTGGCGTAAAACATGAGAATAAAAACTACAACCCAGAAAATAAAGCTCAACTGAAAAGCAATTTTTACCTTGTGAACATAGTCCGTGCTCTCGCTCAAAATAGTCCCCCCTTAAATGCCCCAGAATAATATAGTTCTCGTTAGAATAAGTAAATAATTATTTTAAAAATATAAATAAGTTGAAGAGGGGTGACAAAAAAGAAATTGAAAAGAGATTGAAAAGAGAAAAAGAAACGAAAAAGAGCCTGGAGTTCAGAACTCTATATATTTGAGGAACTTTTCTCCGTCCTTTACCCTGCTTACAAAATCCTCTTCATCGGCATAGGGCAGCCCTGCGGCAACAGCATTCGAAGCTTTCTTGCCAAGCCCCGGAAGTTCCCTGATAAGGGCAGGAGAAGCGGAATTAATCGAAAGGGGGTGAGGAATACCGGTGATGGAGCGCATCCCGTGTCCGGTCACGGTTACGTCAGTGAACTTCCTGAAGGGCAGGGAAGCGGGAATTCCGACCAGCAGGGGATAAGATCCAAGCTGTCTTCCGAAAGTGATTCCGTTTTCGTGCACCTCACACATGACATCCTTCAGCACCGTGCCTTCGGGAACGACGCGGCGGAGCATTGGGAGGTCGATGTTTTTCCGGACCCGGTCCTTGTATTTCAGGAAGAGTTTCTTGTGCTTGCCAGCAGCGTCATCCTTTCCGCACATGGGGGTGTCAGGGAAAGCCATGACCTGCCGGATATTGATCCTGCGGAGCATCAGGCCGGAATCCAGCACATTCTGGAGGAAGTCGTAGTTCAACTGGAAGGTCTTTTTTGTCTCACCCATAAGCCCGTGGACGAAGTTAAGGCCCGGCAGGAGTTCCGGAAGCCCGTTTGCCCCGCGGGCGGCGCCCAGTTCGTTCACGAGTTTGATGGCTTCGAAGACCTCTTCGGGGCTGGCTTTCAGGGAGTTTGCCCGGATCACCTGTGGGTCCGCACTTTCCATACCAAAGGCAGCCACATCCCCGGGGGTGTGGTATTTGATGATCGTCTTAATTGCCCGGGCGGCTTCTTCGGGGTAGGTGGCAATGGTTATCGGGTTTGCGTTGTCCAGGTGGAGCACGGAAAGCTCCGGAGCGGCATTCCTTATCCCCCTGTAGAGCCTCTCAAGCACTGCGGGATCGGGTTTAGGGACCGGCCCGCCTGCATCGGTGCCGTGGTAGGAAAGGAGGTCGGGCTGCCGCCCAATCCTGAAATAGCGGGCACCATGGGAATAGAGAGCCGAGACTTCAAAGACCACGTCCTCCACGGGGCGGTAGTCCGAAGCCCCGTAGAATGGTTCGGTGCAAAATGAACAATGTATTTTCCGGCCGCAGCCCCGGTAGGTCTCTAGTTCGCACATGCAGTAAGGGTAGTCCGGGTGCTGCCTGAGAAGAAAAGCTCCCAGCGGTGCCCAGCGCCCGATTTCGGAGGTAGTCCGGAGGCGGTGTCCCACGGTTTCCGGGGCTTTCAGTTTAATGCCCGGCTGCTTCCCCAGAATGATTCCATTACTGTCTTTACTGTCTATAATGCCTTCACTGCCCTCAAAAAGGTCAAAGACAAAAGCCTCAATGTCCATTTCCGCAAGCACGGCACCTTCAAGGCTGATCCCACTACCGAGGCCTTTTGCAGCTTTTCCGCCTTCCTCACTGAAACCAAGCCTAATAGGACCGCCTATGACTTTTACCCCTGTTGAGCTCCGGAAGATGGTTTCGATTTCCCCGGGAGAGATGGGCGTGGCCCGGAGGTACTTTCCCGGAACGGTCATGCCTGCAATCACGATTACGAGTTCTGCTTTCCCGATCAGTTCCCCGGCTCCCGGCGGGTTTTCCCGCAAGCGGTCGATTGTCAGGTAGTGGATATCGGTTTCGGAGAGCCCGCACTCCCGGAGGGCGCCTGCTATGTACCGGGGGTAGGGGGAAAAGTAGGGAGGAACCCCAAGGCAGGCGGGTTCGTCTACATAACCGTCAATGATCAATGCTTTCATGGAAGTCCTCTTTTGAGTCCTCTTTTGAGTCCTCTTTTATGATGGCAGGAATTCAGGTGGAATTCAGGTGGGTTAGATAGAGGTGATAGATATATATTGTAAGTATATTGTAAGGTCGATTTTTGGAGCAGAGATTTAAGGCTGATATTGTAAGGTAGATTTTGAAACAATATAAAAGGGATATTAAAAGCTGAATGAGATATTAAAAACGTTATGAAAACAGTATTAAAACTGAATTGTATTAAAACGAAGAAAACAAAGCAAACAGGATTAGAAAAATTGATTAGAAGAAGTTAAAGTAATGGGGCCGGGACCGAGAATCGAACTCGGATCGTAGCCTCCACAGGGCTACAGGATGACCGCTACCCTACCCCGGCCACGCAGGATTGGGTGCTCAGGCTTGAGCAACCTATAGAAGGAGTTTTTTTATATAAAGTTTTTGCCGGAAAGGACAGGAGAGACCCCTTAAGAAAGGGGATTTTCTGCTTCCCGGCGGCTTAAGAGGGAGAAATTTGCTTTTCCGGCCCGCTTTCAGAGTTCTTTGAGGCGGTCAAGGGCAAGTTTTGCGGCTTTTTCCCCGGAAAGGAGCATGCCTCCGAAGACCGGACCCATCCGCGGGGCGCGGGTTGCGGCACTTGCAGCCATGCCGGCTACGATCAGCCCGGGATAGATTTCCTGGGTGGCTTCAACAACAAGCTTTTCTCCGATGTCGGCCCACATGGGTTTTTCCCCGATCTGCCCGAATTCCCCGATTTTTGCATTGGGGATTTTCCTCAGGATAGTGTTGCAGACCACGGCGTCGTGCCCGGTCCCGTCGACCACGAGCTTTGTGCGGATCATGAGGGGGTCGACGTGCAGGCGGTTGGTGGTTACAGGGCTCCAGTTGATGACGATGCCTACGACCCGGTCGTTTTCCCTGATCATGACGTCCTCGAAACTGACCAGGTTGAAAATCTCGGCTCCTGCGGAAGTGGCTCCGCTGATCAGTTTTCCGACGGATTCCACGGAGTTTGCAATGTAGTAGCCGGATTCATATTCCTTATACCGGATCCCGAAGTCGTCCAGGATACGGGTGGCTTCCTCCTGCACAACGATGCGGGGAAACATCATGCCGCCGGCCCACATGCCGCCGCCGAGGGAAAGTTTCTGCTCGTATAAGGCAACTTTTACCCCGGCTTCAGCCAGGTACTTTGCAGCCACCAGGTTTGCAGGGCCTCCCCCTACCAGGGCCACGTCGATGTCCGTGTATTCAAGGAAAGTTTTTGAGTACTCTTCAACAATTGCGCGTGTTATGATGACTTCGTCAAGTTCCATGTTAATCTCTCATCAGGAGTTATTGGGATTGGAAATTTGCAGGTAAACAAACCCCGGGTCCTGCGAAAAAACAACCCCGTTTTGTAAACCTTTTTTCGTGACAATCGGAAATTACATTTCCATAACAGGCATTGGACTTAAACTTATTGGGATCAGGAGATAAAGATGAAAAGGGAGCAGGAATTCCCGGAAAGAAATAGATGGAATCTTCCCTTACAATGACAGGAAATGACAGACAATAAAGGCCAGATCAACAGTTTTACAGACAAATTTACGGATATTTTGTGGACAACTTTTTGGACATTTTACAGATATTTCACAGAAAATGCCACAGACATTTTACGGACAATTTACAGACATTTTACGGACAATTTCCCCGGATTTATACGGGTTTTGTTGTCCAGACTTCTTCAAAAATATTCCCGGAACTCCGTTAATGTCATATACGGAAAAGGCGATTACTCTCAACAGTTCCAAAGATAAGTTAGATTTACTGAAAAAAGCCGCACAGGGGATTCTTCAGCTAATCCCTGCGGTCATAAGCTTTTTCGATCAAGCTAATTCAAAAGTATCATTAAACACTTTTTTAAGGTGATTATATGGGAAAGACAATTGCAGAAAAAATAATAGGTGAACACGCAGGCAAGGAAGTTTCCGCCGGCGACATCGTGGTCGCTGCGGTGGACGTTGCCGCGGTTCAGGATGGGACCGGGCCCCTGGCTGTCCAGCAGCTCGAAAAGATGGGCCTTGTCCAGGCTAAAAACCCCGAAAGGACTGTCCTTTTCATTGACCACGCAGCCCCAAGCCCCCACAAGGACCTTTCAAACGCCCACAAGATCCTGAGGGGCTTTGCAAAGAAGACCGGTGTAGACCTTTCCGAAGTCGGGACCGGCGTCTGCCACCAGCGCCTGGTTGAAAGCTACGTGAATCCAGGAGACATCCTGATCGGGGCAGACTCCCACACCTGCACCTCCGGAGCCCTCGGCGCTTTTGCCACAGGCATGGGCTCAACCGACGTTGCAGTAGGAATCGCGCTCGGAAAGACCTGGCTTCGCGTGCCTGAAACTATCAGGATCAACGTAACCGGTGAGTTCAGGGAAGGCGTCTGCGCAAAAGACCTCATCCTCTACCTGATCGGCAAGATCACCGCCGACGGCGCCACGTACAAAGCCCTCGAATTCGGCGGCGAGACCATCGAGAAGATGGCAATGTCCGACCGCTTCACCCTTTCCAATATGGCAGTCGAAGCCGGCGCCAAGACCGGCCTGATCGCATCCGACGCCACCACCAGGGCCTTCCTTGAATCCCGCGGGCGAGGAGACAAGTTCAGGGAAATTGCCCCTGACGAGGACGCCGTCTACGAAGAAGTAATCGAGATCGACGCCTCCACCCTTGAACCCATGGTCTCAGCCCCCCACACCGTGGACAACACCAGCACCGCAGCCGGGCTTGCAGGCACGAAGATCGACCAGGTCTTTATCGGGACCTGCACCAACGGCAGGATCGAGGACCTTGCAATCGCAGCCAAAATTTTAGAGGGGAAACAGCGCCACCCCGACACCCGCCTGATCGTGGTCCCCGCCTCAAAAGACGTCTACCTTGACGCAATCGCAGCCGGCTATATAGAGACCTTCATCAAAGCCGGAGCCGCAGTCATGGCTCCCGGATGCGGACCCTGCGTGGGCGTGCACCAGGGCATCCTCGGCGACGGGGAAGCCTGCCTCTCGACCCAGAACAGGAACTTCCAGGGCAGGATGGGAAACACCGAAGGCTTGATCTACCTCTCATCCCCGGCTACAGCCGCCGTCTCGGCTATAAAAGGCGAAATCACAGACCCCAGGGAGGTGCTCTAAATGGCAGAAGAAATGCAAAACAACCTTAAAGGCAAAGCCTGGAAATTCGGAGACGACATCAGCACGGACCACATAGCCCCCGGCCGCCTCTTCCACCTCCGGACCAACCTCCCGGAACTCGCCAAACACGTCCTGGAAGACGCCGACCCCGAGTTCCCGAACAAAGTCCAAAAAGGCGACTTCGTAGTCGGCGGACGCAACTTTGGCCTAGGATCCAGCCGCGAACACGCCCCCACGATCATAAAAATCTCCGGTGTAGGCGCAGTCCTTGCCAAGTCCTTCGCAAGAATCTTTTTCCGAAACGCCATCAACGTCGGCCTCCCAGTCCTCATCTGCGACACCGACCAGATCGACCCCGAAGACGAACTGGAAATCGACCTTGCCACAGGCGTAATCAAGGACGTAACAAAAGGTATCGAACTTACCTTCTCCCCGCTCCCTGACGTCATGATTACGATCCTGAACGACGGCGGGCTTGCTGCACATATCAGCAAGTACGGGGACTTTAAGTTAGAGTGAAAAAAGCGGCTTTTACGGCCGTTATTTCTTTTTTCTTTTTTTGAGGGGATTTTTTTGGTGAGCGGAGGCTTTTGGGTTTTGAGGTGGAGGGGAGGGGAGATTGGAGAGAAGAAAACCGGGTTCCGGATTTATGGACTTTGCCGAATAGACATGTTCAGGGGATCAGTTACTTTTCCATAATTAGTTGGTAGATTCCGTTATTGAATGTGCATGGACTATAGGTTCCTCCCAGTTATCCATGAAATTCAGAACAATTGCTTCACTACGTGTTTCAGACTCACACTTGGCAGTGTGTATCCATTTAAAAATGTGCATCATACATTCTTCACTTTCTAAATCCACACCCCCATATATCTCAAATGAATAATTACCTACAAATGCTGTTATGTGTCTTTTATCACACTCTATGAAAGAAATATCATCAACATTGAGAAATTTAAGCGTTGAAATGCGTTTTTTTGCTGAAATGAATACTGTGAACATTTATTGGAACCTCCTTTTTGTAAGCTCTTATATTGAAATTCTGACCTGATGTTCATCTACACACAAAATGAATTTTGAAATTAAAGATGTTTTACCTCATCAAGAAAAGCGGGTCGTTTCTTAAATTCGGTTTTCAGGTAGGTAAAACGGGTCATCCACTCCTGTTCATCACTCAGGATGTCTATATAATAAATTATCGAAATTTTTCGATTTGTACTTTGACTCTGTACCGAGGCGACCTTTAGTAGCCAGGTTCCATGCCCAGCCACGCTCGACGAAGGAGAGCGGCCTGCCCTTAAAGTTAATGAATAAAAAGAAGAGAGTGAAATAGATAATTAAGAAAACATATAGTTTGATTAACTTAGCAAATAAAAACACTATCGTGTAAAGCCATAATATATTTTTGTCAATAGTCATTGCAGAGACAATAGGCAGATTTTTATAAAAACGCTATCAAGAGAATTAATTTTTTGACTGTAGTATATTTCCCTTCGACTAACTAACAGGTATTATCATAAAATCTATACACCAATGAAACGGAAAATAAACCTTGTTAGGAGGGATTTAAAGCATAACTCTTCATTCTATTTAGGAAAATTATCCTCGGTATTATCATTCTTTTCATAACGGTAATATTGTGGATTGACTTTGTAATTTCTGTAGATTAAGCCACAAACTTGATCCCAGGTTATGAGTTCCTCCTCTAGAGTAGAAGGAAGCTGAAGGCTCAGTCCTTCGAGAATCTTAAAACGGTATAAATCGAAAGCTGATCTGATTCTATCACCATAATCAAGCGCAGCTTGGACAGCAGTTAGATAGCTCAAGTTAGATATCAGCAATGTAACTGCCAACAATATAGAAAAAGTATGAATTTGTAACGGCCAACTTTGAACATTGTTTGTCTTCAAAAAAAGTTCTATAAGGAAAGATATTAAAGCTAATGTCGAAATTGCATATAGTCTAAGGACGAGTGAGATCATGGATACTAGCAAAGGGATCCACCATATTAACCAAATTGGCGATATCCATCCTATCAAGAACGATAATGGAATGCCGAAGATTAATGAAAATGCAGATAGAGTTACCATAAGCACAAGCGGCGTTTCTGAATTCTGAAGATAGTCAACAAAGTTTTTTGGCAGAAGTGGCACAAGTCTAGGCCAAATTAGAGTTGCATCGAGGTTATAGCGTATTAAAGAATACAGTTCAGCAGCTTTAATTACATTTCCTAGCTCAGTAGGCATTGGAGCTACATAAAATCGGTTTGGATTCTCATAATCCTTTTTCTCTGGGCATCTGTAAAATAGTTCATATTGGATCTTAAGCCGCTCTTCCTCGATCTTATCTATTTTGTCTAAAATTCCTCTAAGCTTTTCTGGTGTATTATCTTCTGTTTTTTTGATCTCTAGTTCTACCCTCTCTTCCTCCAGCTTCAAATCCCTATTATTTTTCTGGTTCCATTGATGCTCCCAAGAAGAACACATTTTATCCTGCAGAATCTTAAAAGGCTGAACATTGGGCCAGTAACCCTCATATAAGCGAATGAGTGTAGGCTGGAGAGTTATGGTAAGGTAGGAACAGAATGTTATCCATAGTAAAAAAACGACGAATATTAGCGCTTGTGAAACGGGAGAAAGACCAGTATATGTACTCCATTTGCTTTCTGTACCAAACAAACCTAGTTTTAAAAACTCGATAACTGATATTGTTATTCCCCAAAAAATCAAGTTTGGAAAAAAAGCAGATACTAAAGTATTTTTATCAAAATACCCTGTAACAGGCCGTCTCAAAACTATGCTTGATCGCACATTTGGGTAAGAAATATTAGGAATATTTATCTTTTTAAAAATATGTATTACATATAAGTATACTATTTGATAAAATTAATTCCAGTGTTTCACCATGTTCAAAAAGTACGATCAAAAGCAGCAATTTTTACTTCCATTAAGCCTGGAAGAGTTTGTTCCTGAAAACCATATTGCCAGAGTGTTAAACGACCTCATAGATCTCGTTGATATTAGTGATATTGAGTCCACTTACTCTGAGGAAGGTTGCCCTGCCTATCACCCAAGATTTCTTTTAAAAATCTTACTCTACGGGTACCTTATAAACATTAGAAGTTCACGCAAGATAGAGCAAATGACACAAACTGATACTGCTTTTATGTACCTTGCAGCTATGCAAAAACCTGATTTCCATACTATTTGTCGATTCCGTTCAACTCATCTTGACCCGATTAAAGAAATATTTTCACAGGTTGTCACGTTTTGTAAGGAAATGGATATGATTGGTTCCAGTATTTCGATCGATGGAACAAAGGTTAAGGCAAACGCTTCACCAAGACAAAGTAAGAGTTCCGACGCTCTCAAAAAAGAGATCGATAAGATACTCAAAGAAAGCATTGAGGTCGATAAACAGGAAGACGAAATTTATGGTGATTCGACACCATACCAGGTGCCAGAAGAACTGGTTAACAAGCAGAAAAGATTAGAGAAAATCAAAGCTGCTATGAAAAAAATTGACGAAGAAAAGTTAAAAAAAGTAAACATCACAGACAACGATGCTAAAATTATGAAGCATAAAGATGGAAGCAAGAAACCTTCTTATAATTGTCAGGTTGCTGTTGATGAAAAGGAACAAATAATCGTTGCATCAGACGTTGTCGATGAAGAAAATGACTTGCATCAAGTTGAACCAATGATAGAAAATGTAAAAGAAACACTGGGATACAAGCCAACAATAGTGCTGGCAGATGCAGGTTATTTTTCATATGATAATGTGAAATTTTTACTCGATCAAGAAATTGATGCTTATATTCCTGATAACTTTTATGAAGTAGAGAAAAGGGGAAAAGCAAAGAAGTTCAGAAAATCTCTCTTTAAATATGATCAGGAAAAGGACTGTTATTATTGCCCTGCTGCATTTGAAATCCCATTTACAAGAATACAAAAAAGGAACGATGAGCCAGATTTACGGTATTATGTATGTAAGTATTGTTCTTTATGCGTGTTAAAAAATGCATGTACCGAGAGTGAAAACAGGACAATATCAAGAGATCCAAGGGAGTACCTGATGGAGAATATGAGGGCTAAACTGAATACAGAAGAAGGAACGGAACAGTATCAGGAAAGAATGTTTACTGTAGAACCTGTGTTTGGCCAGATGAAACAGGATAGAGGATTCAGGGAATTTCTTTTGAGAGGGAAAAGGAAGACAAAAATTGAGTTTATTATGATGTGTACTGTACACAATCTAAAGAAAATAGTGGATTTCATGAAGAGAGAAGGTAAAAGTTTGAAAGAAATTCTGAAAATGATAACCGGGAGAGGAAATAAATTAGGGAATGGATGCAGAATTGTGGCGGGAAAGACAAGTAAGCTATGTTGATCAATGAAAACTGATCTCTTTTCGAATAAAAATTGAAATTGAAATGGATATTACCCAATTGTAGAATTCAAAACGGTTTTGAGACAGCTTGGTAACCTTATTCACAATAGTGTCGAACATAAATATTTCTCACTCAAGATATTCCATTTCTCCGTGAAGTGGGTTCTTAGGGCACAAAGGATTATGTCCTTCTCTAGGGAAGCGATAAGTAGGAGGACTACACTTTTTGCATATGAAACCTTTAGCTGGGGAATTGATTCCTCCAGGTAAACTAATTAATCCATAAACGATGTTATCTTCTAAACTTTTAACTATAGATTCCCTTGATAGAACACCTAAGATTTTATTATCATTGCAAAGGATTATTCCTTCAGCTTTTGTTTCATTTATGTATAAAAAGTATTGTTGTAAATCTTCAATCTCCAAGGTATCTATCAGCTTATCGGTTATTAAGAGAGCTGGTAGCTTCTCGATAAGATCTGATAGCTTTTGATTTCCTTCAAATTGATTTAGCAATTCTTTACTTAGCAAAGAGATGGGTGCTGAATTATGTACAATTAGTATAAACTTAGCATTTTCTTTCTCTAATATTTTTTCAGCATCCTTTATAGATACAGATCTTGAGAAAAATATAACCTTTTCAAGGTTAGAGTAAAGTTTTAAGTTATCTGTCAAAAAACTCCTCCTTTAATAGCAATTTACACGGTGTAGCACATCCCAAGAGATATTGACTTTAATCCAATACTATATTTGATCATTAACTGTTTTAAGTTCATAGAAAACGTAGCCATCTTCGATCCAATTTTTTTCCATCTTCATATGAATTATATAATAAAGGCGCAATATTATCCCAATGCAACTTTAAAATATGTTCAAATAGTTCAGCAAGTGATAATGCGGATTTTATTGCTTCTTTACCGTCTTCAGAATCATCAACAATAACGTTTAAATATAGTCTTAGAATTTCGCGTCTTCGTAAAGTTGGTGGATGTGTACTATATTTAATATTTTTTGCAGAACCAGTTCTTAAAATCGAAACACTTTTTTCGATAATATTTAGGAAACCAAAAAAAAGATCTGCTCCGGCATATGAAAGTGCAAGATCAAAACCATTTTTCATCATACAACTAAGCATCAATTTTAAACCTAGCATATCAGCTTGAATTTCATTTTCCCAGTCGAAAATTATTTCATTAACTTCTAAACTCTCAACATCATGCATCATCATTCTACTTTTTTGCATATGACCAAGAATTATGTGGGAATATTCATGTCCCACTGCAAACAATTCCAGTGACTTCCTTAATAAAGAGGCTAACTCCATTGGATTTCGGTCTAAGAAATATTGTGGTGCTGCACCTGGCTGGCCATAAAAAATATACGACAAAATAAGTTCATTGAATCTTTTAGATGCTTCTTGGTGGCTCTTAAGATAATTATCTATTTCTTCTTTTTCTGCTGAAAATGATAACATCTCATTGTCTTCCGTTTTAAAACCTGACTTTGACAGTTTCCACTAATTTTAATTAAAATTTCCTTCATTTTTCCCGATTTTTGTCAGAAAAAGGTATTTGACAGTTCAAATAAATTCATCGAATTTTCTAAGAAATTCCCTTTTTTTGGGTTAAAATCAAGCGATTTATGGAATCGAAATTGGCATAAATATAAGTTTTATTCTTATTCTTCAGAAAATCTACGGTAACTGTCAAATTCGATAGACTCTTTTTTATGAATTTTGTTGACGTATGCTTGAGTTCTTTGAACTCATATCGCATCAGCGATATGAGTAATTGGGCAATGAATCCTATGATTATTGCTCCATAGATGCTCTCATCCGTCCAGACCCTTAGTGGTTTTATTTCTATTTCGTTTTTCAGCGAGTTAAATATTTTTTCAATTGAATCCTTTTTCCTGTAGGTTTCAAGAGCATCTATAAGTGTCAAATTCTTACTTGATTTTAGGCAGAAAAATCCTTCTCTTCCGTTAATTACCTCTTCTTCAAGGAGTTCAAAGGCTTCATCTTCACTCATCTCAACCAGCTTTGTCTGGTATGAATAACTTATATCAATGAGTTTATTATTGATTCTGAATTTCTTCGGAAGTTTCTTGTTCTCATCAATTGATTTCTGTATCTCTTTTGCCTCTTCCACCATTCTCTGTACTTTTCTGACTCTTGCTTCCAATTGCTGTTTTTTTAAGGTTTCTGAGAAATAGAGGTAGTTTGTACTGCTGGGTTTTACAATCTTTATCCCATAGATCCCCTTTTCTTTGTCAACGACTTCAGGATCAAGCTGATCAAACATTTTAATCAACTTATCATCGCTGGCGTTGAGCTTCTTTGCAGTAAGGTAATCCATTTCATCTTCTTTGATCAGAGCTAGATTTTTTATGCTATTTGCACCTTTGTCAAAAACAACAAGTGACTCTTTATTGAGTCTACTTTTTACCTGCTGATACGTTTTTTTAAAATGAGTCTGATCGGGAACGTTTCCTTTTTCCACAGTAATTCCAACAGGTAAGTTTATTGGATCTGCAAGTTCGCTTACTCCTAAAGTAATCTGTTTTTTATCTGGACGGTGATCGCGGCTGTAACCATATTTACCAAGTGGAGACTTATCACCATAAAGAACAATACTTGTCCAATCCATGTTGATATTAGTGTGTTCAAAATTGTACATGGAGAACAAAACATCCTGAATATCCAGAATGATCTCTTCTTTATTACTTCCCAAAGTTTGAAGGGTTCTGTACAGAACCCTTTCATTGAATTTTTCAAGATTGAAAAATTCCAGGACTTCGTCCTGGTTAATCCATTTATGAGCCCGATCAATGCTAAAGTTCTCTGTAAGTTTATAGCTAAGCAAAGCTTTGATCAGAGAATTGAAGTCGATACCTTTAGCCTTATGATTACCCAAAATAGATGAAAAATTAAGCTGTTCATACAGGTTTTCAACAGCAAGAATGGTTCCGATGGGAAAGCATATATTGTCGTTAGGAGTTATTTCATATGTTCTTAGTTTTGTTTGCATTTTGGTCGATCAAACATTACTAAGAACTATGATTTTTATTTAACTGTCAAACTTAGGTTACAGTGCAACTCCCAGAAAATCTTCGAGTTACTATGATCCCGAAGCGGAACTCGGGTGGTTCAAACGGTTCGTGGGGGTTGAGCGGGGGAGCCAGCCAGGCGAAAAATAAAAAAGAAGTTATGAAAATCCGCTTGAGTGAAATATAATCTTCTGGGAAAAAAGAAGCTGATTTGCTACTTAAGCGGAGAAAAAAAGCGTGGGCAGCCATTTAATTTGCTACTTTTTAATCTTAATATTTTAGTAAAGGCCGCAAAGCTTCGCTTTGCGTGGGCTGCTGACGGGAACTGCCAGCCAGTGAGGACCGCGAGTTCTGAATTGCGAAAATAACAATTAAAAAGGAGTTTTGGATGAGTTTCTTGAAATTTTGTGAAAAATGGCGGTCTGGATACTATCTTTAGCGGCTCCTGTCTCCGCAAAAAAGCTGATATTCCCAACCAGTTTTAATCTGCAAAACCGGAATCAATTGAATCTCCCCTGGAATCCTCCGCAGAAACCGTTTCTGAAATCATTTCAGAAAAACTTTTACTTCCGACTCTTTCATCATCAAACCTTTTAGCTCCAACCTTTTCATCCCCAAACCTCTCGTCTCCGAACCTTTCGTCATCAACCGTTTCGTCATCAAGCATTTCATCCTCAGCCCTTCCAACTTCAACCAGTATTTTCCTCGTCCTGTAAGCCGCAAGCAAAAAACCATAGGTAAGGGGACCGATGATGATCCCTCCAGGGCCGAGAACGAAGAGGGGGGCTGCAAAGGCCACGAGGGTGATTGCGGGATGGATTGCTGCTTTGCTTTTGGCAAGCCTCGGCCTGATGATGAAGTCCGGGACGATGCTCAGGAAAAGGGTCCCGAAGACGAGCAGGGCTGCTGCGGTGAAGTAGTCCTGCAGGAGGGCGTAGTAGAGGGCAAGGAGCCCGAAGACCGTACCTGCGCCGACCACGGGCAGGAGCGCCAGGACGAAGGTAAGGATCGCCCAGATTAGGGGGTAGGGGACACCCAGGAGCCAGTAAAGGATTCCTCCAAATACACCAGTCATGAGGCAGGTCAGGAAGTAGACGTTGAAAAGGTTGTGGTAAATGTGGTTGAGCTCGGTCAGGAAAATTGTCCCTACTTTTTTGTCAGGGAAAAGGTTAGGGAGCTCTGCGGTGATGTTTTCGCTTTCGACCAGCAGGTAGTAGGTCAGGATGATGATCACGGCAAGTTCAACCGTAAGGATGGTCAGGTCCGATGAAACCTTAAATACAAGCCCCTGGATTTCGGGAGCATTGTCCGTTACCAGGGTGTTCAGGGATGAGCCTATGCTCTGGGTCAATTCCCCGGGAGAGGTCGAAATAAAGGGTTCTAAAAGCCCTATGATCTGCCTGAGGTTTATGTTTGCAAAGCCGTTTAACGTATTGGGGATTTCCAGGATTTTTGAGACCTCGTACAGCAAAACCCGGACCGTGCTGACCGTGAAGGCGGTGGCAAAAAGAAAGATCGTGACAAGGGGGATTAAAGCGGAAATTTGCCTGTTTTTCACGAACTTCAGGGAAAAAGCGTAAGCAGGATAGATAATGTACGCAAAAAGCCCACTCAGGATAAGCACATAGAAAAAAGCGGATGTAATGTATAATGCATATAAGGAAACCAGGCTGATTATGACTGCGTAGCCAACTTTCACCGGGTCATAATTTTTCATAAAGAAGGGATAACATAAAATATATAAATAAGTTATCGTCTATAGAACCCGGTCCACATCAGCATAGACAGCATAGACAGGTTCCTGCAGAAAAGTAAATATGAATTTCAGGCATCTTTATTCAGATACCTTTGTTAGACGCCTTTGCTGGACACCTTGTTAAACACTTTTGTTTCAGGCACCCTTTTCCAGATGCTTTTAATTAGCACTTAAGATACTCATGCATTTAAATCAGCACTTGAGATATCCTTTCCGCTCAAGCCACTCGACCTGGGGTCTTGTATATTTCCAGGCTACGTCGGCTTTTGAGTCCTGAACTTCCCAGGGGTTGGCTAAGACAACATCGCCTTCCTTGATCCACATTCTCTTTTTCCTGGACCCGGGAATCCTGCCCATGCGGACGACCCCGTCCATGCACTGCAGGCTAACCCTTTTCGAGCCAAGTAAACTAGCAACCGTTGCAAGGATTTCGTTTTTGTCTCTTCGGGGAGTACGTACCCTTGTTACTTCCGGACTGTCTCCTGATTTTACTACTTTGCTTGAACCTAACCTTCTTTTTCTCATATTACTTCTGTAATTTGCCAGATTAACACCTCGTTGTGTGATTTTTCAAATTCAATTTAGAAAGACTCCGCCTAAGCGGATAGCAAATATTCTGAAAATAAGATTATACAGAACTCATTAAACAAAAAAACAAAAACAAAAATGAGTTTTGAATAACAGATTACAGACCTATTTAGCTTCCATCAGTTATATGGCAGTCAAATTATATAAATGTATTTATGAAAATTTGAGGACGATAAAAAATCTTGCAAACAAACAAACAAACAAACAAACAAACAAACAAACAAACAAAACAAACAAAACAAACAAAACAAACGAATAAAAAATATTCCAAGAACCCTATCCGGAAATCTGAAGAAAAAAGCATAAGCCAGCTTAAGGCAAAAACAAACAAACAAACAAACAAAACAAAAAAATGAAAATGGATAAGTGTTAATGTAAACAAAGTTACAACAAACACTTAGTATCTGTTTTCTCTGGGTTTCCTGTGGTTGGGAAGACAATCTCTGCAGTAGACGGGTCTTTCCGGGTCAGGTTTGAAAGGTACTTCGGTTTCAACACCACAGTCAGAACAGATTGCTTTGTGCATTTCCCTGGGGCCTCCGAAACCACCGCGGGAATTGTTGCCTCTGAAACTGTTTCCTCTGTCATTAAAAGCCATTTTCTTGTCACCTCCGCTCAAGCGGGTAGTCAATAGTGTTTAAAAATAAGATTGTATAGAACTCTTTGATTAAAAACGAAATTGGTTTTTAACAACAGATGATTATACGTCTCTTTATTTTTAATTACTCATACAGGACGTTTATGATATATAAACATAACCCACAAAAGATGCCGCTTCGTAAACAATTAGTCTAAAAATCAAATTAATCATGTAAAAGAGTAATGGAAAAGGTAAAACAATTATCGGTTTTACCTGAGAGAGCGGTTTTACCTGAAATAGACTCTTTTCAGTCTTTAAGGTAACCTTTTCTCTGGAGCCATTCGACCTGGGGTCTTGTGTATTTCCAGGTTACGTCAGCTTTGGAGTCCTGGACATCCCAAGGAGTTGCAATAACAACGTCGCCTTCCCGTATCCACATTCTCTTTTTCTTGGACCCGGGGATCCGGCCCATGCGGACGACCCCGTCCATGCACTGTAAAGCAACTCTTTTCGAGCCCAGAAGACTTGTGACCGTTGCCAGAACTTCGTTTCTCTCTCTCCGGGGGGTGCGTACCCTTGTTACTTCCGGAGTGCCGGGAGAATTGGTTGATGTGTTTGATCCTGTCCTTCTCTTTCTCATTATGCTTCTATAATTAGCCAGATTAACTCCTCGTGGTTTACCCCTCTCATCTCAATTCGGGCCGGTTATATTCCGGCACTATTGGTGGAGAAGCTCTTTATTTTATTATAAATGATATAAGCAAACGTCTATAAAGTTGTAGCTTTATTATAAGCCGATTGTAATCGATTATTAGCTTTTTGCCTAAGGATTGCCTTGCAGAGAGGCGAGCAAAAGTACTTCAAAACTGATTAAGGATTGATGTAATCCGGTTATACCTGCAACAATTAAATCCGAATATTCCCGGAATTTTCCATGCCCTGACAAAAAAGCCCCTGCGAAATGCAGATTTCTTTTTTCGCATGCAAGGAACCCCGATCCAACCCATAGGCGGAACAGGTTACACTGTGCATTTCCGGAGGAACTCTGTTGTCGTCCCGAAACGATTACCCTGTCAGAAAAACTCATTTCTTCATCGCACGTCAGCGAATAATAAACTTCGCCAAAAAGCAATAGATGAATAATTATCACTCAAACAAAAATGAAGTTTTTAATAACAGATTATACGTCTATTAATTTTCGCTGTTGATACAAGCCCCAGCAATGTATATAAAGGTATCCTGAAACAGTCCGGGAAAAGCGACTCGATTAAACTTACAAAACCGTGGCCCTGAAGGTATGGGTTTAAGCCAGTACAGAAAGCTTGAAAAAAAATCAAAAGTTATTTAAAAATATCATTAAAAAGAGGGTAAAGGAGCTGCAGGATAAATTGTCTTTATCTTATCCTGTTCTTCATTTAGTCTTTAAGGTACCCTTTTCTCTGGAGCCAGTCGACCTGGGGTTTCGTGTATTTCCAGATTACGTCGGCTTTGGAGTCCTGGATATCCCAGGGAGTTGCAATAACAATATCCCCTTCCCGAATCCACATCTTTTTGTTCCTGGAACCGGGGATCCTACCCATGCGGACAACTCCGTCCATGCACTGCAAAGCAACTCTTTTCGAGCCCAGTAAACTTGCGACCGTTGCCAGAACTTCGTTTTTGTCCTTGCGGGGGGTGCGAACCCTTGTTACTTCCGGAGTGTCTCCTACTGGTTTAGCGCTTCCTGTCCTTCTCTTTCTCATATTGCTTCTGTAATTAGCCAGGTTAATTCCTCATCTCTTGGTTCTTATAATTTCCTCCGGGATGGTTTCCCTGAATCGGCATCCTGTCGCTTTTCCGGAACCTTTCGAAATATCATTTTTTACATTATGCAGGCGTGAGGTCGTGTTTTTACCCCGGATTTCACGCACGAAAGCAAAAAACGAGATGCTACTGTGCAAAAGCGGCTGAAGAGTACCAGGAGGAAGAGCAATATATTTATTATAAAAACAAAAAGCAGTTTTTAATAACAATTATACGCCCTTGTTTTTCAATCAAATATTATGCTTATAATATATAAGAGTATCCGGAATTTTGAAATAGGAGGAACAGTTCACAGGTCTGGTCTCTGGCAATTACCCAGATATTTAAACCCGATTTTCCGAGAAACTCTCCATTAAATCGGAACCTTCCGAAGCCTCTGACAAAAATAAGAATCTATTAGATTTAAAGACTGATTGGTGGACAGGTGGATAGGAAAGTAGACAAAAAAAGAAATATGAAGTCTGATAGCTGTAAATACACACAAAAATCCATAGAGGTGGATAAAAAAACTATGATACAGGTGAACAGACAGAGGAACAGACGAATAGACGGACGGCGATTAACCCGGAAATAAGCGGTAAAAATGGAAAAGATGAGCAATAAGATTAATAAAATAAAAAATTATAGGACATAATAACATAATAAACTTTGAAAATAGTATAAAATATGATAAAAGAATAAAAAATTACTACGAAACTGTAACCTATTTATAGTAAAATCCCAGAATTTGTAATCGTCAAAAGTTAACAAACTAACGAAAGAAGCCGACTTACAGGTAAGAAATTTACAGAAAAAATTTACACAGTAGTGAAGGGAAATTCACACCTCAGTGGAATGAAATTCCTTTCAAAGTTGATCCATCCATGTATTCCCAGAATATTCATCATGTATTTCCATTCAAAACTTTAAAGGAAATCCGTTACCCATCTCATATTTCTGACCATGCCATGCTGGAAAGGCAGCGAAGTGCGATAGGATATAATATTCGCCTCCGCTGCATCTTATATCGGTTTTGAAGTATCTGATAAACCGCTATCGGGACTGTTCCCGGAGCGGGAAATCGGTTCATGGCAGTGAACACCGGCTGAAAAATGAATCTCTTCCCCCGTGTTTTTTCAGCTTCCGGCTGTTTTCGTATCCGGTTTGCTGGCTTTTGATGTGCAGAGAAAGTTCCTAAAGAACATTTAGATCTGCAGAGACATTATTTTACAAAGGAGGTGCAATAAAGTGATCAAAAACAAATTATCTACTTTTTCCCTTGCAGCCCTGCTTCTCGCAGTTGCCCTGCTGGCCGCAGGCTGTGTTGATTCAACAGATTCCCCCGAAAACGCAGCTGCTTCAAAAGAAACCGTGGTGCTTGTAACAACCCCCTACGGAACATCCATATCCAGCTCAAACGTCATGAAGCTTGTACTTGAAGAAGCAGGCTATGACACAGAATTAAAGTTGGCGGATGTAGGAGTTGCCTGGCAGAGTGTTGCCTCCGGGTCTTCGGACTTGTTAACAGACGCCTGGCTGCCTGACACCCATAAGCAGTACATGGACAAATACGAAAACGACGTTATCTACGTAAAAAAGAACCTTGAAGGCGGTACCAGGTGCGGGCTCGTAGTGCCAGCATACGTTACTATCGACTCCATCGATGAGTTGAACTCCGAGAAGGAAAAGTTCGACGGAAAAATCATCGGCATTGAACCAGGAGCCGGGATCATGATCAGCAGTGACGAAGCCATTGCAGAATACGGCCTGGATTATGAATTAATGACCGGCAGTGAAGTGAGCATGATCACCACTCTCATGGACGCCATCGATTCCGAGGAATGGGTAGTTATCACCGGCTGGTCCCCCCACTGGAAATTCCAGCGCTGGGATCTCAAGTACCTTGATGACCCGAAAGGCGTTTACGGAGATAAAGGAGATATCGTGACCATCGCCCGGCCCGGCTTAGACGAGGATGCACCCGAAGCCTACGCAATCCTTGAAAGGTTCGAATGGACCCCTGTAGACATGGAAGCCGTGATGTACGACATGGAACAGGGAATGACGGAAGAAGAAGCAGCCGCAAAGTGGATCGAGAACAATCGAGACCAGGTCGACATGTGGCTCGGAAACGAGTAAGTTTCCAACCCCTCTTTTTTTTCCTAATTTTTACATTTATACTTTTGTTGATTTTTTACTTTTATTGATTTTACTGTTGTTTCTTTTTTGCTTTTGTTGGTTTCATTACTGTTGTTTTTTTACTTTTGTTGGTTTCATTACTATTGTTGCCTTTATTTTTACCTAAAAATTTCCCTTTACTTTCAGTTTTTCATCATCAACAGAACTATTTTAACAGAAATTAATATATTAAGTATAACAAATCATTAAAAGAGAACTACACATCGTCAAAACGAGTACTACAAACAATTAAAGAGAGTACTACAAACTATTAAGAAGTGAGCAATTACTCAGAAAAGGAGCTTTTTCATGGAATGGCCCGTAACTCCCGGTGATTATGTAGTAGGAGACCCGAATTCTCCTGTAGCAGTCGTAACCCTTGCCTCGGACTACCGCAGCCTCAACCTTAAAAACTATGCCATCTGTGGGACCTGTTTTACGGAAAACTTCGGGATTGAGAAGGTGATAGTCAATGTGCTTTCGAACCCCAGGATCAGCTGCCTGCTTGTCTGCGGGAAGGAGAGTGACCATTTTGCAGGGCAGTCCCTGCTGGCACTTGCCGAAAATGGGGTTTCGGCTTTCGGGGGGTCACGAAAGATTGTCGGGTCAGAGGGAGTGATCCCTTACCTTAATGAAATCCCGGCGACCTCTATCTCCCGCTTCCTCCGGGAAATAGAAGTTATTGACCTTGTGGAAACTACCGACCCTGCAGTCATCCAGCAGGCAATCGATTCCTGCAACGGAAAAGAAAGAGGCGAAGCCCCGGAGCTTTCCATGCCAGAAATTGATGAACATAGCTGGAAGAAGTATGAAAAAGAGGTAAAGCAAAACGTAATGTCCAGGATAAAAAAAGGGCAACAATAAAAAAAGATTGAAAAGTAAATTTGTAGCTTTTTAGAAATGTAGAAATATTCACAAAAGGCATTTCCTGTTTTCCCGGGCCACCCCTTCATGCCATAGGTTTTGCTGCCTGTTTTTCTGCCGCCTGTTCCAACCTGTGGATGATTTTCTCCGTTGTTACAACCTCGTTTGCGATCAGCCCATAGTTGACATAAGCTGCCTGCGTGGCTTCTTTCCCGGGGCCGGTTGTAGCGTCCTTTACCACGAGCACATCAAAGCCGTGTTCGATTGCGTCCCTGAGGTGGGACTCCACACAGAGGTTTGCGGACATCCCGGCAAGGATGATTGTCTGGATATTCCTCTGTCGGAGCTGGATCTGGACATCCCCGGACCAGAAGTTGCTGAGCGCCTTGTGGGGCGAGAGCACGATGGTATTTTCGTCGGGCTGGAGCTGCGGGTGAAACTCAGCTCCCCAGGTCCCCTTACGGAACATCTTCCGGTCAAACATAAGCCGGTCGATCGGGTTCAGGTGCGACCAGGAACTGAACTCCTCGTCCGAATAGTAGTGCGGGGAATAAACAACCGGAATCCCGATTTCTTTTGCAGTCTGCTTCAACTGCACCAGATGCTCTACAACATGGTTTTCCTTCACGCCTTCCCCGACCAGGTCCCAGACAACACCGCCTTCGGATAAGAAGTCGTTCTGGGGGTCGATTATGAGCAAAGCTGTCCGTTTAAGATCAAGTTCAATAGCTATGTTACCCACTCCCTTTTTGTTGATTTAAGGCACCTTGTTATTAGGAAGGTAATAGATAAAAAGGGTTTATATAAATCACGATATATATTAAAGAATATAATAGTGCAAAAGAAGAAGAAGAAGAAGAAGAAGAAGAAGAAGAAGAAGAAGAAGAAGAAGAAGAAGAAGAAGAAGAAGAAGAAGACATATAAAAATAAGAAACAGAATATAAGAAGGTAAAGGAAAATATATAAAAAGAGAGATATGAGGTATGAATTACTATTACACCCTGCTTCTATTGGCAATATTATTCGAGGTGTTCGGGACCACCTGTATGAAGCTTTCCGAAGGCTTCTCCAAACTGCTCCCTTCAACCCTTATTTTCGTATTTTATGCCATCAGTTTCACTTTCTTCACATTTGCCCTTAAAAAGTTAGATGTGAGCATCGCCTACGCCATCTGGGCAGGACTCGGAACGGCACTGATCACGATAATAGGGATTTACGGGTTCAAAGAACCGGTAAACGCAATGAAAATGGCATCTCTGTTCCTTGTGGTAATCGGAGTGGTGGGGCTGAACCTGAGCGACAGGTTAAGTTGAAAAGGAACCGGTAAACAGGAATCAGTAAAAAAGTATCGAATCCGTTTTCCACCAGCAAAAAATTTCCACAAATAAAGAGCTTCGGGTAGAATAAGTCTGCTTCGTGAGAAAATCCAGAATAGGAAAAGAAGATCAATGAAACGAGCAGAGCAATGAAATGCTGATAATGAGGGTAAGTTTTTGATCGGATCTTGTAAGAAAGCCTTTCAGTTGGTCTATGCACTTAACAAATTGGAGTGGCTTTATTATATACTGGAACTTACCCTCACCCCAGCCTGCGGTATATTTTTCCAGACAATGTTTTTCGCTATCAATTTATTTATTACACCTGATTTACACAGTCCCTATCACAGTCTCCGGTTCGAGCCTGAGTCTGGTTCCGGGTCTGGTTCCGGGTCTGGTTCCGGATCTGGTCCTGGTCTTTTAGCTGATCTCCTTCAAATTCACAGTTTCCGGCACCGTCACATTCACAGTCCCCGGAAAACATGTTGCTAGCTTCGGTGCAGTTCCTGAAACAGCTTCTATTACACTCACCGGAGTATACTCCGGATTGGCATTCATCCATATCTGCTACAGCAGAAACTGCTGAAGGAAGTAAAGTTAATAGCATCAGGATAGCAGACACCGATGCAACAAACTTTACTATTGATTTTCCATCAGGGTTCATTTTTACTCCTTTTTTTCATTTTTAACTCAATTTTTAAGTCAATATATCCCTTTATAACCTAACTAATCCCTTCATAACCTAATTTATCCCTTTGTAAGTCCAATTTACTCTTTTTTAGTTTATTATTCCCTTTTTTTCAGTTCATTTTTCCTTTGAAGTAACATCCTTCATCAATCACGTAAGACCAGGGTAATATGCCGTGATCAAAACCTCCTTTGAAAAGAGAAAATATAAATATACTTTTTTGAATTGTGAGGGATAGAATATGAAAAATGATTTTAAAACTTTATGATACTTCATATTTCTTGATTAAAGGGTAAGAAAATCTTAAATTAAAAATCAAGATGTATTTACTGCCTGAAACGCATAATATACGGAAATCAGGAATGAACACTGGATATATATATTTAGGAAAGATAAATATCATCTTAAACCGAATACGAAAAAAGCCTTAGAAAGGACGCCGAACCTGGGGAAGGTTTATCAAACTTTTTTAGCCAGAATGACAAAACCGTTCACTCTGTTCCCGGTCCTGGTGCTAAACTCCTCAACCCTGAAATAATCGATCTCAAACCCGTTTTCCACCAGCAGGAAAACAAGCTCCTTTTCAGAGAAATGATGTGCGATAAACTCGACTTCCCCGGATTCCGGGTCCCTGGCAAGGAAAGAGCCTTCTTCTTTTGTAAGAGGGAAATCCCGAAGGTAACGCTCCCTGTAAAGCTTCAGGTGCCAGTTTTGGGCGAATTCCGCAATGTAGAGGAAAGCTCCGGGTTTTAAGGCTCGGCAGGCTTCCCGAATGATCAGATGCCTCTTTTTCTTCTCCACAATAGTAGTCAGGAAAGCCTGCATGATAGCCAGGTCAAACTCTCCGGCCCGGAAAGGCAGTTCATCCGCATCTTCCACCCTGAATTTTAGCTTCCCGGACAGGTTCAGGCGACTTGCAGAGTCCTTTGCAAGTTCAATGCCTTCCCTGTTAAGGTCGATTCCTGTAACAGAACAGCCCAGGAAAGCAAGACTGATGCTTACATTCCCGGTCCCGCACCCGATGTCCAGGATATTCCAGCCACCTTCAAGGTAATCGTAAATTACAGGGAAGAGTTCAAGGCTGGAGGGAATTTCTTTCCCTGCAATTCTTGTCCAGTGTGAGCCCGGCATGTAGGACCAATAGAATTTCCTCAAATAAAAATTGTTTTCTACGGAAGCAGGGGGAAACTTCCGGCTCGAATTAAACAGTATTGGAAAGCCAGCCATCCTTATATTTAGAAAATAATGGGAAAAGTATAATTACATATTATTTAATTTTTTTAAAAAAGTTGTAGAGTTAATTGAAGGAAATTGTAGGAACTAAAGTTCAGGATAAAAAGACCACAATTTCTTAAAAATCCGAATGCATGCAACCCGGATTCAAAACGAAACAAGAATACTACACATAAATTGTTCTAAACTCTTTCACGTTAGAAATATTAAATAAAAAGCAAAATATTTAATAAGCTATAGCACAAACTGTTAATAAAGGAATACATTGTTGGTATCAGGATAGTTGGTGGAACTGATATTTTTAGACCGGAAATTGTCGGCTTGATTAAAGGTGATGCTGCAATAGATTGCAAAAAACCCCAAGTGGACACTATAAACAGTTTTTAACGGCGGTTTACGTCTTTATCCGCCTGGAAGCGTGTATGTGATTTGTATGCAGTAGCTGATACCAGAAACAGTTGACAATAGAAATGACCGATGGCAGGAATAGTTGGTGAAAACGTGATCGACCAGGAAACCCTACACGACGGAACTTTAAATCCCTTTATGGAAGAGAAAATCGATGCCCTGAACCAGTTGAGTACTAATTTTGAATTCCTTCCTGATAGGGAGCAGGCTTTCGATGATATGCTCAGGCTCTCCTCGGATAAGGACAAACTTGTAGCTGAAACTGCAGTCAAAACCCTTGAATTGGTTTATCCTCATGTGTCAGACAGGAAAAGACTCTGGACGAAACTTGCAGGTCTCACGGCCAACCAGGCTCCTGGGGTGCAGAAGGCAGCGGTGCATGCCCTTGCTTCCTCTTATACCCTTATGCCCGGAGAACAGAGGGTCTGGAACGACTTTCTGAAACTTGCGGGTTCCGGAACCGATTCCGTAAAAGAATATGCTTTTTCCTGCCTCAAATCAGTTTTCCCCCTGGTCCCTGATAAAACACAGGCATGGAAAGACCTGTTTGAGCTGAGGGAGTCTGCGGATATGAACACCAGGGTTGAGGCTACCCGAACTCTCGGGACGGTATTTTCGCACGTTGAAGATCAGGATAAAGCCTGGAAAGAACTCTTCAAGCTTGCTCTGGAAGAGAGAGGAGCTCTCCAGAAAGAAGCATTTGAAGCCCTTGCTTCCGCTTTTATCCATTCCAGGAATAAAGAAACGGAATGGCAAGACCTTTTAGGGTTAATTGACTCTGAAAAGGGAACTCTCCGGCGGCATGCTGCAGATACCATGTTTCTGGTTTTCCCTCACCTTCCCGACAGGAATAGAGCCTGGTCTACCCTTCTAAGGCTCAGCGGAGCCGCAGACAGTCGTGTGAGGAACAGGGCAGCGGACTCCATTACTTCGTTATTTCCGCACCTTGAGGATAAAGATGGTGCCTGGATAGACCTTACTGAACTTGCGGGAAGTAAAGTCAGCTATATACGGGGAAGAGCTGCCGACACCCTTGTCCAGGCTTTTCCGCATGTATCCGACAAGAAAAAAGCCTGGGAAGACCTCCTCCGCCTGACAGCCGAAAGCCACAGTTATGTGATCAGGAGGGCAATGCATGCCCTCGCTTCTGCCTACCCTTACCTTGCTTTCGATGAGGAAGCTTCTGAAGAATTCTCGAAAATTACAAGAAATCCTGCCTTTGCCCGCAGGAGTGTAGCTTATTCCCTCGCTTCTGTCTTCAAAGAAGGAAATGCAAAAGGACCGGGAAACCCGGAAAAACAGCTCTCTGTTGAACTTTTGAAATTGGCGATCGATGAGGACAGTTATGTCCGGATGGATGCTGCCGACTCCCTTGCATCGGCTTTCCCACACCTACCGGAAAAGAAAAAGATCTGTAACAGACTGCTAAACCTTTCAGCACACCCCAATCCTATAATTCGGAAGGGTGCATCCGTGTCCCTCCGATCCCTCTTTTCCCTGCAAGGAGACCAAAATACAGGCATGAACGAAGGTCCAGATAAGGACATAGAAGTAGGTTCAGAAAAGAACATAGAAGTAAGTTCAGAAAAGGACATAAAAGCAAGCCTGGGACAAGAAATAATAACAGACGTCTGGGAGGAGGTTTTGCGGATGGGTGTCGACAATGAATCCTCTGTCCGCAAGGATGCTGCCGACCTTCTCGCCCTGGTTTTCCCCAAAGTGGAAAATAAAAAGAGTATCTTTTACAACCTTTCCGATCTCTGTTCAGGACCGGACAATTACCTCCGGAAAAGTGCATCGGACCTGCTCGCTCTGGCTTTCCCCTTCGCAGAGGATAAACAGGACGCCTGGGACCAACTTGTGCAGCTTACATCCCATTGGGACAAAGATGTCCGGAAAGGAGCCGCAAAGGCTTTTGCTCCTTCTTTTTCCCAGGTCCCGGACAAAAAGAAAGCCTGGGCAGATCTCCTGTCCCTTACAAACCACAGGGACAGTTCTGTCCAGAGGGCAGCTGTCCGGGCCTTTGAGTCTGCCTATACAGCGCATCCCGACCCTCATCAAGCCCTGGAGAGCCTTAAGAAACTAACTGGTTCAGAGCGCGCTTACGTGCGGAAGTATGCTTTCCGCTCCCTCGGCATAGCCTCCCTCCATGCCGCGGCAAAGGCAAAATCTGAAGCCGAATGCATGTACGGGCTTAAAGAAGCCGTCCTGTATTTCAGGAATTCGGCCAAAACAGCTTCCAACCATCCCCTTCCAGGCTTCTACCTGAACTTCTACGAAGCCTTCCTGAACCTTCTGTCTGCCGGATCTTCCGGAAAATTCTCCGTATCTTCCGATCCTTCCGAGATCGGCAGGGAAGAGTCCGAGAAGTACTTTTCAGCCATGGTCTGTGAAATGGGAGATGTAGATGAAATCGACACCCTCTCCAGAACCTTTAGTAAGTTTGCAAAAATCCTTCAGGAAGCTGCCGAACCCGGCTCAATCGACCTTGCTTCAAAGAAGAAGCTTCTTGAATCTTCTCTCCGGATCTTTGAGGATTCCTGTGCCCTTTTCGAGCGGGTTGAAGAAGAAGTAGTCCTTTCAAAGAAATTTGAACAGAAAGGACATCCTGCCCTGAAGCAGAAGGTTTCGGAACAGAGGTTGAAAGACACCCTTGAAGAAATCAGGGAAAAAGCCCGTTTTGCCTGCTTCCTGGTAAAAGGCACTTCCTCCGAAGAAATCGCCTCTGCCGTCAGCCGTGAAGTCCGGGATTGGACCTTCGAAAGCCCGGCCGACAAAAAAGTCCTCATGCAAAAAATTGAATCCCTCGAAACAATCATCCGGATAAATATTCCCGAAAGCCCTGAAAATAGCCACATCTTCGACCGCCTTGAGGACATCAGGAAAGAAAGACATCTCCTTTCCCGCTGCAGGATAGTAGCCCGCCTCGTAGGCCAGGTGCCAATGGCTATGATCCCGGCCGAAAGGGCGATTGGCTTTTGAAAGCCTATTGAAAGTGTAGGAGAGTGTAGGAGAGTGTAAGGGAGTTTAAGAGAGATTAAGAGGTTTAATGAAAGGGCATTGAATATACCCTGGAATTTTCATTTTTTACTCGAAAACTCAGATAAAAAAGAAATTATGTCTTAGCGGATAGATGGGGTCAAAATCCGAGCCTCAGGGTCTAAAATTCTTGTTTTTTGAATCCTACATAGAAAAAATAATTCTTAAATTATGGACGAAGAACGGCGATTTTTTCTGCTTCCATCATTTACAAGTAACCCGTTCAACCACATTGTTGATTTCTGAAATACCACCACTTAGAGGGTCATATGTCCAATTCTGATCAAAAACATCTTCATCAACACGCTGAGTGTCAAAACTACCGATGGACAATGAAAAAAAGCGATTGCCCTCTTGTTTTTGCTTTTTGCACTGGGAAACAATATTAGAAGATAAACCATAAAGAGCAAAATCTGAAATAACCAGTAAATCCGCTTTTTTGTAATCAGCTTCCGACATCATCCGTACCCCCTCGTGTAAAGCCGGTGCAACATTGGTGCCCCCATGAAAACTCATTTTAAGAAAGTCTATCAAATCCTGAATGCCTTTCGGAGGGGTAAGATCAAGGGTCTCTATTGAAGTACTGAAATTTATCAAATAACATTCCCTCTTTTGAGAAACCGCTCGAGATGACAAACTAAGGGTTAATGCTTTAGCGATATTCTCTGGAGCACCTGACATAGACGCACTAGTATCAACACAAATAATCATCGGCCCCATCTTTTCATCAAAGAGACTCACGGTTTTCCGAATAATCTTTTCAACACTTTCGGTATTGTCGCCTTGTTTAGAAAAACACATCAGTCGATTTTCAACATATTTCAAGTCAAAAAGCAATGCAATATCAGGGTCACTTAATAGAGCCAATTCCTGTGGTATAACATTTACTAAATCTCTACCAAGCTTAATACCAACAATCTCTTCATTGGAATGTATATCCGGTTTTATAACAGAGTATTGAACGGTTGAATTAATAATCTCTGTGCGGTGAGACTGTTGTTCTTTATGTAATCTTCCCATTAATTCACATAAATTACGAACGCTTTCATTATTTTTCAGATATTCTGCCCATTGTTTAAGGAAAGATATGTCTTGCGTACATAATTTGCCAACACTTGAATCCCACAAAAGTCCAGGCTCAATACCCAGGTCATCAAATACCTTTTTCATTTGCTGTAAAGGTTCAAGCCATTCTTTTAAATCTTTTAACAATTGTTTCCGACGATTCTGGATTTCTTCGAGTTGCCATTCAAGTAATTGTTTTTCATACTCCTTTCTCCAGGCTTCTTGCTCATTCCTGCGAATAGCATTAAGGCTTTCTACGATTGACTCTTTCTTCTTTTCCTCTATCTTTTTTTTCAAAGCAAGTGTTTTTTCTTCCCAAAACATAACATTTGCGGATGGTTGAAGTGATTTATATTCCTCTAAATCGCTAACAATTGATTCTTCACACCCGCCATGTGCCTTAAAATCCCATTCTGCAGAGACCAATTTAGACCGATGTCTTTCAAAAGGGTTTGTGTTTTCTAAATAAATGCGAGTTGATCTCTCCCAGTTACTAACTTTTCTACTCAATTTTTTTTCAAGTTCTCCACTGGTTAGATCAGAAAAATCCTTTGAATAAAGAGTATTGACTAATTCCTTTGTTTTAGCAATTTCACGAGTCAGAGATTGCATAAGATTGCACCCTTTCCAACAAGTGTTCGGCATTCAATCTGTGGTTTTCCAAATCTTTGAGATAAGAATTGGATGCATCAAAAACTAATTCTCTTTTTTCAGGAGGTACAAATGGTGTTTCATTCAATTTTTTTTGAGTAACGATATGAGATTTAGTGTCATCAATAATTTCCATAAGTGAACTCAAAGAATCTTCACAAGCTTTAACAAAAGTATCTTTAGTCCTTAAGTCCACAGCCTTTTGAGTTCCCTTTTTAATTTTTATAGGTGGAGTTGAATCAAACCATTTGAGAAATGCATCGTTGTCATAACCGGAATTCCCCCCATAATTTAGCACTTTATCGTTTTTCTCGGCGTCATAAATATTTTCCGTATAAAAGAATGTATCAGATACACCTTTTTCAAGGTCCTTATGGTTCAATTCCCAGCTGTTTAACTTCTCATTGTTAGTGCAGCTAAACTCTTTCACACATTTTTCAATTATTTCATTAATCTGCTCTCTATTTTGTTCAAGTGTCCACAAACAATGCCGTAATATAAGGGCATCAACGGGTATTACCTCGGTGCGGTCACACAAAAATGCAGATGTTTTCAAAATGAGTGCAATTTTCTGCCACCTACGATCAGAAACATAAACTGCAACTTTGGGATTATCTTTATTAAATTCATCAAGTGAAACTCTGATTGAATTTATGATGGTAAATACCTCTCTGGAAATTTGTACTTTAACAATTTCACTGGGAAGTTGCTCAAAATCATCGTGAGAAAACTGTAGTCCATCCGGAATTTCAATATCAATCGAGGCAGCATCGCCCTCAAGTAGTTTTTCAAAATTCTCTCGTTCTTCCACAGGATTTACTATTATTCGCATTACAAAACGGTCATAGAGAGCTTCTAATCCTTGATTGGGCGGTGGAGTCTCATTACTTGCAGCAATCAATGCTTTTAATGGGACTTTTTCGTCTTTTCCGCCATTGCGATAAATTCGTTCATTTATAATAGTCAAGAGTGTGTTTAAAATGGCTGGGCTACTTTTCCATATTTCATCAAGAAAAGCAAAGTCAGCGGTGGGTAAGTAGCCTTCTGTTTTGCGAATGTAATTGTCCTGTTTTAGTTCTCGAATACTTACAGGTCCAAAAACATCTTCAGGAGTGCTAAATCTTTGCATCAGATACTCAAAATGAGTTGTATCTTTAAACACCTTTGATATACGACGGGCAATTAGGCTTTTCGCTGTGCCTGGCAAGCCATATAAAAAAATTGACTGCCCGGAAAGGGCTGAAAGGAGAGAAACTGCAACGACCTCTTCTCGTTCGTACAGTCCATCAGAAAGGATAACAATTAAATCTGTAACTCTCTTTTTCATGGAAGTATTTGCTTGCTGATGACTCATTTTTGATTTCCGCCCCTGGTGCCTGGTTTTTGATTGGGATTTAGTTGTTTACCACGGTTGACTTGATTCAGATCGTGTTGCTGATTCGTTTCTGATGAGCTTTAATCTCGTATTTCGGTCTCCCCCATAAACCACGTTCATCCACCATTAAAATCACCCTAAGAACGATTATCGAGTTAACTACTATAAATATACACTTATGTTTTGTGGTTAATATTTATCGATTTATATATCGACTTTAGACAGTCAAAGGTATTTACATATCTGTAAAGAGGTCTGGAGCATGGTTTTCAGGTGAAGGCCTGGGCCGACATCCTTTCCCTTACAGCCCACAGGGACAGTTACGTCCAGATAGCAACGGCACATGTCCCTGGTTCTGCCTATTCGGTGAACCCTGGACGTTCCTTTTATACCATGCATTTGCAACCCTGCTGCTATACTCACACCGCCCACACCCTTATATCATAAAGCGCCATAGCACCCCTCATGACAAGCTACAAGCTGATGGTAAAGGATGTCATAAAGAAAGCCGACATCCTTCTTGAGGTCGTAGACGCCCGGTTTCCGGACGAGACCCGGAACAGCGAGGTCGAGCGGAATATCAGACGGGCAAAGAAGCCGTTTATAATAGTCCTCAACAAATGCGACCTCGTTTCGAATGAAAAACTTGAGGAAAGCAAGTCCCGACTCTCGAAAATCGCCCCTACGATTTTTGTGTCAGGAAAGGAAAAGAACGGGACAACGATGCTGAGACACAAGATCCTGGAGGTCGCAAGCACAAAGGATCGAGACATCCTGGTAGGAGCCCTTGGCTACCCCAACACAGGCAAGTCCTCGGTAATAAACGGCGTGACCGGGAGAAACAAAGCCAGCACTTCCGCAATTTCCGGTCATACGAGAGGTGTACAGCTTGTGAACGCAGGCTCAAGAATCCGTTTCATCGACACCCCTGGCGTGATACCTTTTGACGAGCACGACGAATACGTCCAGGGCCTGCTCGGAGTAAAGGATACGACCCACCTGAAGGACCCCATCGGTGTGGCCCTGAAGATAATAGAAAAAACCTGCACTGAAAACAAAAAGGCCCTGGAAGCATTCTATAACGTCACAATAGAAGGCCAGGACTCCTATGATGTGCTCGAAATGATAGGCAACCAGTGCAATTTCCTGAAAAAGAAAGGAGAAGTTGACGAAATGAGGGCAGCTGTGAGGATAATCAACGACTGGCAACACGGCCAGCTTGTGATTTGAGCAGCAGATATCGGGAACCGGGGTAAACAGAGTAGCTGGGGTGGCCGGAAGAAACGGAAGAACGTATAATAGATTCATTTCAACCTTTCTTTTTTCCTCACTTTTTTCCCTGTATTTTCCGCTCCATTTTCCCTCTCCTTTTTCCCTGTATTTTCCGCTCCATTTTCCCTCTCCTTTTTCCCTGTATTTTCCGCTCCATTTTCCCTCTCCTTTTTCCCTGTATTTTCCGCTCCATTTTCCCATTCACGGGGCGAAGCAGCTTTTCCCGGGATGGAAAAAAGAAGACCCTCTCGACACTAAACGGAATCTACTTCAGAAAAGCGATTTATAAAAAAGAGAGTATAATATTATCAAGTAACACGATCTGAATTTGGGGTTCAGAGAGTCAATAAATGGGAGGTAATTTTTTGGGAAGTATGATTGCACAGAAGTTCAGGGAAGTATCGGGCAGTGCGCCCGAAACAAGCAGCATGGCGGAAGTTGCGGAAATCGCTGAAGAGGCTTATCTTTACGGCCTGCAGCAGGTCATTTTCTACGAGACGCGCTATAACTACACCCAGGCAGAGGACAGCAACGTCTACGTGGGGATTAACCGCTACTATTTCATCAACGAGGGAAAGCCTATTACCCCCGATTTCAAGGCTATAGTAACGCCGAATGCCACAACGCTCTACGCTACGGCTTTCCTTGACCTGCAGGAGGAGCCTGTGGTTATGGAAGTGCCTGAGATCACAGACCGCTATTTCAGCCTGCAGCTCATGGACCAGTACGGAATTTACTTCCTGTACGCAGGAAACCAGTTCAACGGTACCCGGGCGAGGGCTTATCTCATCGTACCGGAGTTCTGGGGCGGGAAAATCCCGGCTGATTTTGCCACGACGGAAGTGATTCATGCGCCCAGCAGGACGGCTTTTGCAAATATTCGGATCGCTATGATGGAGGGAAGTGAAGAGGAAGTGCGCCATATCAACGCTTTGCAGGACCAGTGCACCATCACACCGCTGAGTAAATGGATTGACAACGGACAAAGGGGAGTTTCCAGGAAAGACCAGGAGCTCTACCCCGGAAATTACCGGACCTTCCCCCGCATGGCCGAACTCGTTAGCAGACAGGTTGACCGGCAGACCGCAGAGGACTTTTTTACCTACATGAACCTGGTGCTCAACGACCCCAGCATGCCGTTAATGAAGGACTCAAAAAAGGAAGCCGAGATGCTCTCCCGTCTGTCGAAGATCGGCATCGGGCCTGGAAAGAACTTCCAGTGGTCCAAACTGGACCGAAAAATGCAAAATGCACTTACCGAGGGTTTCATAAACGGCCATAAGAAGGTCAAGAAAGCGACACAGGAAAACCTGGTTTACATGAACGGCTGGATGGTTCTTAATGCCGAGGGGGGCTTTGACACCGAGTACCTGACCCGGGCGGTCATGGCCGATGCGGGATGGGGAGGTCCCGACTCTAATGTTTCGCACGTCGGAGCGTTCCTGTTCTTAGATTCCGACGGCAAGAACCTGGATGGCAAATACAGCTACACCCTCAGCTTCGACATGGACGAGCTCCCTCCAGTGACCGAATTCTGGTCCATCCCGATCTACGACGCCGACGGCTACTTCGTTGCCAACGAGCTCAACCGCTACACACTCAGCAGTTTCATGGTCGACCGGGAAGACCTTCACATCGAAGACGGAAAGCTCACCATCTACGTCCAGCACGAGAAGCCATCCGATCCTGCCCGGGTTCAGAACTGGCTTCCGGCACCTGAAGGCGGTTTCCGCTTCACGGCAAGGTTCTACGGGCCGAAGATGTCCATTATCGACGGGTCATACAATATGCCAAGGCCGGTGCGGGTGAAATGAGCTGGTTCCGCCGCTGTGGTGAATTAACAGAAGATTGCAAAATGGGGCCAAAAAGCCCCTGACCTCCTTTTTTGGCATGAAAGTCAAAGTAACCGGAATAGTTTCATCCCGGCCGTTCTTTTTCCCGCTCGCGAAGCGAAGCGGCTTTTCCCATTCAAAATAGCAGACGCTGAATATTCAGTAGTTTCCGGTCCGGTTTGCCTGAGCTCTCAAAACCCTGCAATGTACTCACAGGTGGTATTCCAGACCCATGAGCCGGAAACTAAAGATTAAAGAATTGTATGCCAGCATGGACCAGCGTGGACCATCAAGGACCGACTTGCAAAAAGCAGTAATGCTGAAACCCTTTAAGTGTTTGATCCAGACACTTCTTCTTACAAACGATATATCTTAACAAACGTGGGGGGACAATAAAATGAAGAGATTTGCAGTGGTATCACTGGCTGTTCTCATGCTTCTTACTGCATTTGCACCAGCCGCAAATGCACAGGATGTAATTGAGGTCCGCAGTTCAGTGTTCAACGGCACTGATATCGACGACATTATTGATACATACGGCAACGGTACCATCCTTCCAATCGATGGTTCTCGATTTCCGATATTCTACTATGACATTGACGATAACGTGTCAACAGAGATTGTTCTCATTGTCGATGTTCCGGGAACTGAAAACAACATCATTGGAGAAGGTGGCCTCATTTACATAACCACGATTCAGCCGATCGGATACGAATACGAAAACCCGGCTGCTGGCTGGGACAACTACAGCATTATCGGTTTCGGCGCACAGATAGCCGTCCCACTCAAACCTGACAGGGCTGACAAATTTGCCGGGATCGTCCTTGACAGTGATGATAAGTACACCCTCAGAACCGGGGAAACTCTTGAGCTCGGACAGGGATACTCGCTTGAGGCAAAGCAGGTTGATGTTAACGGGGAGAAAGTCTGGCTCCAGTTCAACAGGGACGGAGAATATGTAGACGATGAAATTATCTCAGTCGCAGGGGGCAACACTACCGGCAGCACCTGGGACGTCGAACTCGATGATATAGAGGACGAAGACGATGTCGTTGTCCTCAGGGTACACGTCAACCAGGTCTTCCAGGGTGCGGTCGACAGCATTGCCCAGATCGAAGGGCTCTGGCTCATAGACTACGCAAATTCAAGGACCATTGAATCTGACGATGAATTCGGCGAACTGGATGATGTTGCCATCCTGGGACCAGCCCTCAGGCTAACCAACGAGGATACAATCACCCTTACCAGGGACAGCACAGACAAAATTCTTGAAAACGTGTCCTTCAGGACAGCTGACACCGGCTCCGATGTGCTCAGGTTCTATCTCATGAAGGAAATCAAAGAGCCGGGCATCCATGTCATAGGAGGAGCAGCCTCCTTCAGTGCAAATAACTTCACCTGGGATGCATCCAGCTTTGCAGGCTTCTTCTACGACCTCGATGACAATATCGAAACAGAATCCCTCAGTGTCTCCAACATTGACGGAAACGTGATTCCTGAAGGCAACCTCGTTTACGAGACCCGCATTGAGAAAGTTGACTACGAATACTTCAACGCAGATGAAGGCTGGGACCAGTACCCTGTTATAGGATTCTTTGCAGAAGAATACGTCCCTCTCAAGGAAAACAGGGCCGAAAAACTCTCAAAGCTTGTCCTTGACAGCGATGAAAAGTACACCCTGAGGACCGGCGAAATCCTCGAGCTTGGGGAAAACTATTCGCTCGAAGCCAAACAGGTCGATGTTGAAGGGGAGAAAGTCTGGCTCGAATTCACCAGGGACGGCGAATTCGTAGATGACGAAATCATCTCCGTTGCCACTACCACTGGCTCCAACACTACTGCCAGCACCTGGGACGTCGAACTCGATGATATCGAGGACGAAGACGATGTTCTTGTCCTCAGAGTACACGTCAACCAGGTCTTCCAGGGTGCGATCGACAGCATTGCCCAGATCGAAGGTATCTGGCTCATTGACTACGCAAACGCAAGGACCATCGAATCTGATGACGAATTCGGGAAGCTCGACGATGTTTCAATCCAGGGCGACACCCTTACCATCAGCAATGAAAACACCTTCACCCTCTCCCTGGACTCCGAAGAAGAAATCGCTGAAGGCATGTTCTTCAAAATCGGGGATACCCCTGTCGAGGAACTCAGGTACTTCCCATTCGTTGTGAGGATTCTCGGGGAAATAAACGAAACCACAGGGCTTCCTGAAGTGAATGGAACCGAAATGGGAGAGAACGAAACCCAGCCCGGAGAGAACGTAACCGAAACTTCAGGCGAGAACGGAACTGAAGAACAGGCTGAGGAAGAAATTGAAGAAGAAACTGAAGAAGAAACTGCAGGCAACGACACCGCTGGTGGAGAAACTGAAGAAGAAGGGGAAGGAACTCCCGGATTCGGAATTGTCCCTGGCCTTGTCGGACTCCTTGCAGTCGTCTACCTCTACAGGAGGAAGAACTAAATTCTGAGTGAAGGGTTTTTCTTACCCTTCCCTCTTTCAAATTCTTTTCTGGATAAAGCAGCTTTTTCCGTTTAAGAAGAACTTGAATAAAAAAAGAACAAAACGCCACAGGGCATTGAAAAACAGACAGGAAGCAAACCGCCTGCGGGAAAGAATAGGGAAAATCTGGAATGAAGACTGAAAAGGGTTGAACAAGGTTGAAAAGGAGCTTATTTCCCTGCTCAGGAATAGATTTCCTTAACCCTTCCGACCTGTCCGTCTTCCAGCTGAACCTTTATGCCGTGCGGATGATTCGGGGATTTGGTTAGAATTCGCTTTACGATACCCTGGGTTATTTTCCCGGTCCTCTGGTCCTTTTTTAAGACGATTCCTACTTTCAGGCCGGGTTTGATGTTCGATCTGGTAGTGCCTGCGTTCATGGTGGGAAGGTGAGTCTGAGATTATATAAGGGTATACATTAACAGGAAGATTAAACTGAGGGAGCTGGAACTGAGGCGGATGGCAGGTCTGAGGAGGGTTTTCATGGAAATCTGAGGGAACCGGAAGGAACCGGAATAATGTATCCCGGTCGTTTTTGTCCCGCTCGCGAAGCCGAGCGGCTTTTCCAGTGAAAAATCTGACGAAGAAAAAATACTGGATAAAATCGTGATTTGTTTCAAAACCCGTGAAAACTTCTTTGCCAGAAATGTGATGAAATTTAACGATTTTATGCGAAAACAATGAAGAAACAGAAAACATTAAAAAGACTTAAGATTTTTGTTTAGTAGAAGATGTAAAGGTTTTCGCAGGCGAAACCCATAAAAATGAAAATCGAAAAAGAAGATTGCTACGGCTGAGCCGGAGGATAATGGAGGATAAGGAAGATAAAAATGACCGGGAAAATCGCCTATCTCGATGGGCTGCGGGGTATAGCAGCGGTCAACGTTATGATAATGCATTTCTTTGTCGCATTAGCCCCGGCTATGATCTACGGGAGTAAGCTGCCGTCACATTTCGGAAACCTGGACCTTGTTTTTTCGAGCACACCCCTGGGATTGATTGGAGCCGGGAACTTTTCGGTGTGCATTTTCTTCATCCTGAGCGGTTTTGTGCTGACCCATAAGTATTTTGAAATGAAGGACAGCAGCATAATTATAAGCAGCGCAATGCGCAGGTATATACGGTTGTTTATTCCGGTATTCGCAGCAGTAATGTTATCATACTTACTGGCATCAGCCGGACTATACCGTTATTATCTCGAAACCATGATGATTTCCGCAGGCAGCAATTACCGCGGCTACTGGGCCTTTACCCCGGACCTTCTGGATGCACTTAAACAGACTGTCTGGGGTGCTTTTTTTGTAGGGGGCAAGACCGTTTACAATCCGGTTTTATGGACGATGAAAATAGAATTCTTTGGCTCAATGCTCGTCTTTGCGATGTCGCTCCTCTTCGGACAACTGCGCAGCCGCTGGACATTCTACCTTGCCGCCGCCCTGCTTTTCCTCAACTCTTACTACCTGGCATTTATAATAGGAATGCTATTCGCCGACATCTTCAACAGTAAACTGCCGATATTTAAAACAGCTAATCGAAAAGGAAATGAAACAGGCAACAAAGCAGAAAATAAAGCAGGCAACAAAGCAGGCAGTAAAGCAGGCAACAAAGCAATCCTGTCCATCATACTGATTACGGGACTGTTTCTCGGGTCCTACCCCATGAGCCCTCTCACGGGCAATTCTTTATACGGCTTTCTCGATAACGGCCTCTTCCGAACACCCCTGGTTACCTATCATATCATAGGCGCAGGCATGGTAATGTACGTCTTATTGAACAGCCCATGGCTTCAAAATGTTTTTTCTTCTCCCGTGCCGGCCTTCCTCGGAAAAATATCCTATTCCCTCTACCTTGTACACTTCCTAGTGATAAGCAGTTTCACCTGTGCACTGTTCCTTGCCCTGTACCCGGTATTGCCATACGGAGAAGCGTTTTTAATTTCATGCCTTTCATCATTGTTTATAATAATACTCTTAAGCTACCTATTTTACAGGTACATCGACATGACAGGTGTGAAATTGTCAAAGAGTTTTTATAACTGGTTGCTGAATTCCCGCAAACCCGGAAGCTCCGGACACATAAAGCAGGGAAATCTGTCAAACACTGTTTTCACAATATATAATAAAATATTCAAATAAAAGCCTGAATTACCTGATGAAAAATATGTCCGGAACACCAGGACTGATGCTCCGGATTCCATTAGCGTAGCGGAATTCAGATCAAACCATGTCAGATCAAATCAGGTAGATCAGATCAAGTCGATCAGACCACATCAAATCAGAAACTGTAGCCTGTAGCCCCTAAGACCGCTATCAAACTTTTCCTGCTTCAATACTGTCACGAATATTAGCCCAGCGGCGTTCACGGATATCATCCCAGTGGTAGTCCTTTATCCAGGCGCGAATCTTTTCACTGGCTTCTTCCGAGTCTTGCAATCCGACATAGGTTGCCAGTTCTTCGGGTTCAATTGCAGAGGGAGAGGCAACATACATCATGAGCAAAACAGTCGGGTCCGGCAGGGTTGAGTCCTTTTCAAACTTGAAGCCAAAAACAGCGCAGTCCGCACTCCTGTAATAGTAGCTTACTCCCATAATTTTGATGCTTGAAAGAACCTCCCCGGGATAGGTAAAGACGTAATCAGTCCCGCCGGGATAGTTCCCTCCGAGTTTGTTGCTAGTAGAGCCGTCTTTAAAGGTAAACCACCAGGCGTTTAGAATGTCGGTGGACCGGGCTGTAACCTTCACGATCGGACCAGATCCTGAAAGGTCGAAAACCCCTCCGTGAGGAGGATTTGAACTCCCACCACTCTCGTTGCCCATGCGCTCTGTCCGGGTAACCCCGGCAGGTCCTCCGCCTTCCGGATAAGTAACCTTGCAGGCATCAATCCGGTCCCAGCCCCAGACTTCAACATTTGAGATCGGTTGCTCGGGTGGAGAGGGGATTTTAATCCCGCCACTGTCATCAGCCGTCCCCACCGCATCGGAGTAAATCTCCCTGGAAAGGTAGACTTTGACAGGTGTGGGGTACTTCACAGGATCGAAATACTGCCACAGGTCCTTGAAATCCAGGACTGTAAGTGTCATTTCCCGGACGTATTTGTTTACCGTGTTAAACGGTTCGGTATAATGCTTATTGCTGGGCGCCTTTTTCTGCGTATCCTGCAAACCATCGTTGTAAATCTTCTCGGCATATTTTATGTAAGAGCTGACAGCGTCCACAATCTGCTCGCGGGTATGCTGCTGTATTTCCTCTGTCCACCCCCAGTCAGCCCCGTGTAAAATACCATCCCGAAGAAGGCTCAGGTGCATGTTTGCAAATTGCGCAAAAAGCGGAAGCAAAGGCAGCTCATAACCCTTCGACTGGAAATGCGGGAGCTGCTGGAGAAAATCCCCCAGTACGATGTTGTATTTCTCGGATATGTACGTTTTAACCTTCGAGGTCCTGGCAGCCCACAAGTATTCATTCATGTTGTTCTGCAAGCCCTTGAGGTCTTCCTGGACCTGCTGGTAAACCAGGTCACTGATTTTCCGGTCAACGAGTGCTTCCACTTTCTCCTTGACTTCCGCCCACACATCCACATGCGATGCCGGCCAGAAGATCCCGACAAGGGCACTTAAAGCAAAACCCACTACCGGAATTTTACCGAGTGATGCGGATATGACCACTTTTGCCGCATTATTATAATCGAACTCATAGTCAACCTGAGTGGAATACACTACATGTTCAAGCCCGTCCTCCGTAACCCGAACTCTTGCCATAACTTGATTATCACTCATTACGATTCTCCCCATAATTTTTTCAATTCCATAATATTTTTCCATAAACTTCTCGTGAAGTCATGAAGATTGGTCGATCTACACTTTGAGGGTTCAAATTTTCAGGAATATACACCATTTAGGCGAAATTTTATTGCACAACATATACATACTTTATCATATTTTATAGTATGTTCCATTGAAAGTTGTTTCAGAATCTGTTGAAAATCCTTAAAACTCCCCCCAACCCAAAATCTTCCTCCTATCCAAACTCTCCTGACTCCATTTTTCCGAAAACAACTCAAAAAGGATTGAGAGATAACCCCAAGCCTCTTTTCTGCCCCTCTTTTCTCTCTTGAATTTTCGTCCTAGATATAATTATATAAATACAGCTCATAACCTGATTCTGTCAGATGACATTGATTTTTTCAAAATTAAGGGGGCTATGGAATGACTACAGGTGTAACCAACCTTGACAAAAGTATCGAGCTTACCAATGTCTGGCTGAAGGACATTCTTGACCAGTTACAGTGGCAGAGCAAGAAACGCGCATACCAGGCACTTCGGGGCACACTGCATACACTCAGGGACAGGCTCCGGATAGAAGAAGCAGTCCAGCTTTCGGCAAATCTGCCCCTTGTGATTAAAGGCATGTACTATGACGGCTGGACCCTTCGGGATAAACCGGAGAAATTACACAAAGAAGAGTTTGTAAGAACTGTCCACAAACAATTCAACTTTGATGAAAAAATTAACCCTGAAGAAGTTGTCCGGGCAGTCCTGCGTGTAATGTACAAGCATATGGGCGAAGGCGAACTCGGAGACGTTAGAAGCAATATGCCAGCCGACATCCAGGAACTGTTCCCACAGGAGATCAAGCTGAAACAATGAAAAATGACTGATACGTGCCGAAATTGCATTTGTTTTTGAAAGAGTCTTCTTTTTTTGCTCAATTTTTTATTTTGTCCTCAACAGAAAAATTAAGAAGATGAAAGTCCGGACGATTAAAGTGGCTTTCAGAGTTTTTAATTTTTTTTGAAATTCCCTGTTTTTCAACGACTCCTTTCCCGGCTTTTGGTCCTGTTTTAAAACGATCCCTGCTTTTATGGAGAGTTTAATGTTTGGTGAGGAGGGTGGAAAAAGCCAGAGCAACCGGAATAATGTATCCCGGTCGTTCTTGTCCCGCTCGCGAAGCCGAGCGGCTTTTCCCGTGAAATTCATGGCAGTGTCGCAAATTTGCTGCAATTTTTAAGTCAAGTTTTTGTATACAGCAGAAGAAATTAATCTCCTGATATTGAAGTTTCGGCCCAATAACTTATTGAGATTTGTGATTTTACAGAAAAATCGGCACACTGCCATTGAGTAATTACTAAATAAGATATTTCACTGTATCAAAATATTATTTTTTTTAGCTATATCCTCCATAGATAGTGATAGATTTGTTAAAGTAATCAAAGGAGTTTGTTGGTCTGTCAAGTTAGACATGATTGAAAGTTTTAGTTTCAAAATTGCGTTACTTTCTATAGGATTGTTTTCTGCCAACCAATGGTCAATGCCACCTGCCAGTTGAGATATCATATTATCTTGTGTGAGAGATTCTATTGAAACCATAAGTGGTGGCTGCAATAGAATTGAGTTGGAAACTACCAGGTCAGGTGATACTGGCTTAGATGTGCTATTGATTATCGAAAAGTTATATGTGACCTCCATTTGAATTGTCACATCTCCAGCAGAAACATCTTCAGCAGAATAGCCTTGGAACAGCTCATTGAACAGAGCTTTAAGATGTTCCTTTAAGGGTCTTGGCTCGCCAGTTGAATTGTCCAGTTTAGCAATATCCACAAGTTGATCCGTTGTTATAGTCGGATGCATAGGGTTAGAGAAAGTAACATTCGGTGTTTGGTAAACAAACCTGTTATCAGACAGATGCCCTGTCACCAATTCCTCATTCCGCTTGATGTAAACTGTGGCCTTTGCATCTTGATATTGCAGGATTTGCATACCAGGCAGCACCATAGTGCGCTTAGGGATAACTTGAGCTTTATCACCAGTCAATGGCACCTCTTTATCCTTTGGCAAGTGGTACCAGTATGCGTATTTCCCTTTTTCGGGCTCGGAAATCTCTGACTCTAGCTCATAACTGTATCCATCAATAGTTACATATGGATAATCTCCAAGATTTTTCGGTTCTATTTCGTTTTCGGAAACAATTGTCACGACCCAGGCATCTGATGGCTCTGATTCCCCGTTAAGAGAAACCTTCTGGGTACTTTCTTCTATAAAGAATGCGTAAGAAGGATTTTCGTCTCCCACCACTGCAGGCAATGGCGCTTTGAAGTCAAAACTACCGGATAAACTGGTTTGTGTAGTTACGTCAGTTACCATCTTTAAAAAAGCGCTGAGCACTTTGGCAGCTGTCTCAACGTCATCTGTTTTTTCACATGTGGTAGCATCACATGTGGTAGCATTAATCTTTGGGACACTCTCCTCAAGTAACTTTTCTAAATTTGTCCTGGATGTGGCGAACTGTGCCAGGGCCTGGAAAGCATCACAGAAATCTTCCCGAAGCACTTTAGTGTTGTCTTTCAGGTTGTATTCTATTTTCCCGTAAATTCTGTCCTGAGGATAGTGAAAATCCTGCGAATAAGTAAAAGTGTAATCCCAAGCTGTCAAATCACTTATTTCCGTCGCATCTGGATAAGTTGCTTTACCGGTCTGAATATCCATTCGGGGGCTTAGGGGGAATGAACGCTCAAACATGGGGATTTCAAATTCTCCCAATTTCATTTTTAATTTTTCGGCAGTTTCAGATCTCACAAAATCAAGCCAGGTGGAAGCTTTGTAATCCTCAATTCCGGGAACGCTAGAAATTTGGTGCTCAATGGAAGCTCCGTTAAAACTCAAATTCAGGGGTAATTTTTTACATTTGGTTTGGTCGGGTGCTTCGACCAGGAAAGTTAAAGGTGTGGAGTTTTCATTCAAAATCAACTTAGGTGATGTTAAGGTAACTTGACTGTTCGCGGATTTTGAATCAAACCAAACGATGTTACCGAATAACTGAGGCGAGTTTCCTGACTCGTTGCCTTCTTCGGAAATTTTGGCATTTACTTCCGCACTAAAGGAAACTGCGGCACGGGTTGAATATAGGTTAGAGAGTTTGACCAGCAGTTCCTGATACAGAGCTTCTTTTGCAGAAACCAGTGGGTCTTGTTCTTGAGGTTGTTCTTTATACACTGGACTCATCAATTCTTTCGCCATTTTGGCTAGATATTCCTTCTGAGTCTTGAAACTGTCAAGGAAACTGCTTACTCCTTCTTCAGGGTTCTCTTTCATATACTGATCGATTACCAATATGGATGAGACATATTTGGGGGACAGCAGGTTGTCAATATCGTTGAAGAGCTGCTGTACCCATTTATCCAGCTCGATATCGGTGAATGTCAGTGTCTGCGGAGTCCCAATGAATTTATCCTCTTTGGGATCGAAATCATCTGCCAAGGTGTAAGCATAAATGTCCGCTTCTCTAGTAAGAAGTTTATTGGAAATCGGCCGAGGGGCGAAAATTTGAGGCAAACTTTTATCAACGATCGAAAAACTGATTCCCTCGTAGGGAGCTTCTCCCAGCCTCACAATCCATAGGGCTGCAGCACTGCCACTTGCATCAGATTCGAATCGATCAACACCCGTGGCCACAGTTAGGGTATATTTTCCTGTCACGGATAGGGTGTCTTCTATACTTTTTGCAAATAGATCCAGACCTGGCTTATCGGTATCCTCTCCATATGCCAGTTTCTCGTTCACTTTGATTGTGGTTTTGGGTGTTACTGGTGTAGCAATTCGTTTAATTGCAGGAATGGATGCAAAATCTCCCTCAGCCACCCCACTGGTTCGTTCAATAACAAACTGGAAATTCAATTTAAAAAGTTGTTCATCTCTTAAATAAGTCTTATCAGCTTTTACCTGAAGAGTAATTTCACTGTCTGATTTCGATGGCGGAATCGGAACGTCGCCACCCGTCCAATCACAGCAATCTTTCAAATAATCCCTAATCCTGGTCAACTTGTACAACAGAGTACCAGATGAGGGGGATGCTAGAGAACCTAAACCGGTCTGATCTACTGGAACCGGCAATGGATGAGTCAATAGACTTGTCTCGAACCAGAAATTGATTCCATTGGGATCGTTCAATTGATTCAGCAACAGCTCATAGGTGGTCAGGGCAGTACGTGCCCTAATCTGCCAGGGCTCGGGTTCATACTCTTCTGGTTGTGCCCTATTCTGCCAACAGTTGGATTCGCTTTCTTCGCTTTTAAACGGTGAAGCATCAAAAATGATAGTCATGGTCAGCAAGAAGTTGTCGTCCGGAGTGTTGCTGGCAGCCACAGTCCAGTGAGCTGATGTGCTCGGCCATTGTGACAGTCCTACCAAGCTATCAGTATAACCGGTCAGAACCGGCTTTTTCGTGCTAACAGAGTTTTCCATGTTCTGGACAATTTGAGTAAACAAACGGTTCCCAAATATGTCATACCACGAGTAATCAATCTGCAACAATCGGCCGTTGGACTGGTAAGGCTTTACTTCTGTCGTGGTTTTGCCGTCTCCATCACTAAGTAATTTCGAATAGAGTATCGACTTCGAATATATTAGGTCCTTATCATTCGAAGGTTTTGCAGCACGAATTTTGTCCATATTATCGGGTTGTGATTTGACCTGAGGGCCAAGAGGAAGTCCGATATTGCTTTCGATGAAATCCTGATTCCCATCAACACTTACTCCAAGAATTGTATAGAGATTGAGCAAATAGTCTTTAGCGTAATCAGGATTGGTGGGATCATCATAAGGGATTTCAGGCAAGGGATTTCGGGTAACACCGATGGCCTGTACATCCGGAAGCGTGGATCCAGCCTGCATTAATGGACCAGTGTCAAGATTTAATTGCTGCCCGATAGAGAGCAAATCGATTTTGAATTGGTTTTCCCCTGCAATCGCTGCAGGGCTTGAACCGTAATAGCCCGCCAGGCTCTGCAAAGTCTCACCGCCCGGGCTCACACCCACAGTTCGCTCTGACTTAGGCAAAAGAATAGGAGTGCCTACACCCAGACCATCTGCCCATCGACTCTCTTCCAAACGTGGATTTGCTTTTTTAATCTCCGTTTCATCCATTTCGAAATGATTGGCGATATCAGCCAATTTGATACCATCCTCAGTGCAAATATAGGTTCCATTGGATAACGTAAAAGTTGCATACTTTGTAAAGGAGATTTCCGGATTGTTTTGCACCAGTGACAATACGTTACTGTAATATCGAGCCGCAATCGAGTTCAGACTCTCACCGACTTTGACCACGTGAGAAACCTTGGAAGAAGACGTTTGGGCGACAACTGCATTTGTTGACATGTCAATGGGATCGCCGATCAAAACAGAGTTCATATGGGAGCGCAAGCGATCTTTTTGTTCAGGTGCATAAATAACAATCAGAGTGACCACAGCTTCGTCTTTGTCATTGAAGATTAAGTCAGACAGCCCACCATCGACCTTGTCATAATAATACAAGTAGAACCCGCCAGCCCGCGTAATACTCGCTTCCCATAGTAACCTGACGAATTCTGTAGGAGTGTTCAATAGTATGGATTTGTCTATCTCCTCTGCCCTCAAACGTTCATGTGCAGTTGTGCCGGGAGGACGGGTGACAGTCGATAGGTTAACCTGCGATATGCCCATCATGATTCTGGAGCCTGTCTCGGCTCGGAGTACCGCATCCTTACCGCTGTTAGGCCTATATCCCAGGACCAGTTGGGAAATTTCACCATCCTTAACGGACTGGACAATCCGTTCCAGTAATACAACCTCCTGCCCGCTGGCACCCATGATTTCATAAGTGTTATTATAGGCACAGGTTTTTTTAACTGCCTCCTCAACGGGAATTTCCGGCAGGCGCTTGATGGTAAATTCAATTGCCGTGGTCCATCCATAATAATTCAACGATGATTTCTCAATTGCCCCGGTGGCTTCATTATAATGGTGCGTTTGAAGGTCGAAACAGGGACACGGATCGGTTTCAGAAGCATCGCTGCGTGGCAGCGACAACATAGCCCCGGGCAAATACCATAAGCGTGGTCTGTCGCCTTCAGGCGTTCCCTTGTCTGGATAAGTTATAGGAGTTGATGAATGCCAGGGAATGGATGAGGACAAAGGATATACCGATTCATTGCTGGTTACCATACATTGAGGCCCGATGGACTGCAGCTCCAGGTCTAGAGGATTTTGGGTTGCATAGTTGTGCAGGGCCTGGATCCGAAGATAGTCGTCTTGGGGTGCGTCACTGTAGTTTTCGGGATCCTGAGGCATGATGGATAATGATAGAGTATGAATAGGCTGATCTCCGTCTTTAAACTGTATCCAGTCGAGACCGGAGCTTGGTCGAGTTATGGAAAAGGCCAGAGGATCGGTTCCAAGCGGAGGGATAGCCATCTGTTGCCCGGTTAACGCGAACAAACCAGCGGCTGCGGGGAGACTAAGGATGCCGTTATCATCCCTTGTAACCCACATTCCCTCTTGTTTGGGTGTAATCTTATCAGTAGGCAAGCGCAACCCATGGAAATAGTAACGTGAAACCATGCAGGAAAGATGCTCTAACGCTTTGGAACGCTGCGCCTCTTTTATCAATTCTCCAACCTGGAATTGGGGCAGGTGAACCAGGTCAATGTAAAGTTCGCTGTCCGAGAATAAATCCTTAATTTCACCATTATCGTCAATGCTTGCCAGGTCCTCAATGGTGATACCATAGGCTTTGGCTACAGACCTTAACATATCTCCAGCGTTAGTTGTGTAGCTAAAGTCGGGAAGCGTGATTAACACAAAGGGCTTCAGCAGTTTTTCATCGTTCAGAATATTGCTGTTAGCCAATAATTCATCCAAAGAAACTTTGAAATTATCGGCGATTACATTCAAAGAGACTGATCCACTTACAGTGTATTCATCCTTGTTTGGATAGATGATCTTTTGTCCGTCGGCCAGAAGGCCGCTTTCATCCGCGTTCTTTTTAGCCAGGGTCTCAGCATCAAAGGCATTTCCATATTTGTCCCGAGTTGCAATAGATTGGAAGGTATCTCCGGCCTGGACAGTATAATCCACAGAATGCAGAGTCAGTTTGCAGCCTTCGTTCAGTTCATGATTGGCGTTACCTTCGAATAGATCGTTAAGGGTAAATTTGTCTTCTTCCTGGGTTATCGCGCCCGTATCGTTTACCCATTTGACGATTTCGTTGCCTGTATCGCCTGACTTGATAGGTTTCTTGAAATCACGCAGGCCGCTGCGGAAAGCTTGCAGCATCTGGCTCATGATTAAATTGAAATAGTCAGTGAAGATAAAGCTGCCAACCGAATTTTCTTGCTCGTCGCTTAACATTAAAGCTTTTGCCTTTTTGCCGCTTTCCTCCTGCACCTGCACCGCCAACTGACCAAAGTACTCTCTCAGCCATGAAATGAAGTCCTCATCAATGGCGTTATATTTATCGAGGCTATATGAAAGAGCGGGAATGTCACCATAGGCGGATCGTTCCAGAGTCAAAGGCAGGGGCATGGGGAAGAAAGCTGCGTTTGCTTCTCCCTGGACTTTTGGCATGGATAAGGTAAGTTGAATCTGGTCCGACAGGAAAGCCTCAATGCTTTGGATTGGGATAGGAATAGATTCCTGAGGATTATTTAAATAATGAAGAAGATTTTCTAAACTTTTGTCATTTATAACTAGAGCATCCACTTGTTCAGGCGTTACATTTTCATTCTGAATTGAAGCAATAGCCCAGCGAGCTACCAGTTTTGCCAGAATTTCAAAAGAAGTATCCTTCTCATCCTCAAGTCCTTCAGCCTTTCTCGCGCTTGTAAAATCGTCTTCCGTGGCTGCTGGTACTGAATCAATAAACGTACTTGCAATATAACAGGGACCCTGTTTGGATAGATCCAGGATTTCGTCATCAAAAGCCCGATCACCAGCTACAGTTAATGCAAAAGAGATGTATCCTTCTAATGCTACCGGGGTTACAGATTTAGTCAGTCTTGACCAGTCAGGTGAAATTTCTTCAATGCCTCCTGTACCCGTTAATGCCAGCCTATGGTCCCGCAATCTGCAGTGCAGAGGTCCTGCCAGCCGTCCCTGACCGGGTAAACCTTCAACTGCCCACGGCGCATCAGCAGGATTTTGGAGCGCCCCAATAGTTAAGGTCTCCTTGATTATAACAGAGAAACTGAAATGCAAGTTTATCTTGAACAGACCCAGATTAATCACCAGCGACGCAGTGGCATCTACAGATGCTACAACTGTGATGGGGATAGGTTGGTATGCGGCAAAGGTGATTTGAGCATATATCACTACAGTGATATTCACATCTGCCTTGACCACTGTAAAATCAACAGTGCCGAAGATTTTGCCGATTATCCCTAAAGTCCCCTGCATCCAGAAGTAATAATCCCCCTGGAGCTGAAGTTTGTCACCAGTACCTGCACTTGTACTGTCATATGGGTTCCATTTGGCGAGCAGCCCTTCCAGTATACCAAATATAGTCAAACTGATTCCGGCTTTTAATATGCCGTATTGTACCGTCTTGCCCAGGCCCAACTGTGCCCCAAACCCTAAAACGAGTATGGGATTGAAATGTCCTTTAGTAGTGACCGGTAAATTTGTGGCTGCTACCGGAGGTAACTTCCCAAAATAAATGCCCCCTAATCCAACCAATGGAATGCCTGGAGCGATAATCGCTTCAATTGAAAAGGACCGTGAGAAATTTACATTCCACGGGAAACCGAGATCTAACTTGAAATCCCCGGTTGAGTAAATACCAATGGCAAAAATCGGCAATGTTATTGAATAAGCCCCGATAGTCAGGTAGCGCATGACGTCGGGCAATACTATTTCAGCGCTGTAAAGTCCAACACTATCGCTGAGTTTCCTGTACATGATCTGGAAATCCAGCCCTTTGAAGACCTTTGCCGCGTCACCGTCCAAAGCAAGGCGCAAGCCGTACAGGTAAGGGTCATTAAAGACGGTTTGCAGGGTCAATAAGTACTTTGGAACTTCTTCTTCCAGTGTACATGCTGGCATCAGTCTATTTTGTATTTGTTTTTTGTTTGCATCAAGGCGAAGAATCCTAAAATCCGCACCGAATAACCAGGAACTGTTTGCATCGAATGTAATTGCCGGAATTTCCCCCGTTTTGGGTTCGGGCAGTTTTTCCATGCACACGATTGCTTTTTGTACCGTATCGGCTGTCTTGAATTCCCCAAGAGTTACGTGCTGCCCCATAGCTAAAAGGCTCAGGTCAAGGTATCCGTTTCCGCTGCCGCTTGGAGAAGGTGTGTTCTCAGGTTTGGTTGCATCCCATGCAGGAATTTTGTCACCCCAGACAAAGGAAGCATCAAGTTCAATCATAACACGTTTTCTTGACGGCTCTTCAGGATCTTTGTCATAGCAAACATCGATCGAATTGATCTTGCCAAACCCAAGATCAATGGGACCGATATTTACTTTGAATTTGACGGTTTCATCGGTAAAATCCCAAACAAGTTCAAAATTGCTCAGGGGAATTTTGTCAAGTACATTCCACGGCGCCGCAAGCCCAAACTCCGAACCTGTAGCCCAGGAAACCATGGTTTCGATCATACTCCCGAGAGTTGTGGATTTAGTGAAACCCAGAGTTGCAATTTGATGCTTTTCGACTTCTCCTTTTTTTATAATTTCCTTTTCTTCAATTTTGCCGGTAAAGATACCCCAGGTAACCTCAAAGCATTTGACTGTGGGCTCAAAATTATAGGAAACAACAAGGTCGATATCGTTCCATTGAATTTCAGCACTGACCTTGCCGAAAGGACCAAGCTTTTCTTCCATGAAATTCAAAACAGGTAAATTTTGTGAAACCTCATCTATAAAAACAGGCATTTTAGCTCTGCTGATATGTTGCAAGGAAGGGCCAATGAATTGGCTTCCGTTGTTGTAACCGAACTTAGCAGTTATGGTGCTACTAAAACTATCGCCTAAAGGAGTATCCCATACTTTCACACTTCCGCCAAGTTCATAGGCCTGAGCAATCCCAGAACCATTCGAATCAGCAGTTTCACCGCCATTGCTTGCCGGTGTATGCAGATTAAAATACAGGTCACTGACATCAATATCCGGGATATTGCTTGCCCAATCAAGTGAAACGTACTTCGACAGGATCGCCCCAACTTGGATTGGATTGTCACCTTGATGCCCCTCAAAGAGCCACCCGTTGTCTTTTCCTTTGAAGGAGGCAGAGAGGGAAAATAACAATTCCTCCGGGTCGTCTTTGAAAAGGACTGTACTTCCGTAGAGCTCTCCTGTTGGACCGCTACCTTCATCACTGACATTAACACCCAAGTTTGCAATGCCGAAAGTTATGTTGTTCAGTGTGAGATTCCAGGATTCAGTTTCCAAAGAAGTATCAACGAAGTAAGTTGTCGGGACTCTCCCGTCACCAGGCTTGACTATCAATGAAAAGTTAGAAATGTTGGTACCAAGATCCAAGGTCACGTCAGACGAAAGGAAGAAGGTAAGGACATCACCGACGGGAATAGGTTTACTATCCTCTGACATAACGGCGGAAACCGTCAAATCCGGATAGGCGACCCCTACATCCAACTGTCCTTGATTAATCATAAACGAACTGGAGGCACGCCATGAGACAGCCCTCTCTCCCATGGGGTCTGAAACAATAACTTTGATGTCGAGTTTGTCCAGAGTCAATTTGCCAAAAAGCGGCCACGATTTTTTCGTTTCCAGGTTAACATTGAAGGAATCAATTTTTTTGGAATTATAATCATACCCAAGATAGAGGCTTTTCAGACCCAGATCTGCCGCAACATTAAGTGGTGCCGGAAAAGACTGAACGAAATTTATACCGCCGAGAACCTGGAAGAGATCCTCAATTGCTGGGGGATTGTTTCCGAAGTCCCCAGTGGCGAGAACAACATCATTATCTGTTGGGAAATCAATTGAGAAATCGACTTCAGTACTTCCGAAACTAATCTGAAATTTCGTTTTGCCCGTAATCCGGTCACCGTTGTCGGGCACAGATACATTAATTACAGTGTTATTTAATGAAAACCAGGAAACTCCCGGAAACTCAGTCTTTCCAAGCTGTAAGGAAGCAAGCGCATTTACATTTTGCTTGTCTTCAGTAGACGTGAATTCCAGGTGAAAAGGCAGGTTGACGTCAGCAAAAGAATTAGTCTCGCCGTCAACGGTAATTTTATCTTTCGGTTCCGAAAACACAATGGCAACCTTATTCTCAGCATCACCAATTTCAAGTTTTGAGTCGCCGATGACCCCAGTCAGATAGTCATAAAGAGTACCCTGGCTGAGCACCCCTGGAATGAAATTCAAAGTTCCATTGCTGTCGTTCTCCTGGAGGTTAGTGTAAAAAGCTTCCAAGGGATTAGCAGCTGCAGCAATAGTGGTTCTTTCAGAAATTTCATATTTGTTAACTAGGTAAAGCAATGCCATCAGAAGCTTGTCGTTCTCATCCCGATGGTAGACGCTGGCAACTGATTGATAATATCTATATAGGAGCGAATCAGGATATCTAGATAATATGATATAATTGGCAAGCTCCCCCAGTTTATTTGCGGTATCTTCAGTGGTTCTTTCATCTTTACGAGAACAGTAGCCAATTTGAAGGGCATAGACGACTGAAGCAAGCTTTTCAGTCAGATTACTAATATAATTTTCTATTAAGGGTGTTGTCGGATAAGGGACGATATCAGATCTTGCCATATGCCAGTAAGGTAGACCGAGATTCAGCAAAAGACTGGCAGTCGCCTGCCCTTCAAATATGCATGGTAGAGTAGATCTAGTATACATATAATTAAACAGTGATTGCGGCATATTTGAAATACTTGTAACGATGATGTCTGTTTTATTGGCTTGCTCGATTACCTTCTCTAGATCGGATCCTGAGGCCGCTGAAAAAAATTTAACCCTACTACCATTAATTAGCCCTTTATCTTTGGCCCATTTTTTTGAATAATATTTCAACCGTTCTGTTAAAGAAAGATCACATAGAGGACAGTCTTTTGTAATGTTATCGATATTGCCATCGAAAAGTTTCACCATCTTTTTCCAAAAATCTCCCTCGTTAAGGAAAGCAGTCATTACGGCGATGACTGTAGGTTTGTCATTAATTGGAGAAGTGTTAGAATCTTGGGCCAAGCTGATACAACAAATAAGGTCAAATAAAATGGCGTGATTAGCGGCAATCAATGGTTTATATCCAATAACAGCACCTGGGTCCAAACCATATATCGGAATCAGATGTATTGGAAGACGACTGTTGATTTCCGTCGAATTCACTATAACTTGGGCTCGTTGCAACATTTTACGGTCAATATCGGGTACTTTCTCGAAATCTTCCCAATCTTTATTTTCTAGCGGCTTTACTTTGGTGTAGAACGCCCTTTCGTTGAATTTATATTTAATTAGCGCAGGTTCTGTACTAAGTTTTACAACATCTTCATTATTATCATCCTTTCTTATCAATAACAGGCTAGGAGCATCACACTTCTCCCACTTATATGGCTGTAGTTGCAGGTAGTATTTTACCTTGAATTTATTAGTATAACCTTTAACACTGGCTTCTGTTAATTCGGCTCCCCCATTAACACAGATCAGTGCTGGATTCAGATTTTTGAGACCTTCATCAGTGAAGGAATGGAAAGTTAGAGTCACATTATCGAGTTGCATCTGCTGAGGATTTTCGGGATCAAGTCCTGGGAGTAAAGTCGCCAGTTTTTTAATTGCCTCTATATCGTAGATTACCTGAATAATACCGGTGTATCCCAATCCGATAAAACGTTTTAGAATATTTAGCGTATTTGCTTGGTGTCCGTAATTAGCAGCGCGGGTAAAGAAAATACTAAGATTTGTTTCCGTGGCGAGTATTTCTCTCAGCTTCTCAAGTCCCTTGACAGTAATAAGTGAGTTTTCATCGGTAGCATATTTTTGAAATTCATTAATAAGTCGATTAATATTCATTCTACCACCCTCACTTTCCTCTTGCTCTCACCTTGATTCTTATACATAGCATACCATCCCAGCCCACTAGCTTCTCCTTTGCTTTCCGGGTTTCCAAAGAGGTAAAAACAGGTCGAAGAGTTTTGTGGAATCTTCATTATACCCAAAAACTTGAGGGCAATGTCGGTCAAAAGCAGCATGAAACTTCGTCCAGATGGCGATTTTGGATTTTTGGCATAGATAAGCCGCAAAGGCCCGTAAGAGAGTTTTAAAACTCCCTGTATACTTAGCATATTTGCACTGTTTGAAGCCCCGGGCAAATGTAGACCTGCTTCAACTTTGTAATTATTATCCTTGCCTCCAAGGGTGGACCAGGCTAAAAGTAGATCGGCATTCAGTCCAACTTTGCCTGCAAGTTCTCCGGGGGTCCCCAGATTCAAACGAAACTTTAAACCATACCAGGTTTCTTCTTCGCCAACTCCACTAAGCCGCAAATCTGCAATCATCTTCAAAAAACCTTTTTTAGAAGGTGTGTTGTCCTTATCTTTCCCACTGATTAGATTCTCAAGTTCCAGAGCAAAGGATTTGTACAGGCTGTTTTCCCGAATTGTGCTTGAGTCGAGATCAAAGCGGATTTCATCCGTGTTAAACTCAAAATTGCGGTCTTCAGGTTTGTCGGGGGGATAGGTCATTGCCAGGCCAAGATTGGAAAAGTGAAGCCCTGAACGCGGGGTTTTTCCGTCGGTGCTGCCAAAAGAGAACAGATCAATATCTAAGGAGTCGGGATCGCTCTCCGGCCCGTTCCTGAGAGTTGCAAAATCCAGGTAGCCTGTCAGGCCGAACCATACTTTTGTACAATCAGCAGTAGCCTGCCGGGTATTCATCTGGGCAGAGGTGATCTCAATTTTGTTAAACACATTGTTGTCGACCAGAAAAGTATAGGAATGGTCCTTAAGCGAGCCAAGACCATAAACGGGTGCACCGTCATGTTCATGGAGAGTTCCGCACAAAATGATTGAATTATAAATATTGCCGCCTTCGCCCATTGCATTTACCCGGCTGCCGAAGAACTTGTTCAGTGTTAATTGGGCATAGCTCTGAAAGTTTTTGATCGACGAATTTTCAAACAGGACCTTCAGAGTCAGCAGGCGAAAATCATAGTCCGACCCTGTATTGGAAGCTACGGGTTGTTCGGGCTTGGAGGAATCATATGCCGGGTCACTATAATAGATCAGGCCGTAGACCGAGGTGGAATCCTTTAATTCTACGCCATTTTCACCAAGGGTGATCTGTCCGGTTTCTATGGCTAAATGATGGGCGTAGAATTGGGAATAATCATCGATTCCAATGATAGTACCTTTCATCTGTTCGGGCAATTCCTTAATGTTAGCACGTAATACGAGAATGCCTGTCCAGTTTTCATCCTGAGTGATCTTATTAAACTTTTCGAAATAAAGTGCTTCAGGGTCGGAATCTGTCTTTTTTGCTGCCTGACTAAAATAATCAAGTAACCATTGGGATAGGGGAACCAGTTCAGATGAATTGCCATTCGGGGCGGCGAAATCTTCCTTCTGGGTCCATTTTGCCGGGTTAGCAATCAGGCTTTCAGGTGTGTTTGTTGGATCGAAAAGTTTGCCTTTTACTCCTTTGATTATGATAACATTGGCATAGTCTCCATACCGGCAATTTTCTCCTACCTGAACAGATAAAACCCAATTTTCGATATTGAGTGTATTGTTAAAATCTGCATTTGGATTACTGCCCATTGTTCCCAGTAACTTTGGATTGGTAACTACAAGCATTGGATCAGCAGTTTGGAATGCCTGTTTGAGTTCTGGAGATGGATGTTGAAAAGAGAAATGTTGAAAAGAGAACTGGGTTTCCACTGGCTGGGTTAATTGGGCAAGTAGGATCTTAACCCATTCCCCCTGATCATTAATAGTTACAAGCCAGCCGGATGGAGTGGTGATATTGTATTCAGTCCCGTTTTTTCTAATAGTAGGTTGATGACCCAGGGCTGAAGAAATCGTTTCTCCAGCGCCAATTTTATTTCTTCTGGTAGGTGATATAAATTGACGTTCAAATAACCCGATTAAACTACTATCAAAATTACGCTGCCCGTCCCCAGGGGAAACACCGGCATAGGGAATCATTGGAAAACCCGATTCGCTCTCGGCAATTTCTGTTCCCGGATGCATGGCCCCTAGCAGGTTATTATAATTTTGATTGATGACAGGATCCTGACCATAGAGAGGCGCGCCTTTGGGTTGAGCCACATAAACAGGTTTTTGGGAGGAACCTTGAGCACAGACGGCGGTTACCCATGAAGTAATAAAAGTATTCTCAAGCATTTCTTTGTCAAGATCAACGGGTGGCCCCACGGGCGATACTTGCTGCAGTGGATAAGAGGAGCCATATGATGGTTGAGATCCTATAAACCGCAGGCGATCTCCCTCATACTCTTCAGAAACAGGCTCAAGGGAGATAAATTCATTACCCTGCAAGCCGCACATAATCTGCGATCTTTTGCTTGAAGGTGCGGTGGGTGCTGAAACAATAAAATCTCCCACAGGGGTGACATAGAGATCGCCTGTACCTAAATTCGTTCTTAGGGCAAAAGCAAGAGCAGCGACCTCATCAGATTCTTTGGCTTGCTCGATGCAGACAGGGTATAAAGTAACAACGGCACCGGTTGTTGTTCGGAAATAAGATTTAAGGCTTATTCGTTGATTCTCTTTTAGATCTTTTGGATAGGCGTTTGTAAGGGGTTGTTCACGGAATTTTAATAATGTTCGGCGAGGGAGCTTTCGATTGAAAACGTCACTTGGATCGAAAACACAAGAAAAATGAATCAGATCACTATTGTTATTAATCAGTTCAGGTTCGGCAAAAGGTGCCCATTCGGCAATATAAGGCGGATCTTTGTTAGGATCAGGAACCTGAAATTGAAATCCCCAGAACCATTCATCGTAAAGGAATTTCGGAGAAATGTCAATTTCAAAAACAATGCATCCTCTTTCTGGTCCACTGAAGTCTATATGTCCTCCGCAAGATCCATTATCTTCAGGCACTTTCGAGCCTTTAAAGTGGATAGATGAGTTTTTACCATTTGTTAAACAAATTGTCTCGTCGTTGAGGGAAATTAGCATATTAGCGTCGATCTTAAGCTGAATTCCCTCTCCTAGAGGCATGTTCAGCGGTGGATCCACCTTCCAGTGGTTGTTGTTAAAGCCAAAACTTGGAAGGATGCCTGATACATCTTTCGAATACCAGACAATTCTTCTGGAAATTTCCCCCTCTGCCAGGCATTTTTGAACCTTTTGGAAAATAACCTGCGCATCGTCTTCGCTTGTGGGTCTCTCAGAACTAAAGACAAAGGATACTCTTTCATCATTCCAAGCATCCTACAATGACAGTTCTTTTTCATCTATAACAGCTGGCAAAACTGCTGCTACCCATCCTCTGTCTTTTGTATCCTGCTAGCCCACGAATAAACGTGGTACATTAGTATATTGTTTGAAAAACTTCATACCCAACCTCCGCTAGTGTCCCAAATTTTCTGTAAAATCGCAAATCTCAATAAGTCGTTTGAAGGGAAATTACACGTCGGAAGAGCCAAACCACATACAGCATACAAAAATTTACCTCGATATTCAAAGCAAATTCGGCACACTGTCGACCTCCCAAAAAATTATTTTGGTTCTTCGCTATTTGTTGATTAGGAAATAATTGCTTAGAGGCTGTCTTAAAATTCAAACCATTTCTACATTTGGATAGTAGGCGTTGTTGGCCTTAAGTTCACCCCACAAATTAATTAAATATTACTTATTCGCCCTATGTATAAAATCAAATGCATTAGACATCATAGTTAAAATTAAGACTTTAGACGTTTGACGGTTTAATGTTACCTTTTTCCAGTCCAAATACGTGAGTTTTATCCCAATTGTATAATCAAATTGAATTTTAAGACATGCTCTTGGCCCCCTGTAATTATATTCCCTTTTATTATGAATCCTTTTCCATTACGAAGTCTTTTTCTTTAGAAGATGTCTTAAAATTAAATATTACTTGTATCAAGATTGTTCGTTGATATTGGAACAAACTGGAAGACTTCCTTATCCTAGTGATTTATCTGATAAAGAATGGGAACTAATCAAGCCTCATATCCCAACTCCCCAAATCAATCGAGGCAAAAAACGTGTTCATTCCTATCGGGAAAATATTGAATGGCATCTTCTGTTTGCTACTTTCTGGTTGTTTCAGGTCAAGATGCAAAGTTAAGTGGATTTATTCGCTATGAATATATCAATGAAGAAGCACCTAAAGCATTTGAAATAAGCATTGCTCCTCTGAAAACTGAAAGAACTAATGAGTTCGAATTAGAATACAATGAATCTGGAAATGATGAAAAATAGGTTTTTTCGCAATCCTGACCAAAATCCACCAAAACAAGGATTGAGACATATAAGATGTCGGCGTACTACCATAGTAACGAATTACCCGAGGAACCATGCCGGAAGACACTGTGCAGAAAGAGGTCCACTACGACAAAGACGGCCGGAAATATTACATCGGAAAAGAAGAAGATGAAGACCTGAGCGAAAAAAACCGATTCTGGGCAGGCGCGGAAGGTGTAAAATTTTACAAAGCAGACCCCATCACCGAGGAAGAGCGCAGGGAAGCGGAGGAGCTCTGGGACGCCATGAGCCTGCCCGGGACCAGCAAAGGAAAAATCAAGAAATAATGGGGCGGGAAGGGCGTAATAATCTCTGTAAGCAAAATCTTTTTTTTGATAAAATAGCAGTCAACCGTAAAAGTTTCACAGGACTGATAACTTTGAATTTCTACCATCGAATGTGATGGAATATTTATCAAGGATGTTTCGCCCGATCAAAACGTCTCCTTCGTCCTGATAGAAGGCAATAATGTTTTTGTGCCTTGTTTCAAGGAATTCAAGGGTTGTGCGGGTGTACCATGTGGTAACTACGCCTCCAACCGCACTAACATTGGAACGGTAAATCATCTCTAACCCAAGTTCCAGCCAAAGGTCTTTTGGTATGACAACTGCATCCGAACCCGTATCAAGATATGCATAAGCATTTACTTTTTTATTAGAAACGGGATTGATGAGAGTGACCGGAACAAGCGGGTCATTATCTATGTAATCAAAAGTGGTTTCTTCAGACATAGGTTCTGTTCCGCAGCCTGGCAACGGCAGGATTCTTTCCTACTCTACGCATGAATATCCTGTGACCCGGGCGCTCTCTCCTTGCTTCCAGGTCAACATCCCCGATGTTCTCCCCAACAGATACAAAGTCACTAGCATCAATATCTATGGCTATTATTTTCCCATTGTATAGCCGTTCCCATTCTTTTTTATGGGCTTCATAGATACGTTTTGCTTTTTCATCAAAGGTATCTGGTTCCAGCATTTATTCACCTATTTTAATTAGAGGTCTTTTGTTTCTTAAATTTATAGGTTACTACAGTTGCAATCGATAATTACAATGAAATTCCTGATATTCGCAAGCTAGATCTGCTAAAGCAGAGATTGGAACACATATATTCTTCTTTAGTCTTTATTTTCCTGGAAAAGCCGTCCGCTTCGCTTCGCTCTGCGGCCGGTGAGAGCGCCGGTACCCAAAAAGCAATCCGAAAAAGGAACACAATGATATTCTTAATGTCAGGTAAAATGAGTTTAACCACACGATGTTAATGAGAACCATTTATTTTATTTAGTCAGCTTTTCCACTATCAAAAGAAAGTTTACTTTAGCAGTAGCTCCCATGAGTTGAAATATAGGTTTAACATTGGGAATAATCGTCACAACTTCTCCTTCTAGATTATTCAAAAATTGCTCTAATCTCACCTGGTCCTTATCCATGTCGATGTCGAATCGATGTACTTTGTATTTTATTATAGTCATTATATCATCCGACTATGTTATTTTTAAAAGAATTCCATTTTATTCAACCGCTCAGCAACATTAAATTTGTCATTTTTATATGCATTTGCCTCTTATTACTAACAATTATTGGTTTTTCAATTTCTTATACAGGTAAATCCTGGAAAAGCCGTCCGCCTCGCTTCGCTCCACGGCCGGTGAGAGCGCCGGTACCCAAAAAGCAATCTAAAAAAACGTACCTATTTCTCCAGTCAACCAGCCACAAGAACGCCACCAGGTCAGGTGGAATTAGAGCCGGAGGAAAAAACAGCTTGAAAAATACCTTTTTCAGTGTGTTAATTGAGCCAAACCCACATACCCAAAGAGTGAATCGGGCGAAACTTCATAACCGTTGCAGAGAAATAGAGAATATACAGGATTTAGCTGAAAACCTGACCTGAAAATTCTCAATCTAATGAAACAGCCGGGATAAAATATGTCCTCGACCCGCTTTGAACTTGATGATGATCGGAATACTGATGATAATACAAATCTTAATACCGACCACAATACCGATCATTGCAGTGAATACCGCGCCAGCACCTGCAGCAAAAAGCAGGACCTTCTTAATATGGTAACGGAAACCACCGATGCTTATTCTCCTGAACAACCCTCTATTTCCAGTTCATTATATAACGTAAAAGTGAGTCCGGAAATAAGAGGAATTTCTAATAAAAATTTCCATAAGTTTTTGAATGAAATATTGTCCGAAATTTTTTTCCAGCTAACGAAATATGGCAAAAAAGATAATGTTGAGATAAATGTGGAGCTTTCAAGGGATCTGGAAATCCCGGAGTGGAGAGAGTTTGTTATTACTGTAAAATTACTCGAAATGGATAGTATGAAGGATGAAGAGTTTTTCAGTTTATGGAAAGAGATAGATGGGAGCGTAAGAGACAGAATATCTTCGATAAAAGACCTGGATAAAGAAGTTCTCGAAAAGTACGGAAAACCCATGATTATTTTAGAAAAAGATGAATGATTAAACCATTTATTCCCGATCCACATGCCTTTTGATCCCTGCCTTCTTCTGAGTCTGCACAGATGGTAATAGACGAAGTTCGTAAATTGTGAGCTTGAAAAGCTTCTTACAGGCATCGTTTTTATTAGCGACCACTCTTCTCCCCGCAATCCTCCTCAAGCAGTCAGTACCACAACGGCACATACCTTATCCTCTTTCCTTCAACAAGCCCCTCATCAAAAAAGTCCGATGTGATGATTATTCCCTCTTTCATTTTGAAGTTCTTCATCCCGGCAAGCAGGCCGTTTACCTCGCGTCCCTTTATGTAGCCATCGAGTATAATCGATAAAATCCGCTTATTCTGTCGTGTATAGACGACAAATTTAGGGGATTATATTTTAGAAGAATAAAGACCCAGGGTAAAACTATGAATTCAAAAAATATTCAAATCCGAGAAGCAAAGAAATCAGACTTCGACGACGTCATGAAAATTGAAAGGGAAGCCTTTGGTCAGGAAGACGAAGCGGAGTTAGTAAGCCAGCTTCTGGAAGATAAAAGTGCAGAGCCGGTAATATCACTCCTAGCCTTCAAGGACGATGAAGCTGCAGGACATATTCTATTTACCAGGGCAACTTTTGAAGCAAATGAACATTCTCCATCAGGTTCTCAATCAACCACTCCATTAATAGCTCCGTCAACTGCTCCGTCAACTGCTCCGTCAATTCCACCATCAATATACATTCTTGCTCCGCTGGCGGTTAAACCCGAATACCAGCGGCAGGGAATCGGAGGAATGCTTATTAATGCAGGGTTGAAAAAATTGAAAGAAATCAGTGTTGAGATGGTTTTTGTTCTGGGGCATATGGATTACTATCCGAGATACGGCTTTATACCCGATGCAGGAAGCCTTGGCTTTGCCACACCTTACCCCATACCCGATGAGCACGCAGACGCCTGGATGGTACAGGCATTGACTTCCGAAGGACTGAGCAAGGTTACAGGTAAAGTGGTGTGTGCAGACGCCTTAAACAAACCCGAATACTGGATTGAATAAAAGAACAGGCGTATCAAATCAAGAATTCACTCTCTGGAATAGATAAGATATTCCAGAATTAATGTGCACAATGGAAACAAAACACTCAAAACGACAGATGTATCTTTTCCGACACTGGTTATTCCGAGAATGAAAAATACAATAAATCCTAAAGTGAGTACCTGTAAGGTTCCAAAGATGTAAAAAAGGTTTCTGTTTTGCACATTGTTAAATAAATTATTTAAGTATATAAAACCTGGTGATCCGGTGTTATATGATTGGTGTTTTGAAACACTTAAATGTCAGAAGAAACAGGTATGTAAGGACTAAAGATATTCGACCTGTAAGTTCCCATTTATCCGAAAGTCCCCCATATTTCAAGTCGCACCAACCCTTTTTTCATCCTGCCAGGAAATGAAATGCTACCGATTTACTAAGAAATTATACTTTTTAGCAAATAAATATATATAACAAACAAAAGAATTAATATATGTAAAAATATGTTTTACATTTTAAAAAGGTCAGGGGATTTGTAAGAATAGTTATAAGGTGTGGAGGCTGGCATTTGTTCGGAAACGTTAACAAAGTTGCTAAAAAAACAGGATTTGGTAATTAAAGATCTACTACAGGTAAAAACGGAAAAAAATAAAACGGAAAAAAAAATAAAACGGAAAAAATAAAACGAAAAAAGAGGAAAAATTCGCTAATGGGGGAATTGAATGAAGATACGTGTGGTTAGTTCCAGGGAAGAGATTTTTACGCTTAATCCTAATGAAAGAGTGATTCATATGGCGTTCCGTCCTTCGAACAAGGACATCTTTGCGCTGATTGAGACATGCCCAAAAATTGAAGCGATCCAACTACCTAACTCTTACCGCCGAACCATCTCAAAGTCAATCGAAATGTTCCTTGAAATGCAAAAAATCCAGCTTATCGAAGGGGATGTATGGGGTCACAGGAAGGACATCAGTGAATACTACAACGTCCCGCCTGCCATTATTAAAGATATCAGAGACCTGAAGCTGGTAGGCACACCCGTCGAGAAAATAGAAGAAAAGGTATCAAGGGAAAGCAAACTGAACCCTGAGATGGTTGCCTATATTCTCGCCAGGGATGTTACAGACTGAGTCCGGCTGCTCACAGCCAGCTCAGTAACTAATTTACTTTTTTTATAGGCAAGACCCCAAATTCCTTCACCAATCTCAAGTTAAAGTTTAACAACAGAAAACACGGAATAAAGGAAAACACGGAATAAAGGAAAAGTTGGGGCACAATACTTCCGTGCTTTCTGTGTCTTCCGTGGTTATTAATGTAAGTGTAAATACTTATGTTTGGGACTATAATCAATTTTACATTTTTTAATTCATCTTACTTTTTGTTTGTTCATTAAATGACAGATCCTGAACCAGGTTCCCCACCACTCCTTCTTCTTTTCCCGGCCCATTAAGATACGGACTAACAAATGAAAGGGCCAGGGACCTCATATTCTTATCCTTAATATTGGAAGCTAATTCAAGGGCCTGTTCTATAGTTTCTTCTTTTCTTTGCCCCTTCAGGTATGGGATCAGCAAAGAAAGAGCCTGCACCCTCAGATACTCGGATTGAATCCCGGAGGCCATCTCAAGGGCTTTTTCCACAAGCCTTTCATTTCCGGACACGTAATTACCGAACACATCCAGATGCGGGACAAGCGAGGAAAAAACCTGAAATTTTGTATCTCCATACTGGATGTAGGGAGCGAAGTCGAGGATATCTTCAATAAGTTCTTCTTTTCCAGGCCCGCTCAGGTGAGGGACAAGCGAAGAGAGGACTGCGGCTCGTTCGGCTTCATCATGGATATTGGAAGCAGAGGAAAGGGCTTTTTTGATGAGCTCTTGCTTTCCCGGGCCTTCCAGATGAGGGACAAGCAGGGAAAGGGCCAGGGACCTTGCATCTCCGTACTGAATCCGGGAGGCAAAGTCAAGAGTTTTTTGCATAAGTGCTTCTTTTTCCATAATTTCTTCTTTACCTGGCCCGGCTTCCAATCGCTCAGATTCCTGAACAATACTGTATTTTGCCACGAATTCTTCAAGCAGCTTATTGAATTCTTCAAGCACTCCGGTCTTATCAGCCGGACTCTGTTGAAAAGCTGTCATCCTCTTTTCAGCAGTCAACTTCCGTATTAGCTCTTCTTCCATAAAAGCCGAAATTTCTTTAGCAAAATCAGGGTCCATCTCAAACGATTTCAGAACTTCCCGGACCAGGACCTGCTTTAGCTCCGGGTCGGAAGGAGCAACAACAAGGTCTCCTGCGGCTTCTTTCAACTCCGGCCTTACTCTCGAACACAATTTACCCCACAATTGATTCTCAAGCTCCCAGACCTCAGGCCCTACTTTTTTGCCGGCTTCTTCAGCCGCTTTTTTAGATCCAATGACCAGATAAGGGATTACAGGTTCGATAAAATCCGTTACTATTTGTGCCAGTTGATTCATTTTTACGTTCTGTTGCCGCATTGTTTCATCCTTCTATTTAACAAAATGTTACGTCCTTCCCTTTTATGATTTGATTCCGGAAAGTTCCGGAATAAGTGATAAAAGCCAGTGTAACACCTATATCAGAATATACAATAGAAGATAAATACTTCGTTAGAACCGCCTTCTACATCCTTCATTGACCACCTAACGAAGCCCCTTTTTATGCCAGATCCTCGGGATCTACCAGGCATCTAGCCTTTAGAATTCGAAATTCCACTAAAAATAGAATGAAATCAAAAAATATATAATAAATTATTGAAATATGCTCATCTTTATTTAAATTAAAACCTGGTTTAGCGGTGGAAAAAAATACACAGTTATTTGAATTCGGAGATCTCAATAATGGCAAAAAAAGTATATTCACGGATAGCAAAACTGTCAGTAATTTTTCTCGTGTTGCTCGCAGTATGTGCAGCCCCGGGGGCTGCAGGAAAGGAACTGGAATCCGGCACCTGGGCCTGCGTAAGTGATTCCTATTTGAAAGAGGTCGAATGGGACCACTTTATAGGAATCGTATCAGAACACTACTTAGATTCGGAAGACCAGGAAAAATACGTTTTGACCCGCCCGGAAGACGGTGTTTCAAAGGAATACAATGCATGCGATGTAGTTCCGTTACTTGATTCGGGTGTAAAGCTCGTACTCCCCCTGCAGGCTGAATATTCAACCCCCTGCATACAAAAAACCCGCCTGGGGATTGTTACAGCAGTAGATGAAGCAGCCGGTACATGTGACATCTTCGTTACGTGGTCCGGAGGAGCCTGTACCGGGGAAACCCTTGAAGGAATTCCGATTTGCGAGCTTAAAAAGTGCATAGTTCACCCCGCAGGCAGGAGGATGCTCTCGGAAGGGTATCCTCTATAAATGAGGTTGCCAGGGGGCAATCTCAGAAAAAGCGATTCAGGAAAAACCCATCAATTCAAAACCTGATCAATTCAAAAACCCCTGCCACCCAATTTTATTCAACCTTGTCTTCAATCCGGAACCTGTACAACAGCTGCCAGCACATCCTCATCCCCAATAACTCTCGTGACGTGCCCTTTTCCTCCCGTATCCTCAAGCTGCACAACGCTTCCAGGCCCGAATCTGCGAACTTCCCCGTCGCTTACCTCTGCTTCCAGTTCCCCGGAGAGGAAGAAGAAAAACTGGTGATGCGGAGTCGGGTGCCAGTCTCCGAACCAGCCTGCCGGGATCCGGCAGAAAGCGAACTGCGATGCCTGCTGGAAAGCCGAAAGGAAAAGTGAAGGAGCCGGAGGAACAAAATCGATTTCTGCAAGATCGATGTCCCTGTCCTCAAAATGTGACGTGCCGTCAGAATCAGCGAATATGCGAGTGTACTTCATACAAAACATACCTCCCACTTTTATGTTTATGAGGAAAGGATATAACCCTTTCCTAAGAAGCCGGTATGCCGGTATTGGGGAGGGTATGGACCGTAATAGAGAATAGGCGAGCCGGGTTCACAGCACAATTAACAAAGCACAACTAGCACAGCACAATTAACAAAGCACAACTAGCACAGCACAACTAATAAACCATAATTTTTTACATATGTAAAACTATTTTAATATATCAAATAACTAATAGAGTGAAACTCTTAATGAGGTTTACCGATGGATGAAAAATTCTACTCGAACATAAAGGTCATCGATTCTATTGAAAAAGACGGCTTCAAAGTTGAAATTCTGGAATGCAACAACCTTAAAGGAAGCAAGGATGCAGCCCTTGCAGAAGACCTGTTCTATATACGGAATGCAGGGATGTCCCTGAAAATGGTCAAGGTGACCCTTGAAGACAGCGGGCTTATCACCGAATCAGGGGCTCTCTATTTCCACAAAGGGTGTATCGATTGCGTGTCAAATATAGGGGGAGTTGGCGGACTTGCTAAAAAGTTGATCAAAAGCAAGCTTACCAGTGAGTCCACCTTCAAGCCCATATACAAAGGGACAGGAGAAATCTTCCTCGAACCATCCTTTAGCCACTACATCATCATGAACCTGGAAAACGAGTCCATAGTCGTGGACAAAGGGATTTTCTACTGCTGTGAACAGGGGATGGAAATCGGGGTAGCTTCCCAGAAAAACCTCTCATCCGGACTCCTGGGTGGGGAAGGCTGGTTCCAGACCCAGATCAGCGGCACGGGTGCCGTGGTTCTCGAAATCCCAATCCCGATGGAAGAAGTGCTTAAATACGAACTTAATAACGAAAGAATCCAGGTTGACGGGAATTTCGCCCTGCTCCGTTCGGGCGCTGTAGCCTTCAGTGTCCAGCGCTCAAGCAAACAGCTCCTCGGCTCCATGACAAGCGGAGAAGGCCTGCTCCAGACCTTCGAAGGCACCGGACACGTCTGGATCGCTCCGACCCAGCCCGTCTATAACCGCCTTAAATACAACGGAATTCCCCAGATGGGAACTGCAGGAAAGAACATAGATAATTCGAGTTGAATTAAAAAATCGTGAATAGTTAACCTGCTTAATTCGTAGTTTTTTCTTTCATTTCTTTTTTTACATTTTGAAATTTTACAGATAAAACAGGCAGATCCGCTCCACTCTGCATCGGGAGAGAACACCGGAGCCTGGAAAATGAAAAATGAAAAATGAAAAAAAAGTTCAATAAAAAAATAAAAAAACTGTTATGTTTTTGACGGTACTTCTTCCATCTCCCGGTGAGCTTCCTTGATTTGATCGGCGGTGAATTTGTTTAACTTTACTGCACGTGCTTTACTGCGCAGGGACCCGGGAACAATTTCCAGGGCTCCCGCTTCACTCTCAGCATTTACTATAGCCCAGCCCGTATGCACCCCGACCAGGCAGCCGAAATGATACTGTTCCAATACAGCAGGCCCCATCTCAAGCAATTCATCCAGAGCTCCCAGACACTCCTCCGCAGTGTGTGGGGACTCAATAAGATACATATCCGTAATTTTTCCCTCCACTCTTGTTCATGTTGTTGGTTTCGACAACCAGTGACACACCGAGGTATCGTTTTCAACTATGATGTTTCACCATATATAACTTCTGTTTATATATTGATAATTGAAATATTACACTTTTCCAAAATCCATTGATTGATGAAAAACTGAGACGTGAAACGAAAATGGAAAACAAAATGGAAAAACAAAATGGAAAACAAAATGGAAAACAAAATGGAAAACAAAATGGAAAAACAAAATGGAAAACAAAATGGAAAACAAAATGGAAAAACAAAATGGAAAAACGAAATGGAAAAACAAAATGGAAAAACGAAAAAACCACCGTGAAAAATCGGGAGAGAGCACATCTTTTAATTTATTTACATTATGTATATATTGTATCTACCACATATAAATAAACTTTAGTATACCTTATCTAAATATTAGAATGCATGTGCAAAATTAAAATTACTTTTCTGGTATTTACTCTAACATTGCTGTGTACAGGCTGCGTTGAAGATACAGCTGTAATTGCGGAAAATACAATCAATGCGGACTCGGTTGAAGACTACGACATCGCAGCCGCAAACAATGCTTTTGCTTTTGACATGTACTCGCAGCTTGCGCAAATGGAAGCAGGGGAAGAAAGAAACGTCTTCTTTTCACCGCACAGCATATCGGCTGCCATGGCGATCTGTTATGAGGGGGCTGAAAACACTACAAAGGAGCAGATATCAAATGTATTTTATTTCCCCACAAATAAGACTGTTTTGAAAGTTCATTTGAAAGATATGAATGACGGGATCAATTCCGGAAGCGGCGATTACGAGCTTGAAACTGCAAATGCGATCTGGGTACAGGAAGGGTTTCCCATAAAAGAAGCGTATGTTTTCAACGTGAAAAACTACTATGACGGCGAAGTTACAAAACTCAACTTTGTGGGAAAACCGGTTGACTCAAGAGACACCATCAACGAATGGGTCGAAGCCAGGACCAATGACAAAATAAAAGACCTGATCCCGAAAGATTCGATTACGCCTGATACACGGGTAATTATCACAAATGCAATTTACTTCAATGGAAAATGGGTGTATGAATTTGATAAGGAGATGACCAGAAAAAGAACTTTTTATCCGGCGAAAGGGGAAGAAATTCCTGTGGACATGATGTACATGTTTAAAAGTTTTAATTATGGTGAAAACTCAAAAGCAAAAATCATAGAACTTCCTTACAAAGGCAACGACTTATCCATGTACATTGTGCTTCCGAAAGACAACGACATTAAAGACTTTGAAACCGATTTCACGGTAAACGATTATAACAAACTTAAAAACGACATGGAATTAACGGAGGAAGTGAAGACCTCGATTCCGAAATTTAAGTTTGAGACTAAAACAGACCTTTCCAATTCCCTCATTGAAATGGGCGTTGTGGATGCCTTCAACTCCAACCGTGCGAATTTTTCAGGAATCAGTGACGGGACATTATTTGTATCCAGAGTGATTCACCAGGCTTTCATAGATGTGCAGGAAGAAGGCACGGAAGCTGCCGCAGCAACAGAGGTCGAGATGGAGTTGGGTGGGAAAATCTCATGGGATTCAAAACCAAAGGAATTCAAAGCCGACCATCCGTTCATGTTCTTCATAGAGGACAAAAGGACAAATTGCATTCTTTTCATGGGGAAAGTTGAATACCCGGAGTACGAGGAAGCTGAAGGGCTTTGGAGCCTGTAATGGAAAAAGCAACTGAAATAGGACTTACGCAGTTGAACCCAAAACCAGAAACAGAAAAATTTGCAGTTTTGGATTTCAAAACCTTCTCTTCCTTTTTTTGGTTCTTCGGGAAAAGCCGTCCGCCTTGCTTCACTCAGAGGCCGGTGAGAACGCGACCACCTTAAAAGCAAATCGAAAAACCCGGCAACAATACCTTTAATAAAAAACCCGCTCAACTATGAATAAGGGAGTAAAAAGGGGATAGAGGATATTGTTGGTGGGGATTTTTGGTTGATCAGTCCGATATACACGAAAAAACCTTCAGTCCAATTTCAGATGAGCGAATTGAAGCCTTGCAGCAGCTCATAAGCTATTTTGAATCCTTTAAAGACAGTCAGCAGGCTTTCAGGGACCTGCTAAGACTCTGTTCCGATGAAAACGAAACTGTTAGAGTTAAAGCAATAAATTCACTTGAAAACGTTTTTCCAAAAATTTCTGAAGAAGATAAAGAAGAGAGCTGGAATGGCCTGCTGGAATTTACCCATACGGAGGAACCGGAAGTCTGGAAGGCTGCTGTCCTGACCCTTGTTTTTGCATTTGGGCATGTGCCGGACAAAAAGAAGGCATGGAACGCCCTTCTCAGCCTGACCGAAAAGGAGAGCAGTCACCTCAGGAAGCAGGCAGTCGAAGCCCTCATTTTACTTTTCCCCTCCCTGCCTGACAGGAAAAAGGTCTGGAATGATTTCATAGCCCTGGCAAAAAGCCGGTACGAAAACGTCCGGGAACTCGCCTCGAACGCCTTCATCCTGATATATCCCTACCAGGGAGACAGGAAAGCTGTCTGGGACAGCCTCCTCGGGCTTGCCAAAAGCAAGGACAGCCATGTACGGGACAAAGCAGGAGATATCATGGCCCTGATCTTCCACCAGCTCCCGGACAGGGAAAAAGCCCTGGAAGACGTCGAGAAACTTAGCCGGGAAACCCCCGACTACACAGTCCGGCGGGCAATAAAAGTGCTAGGAGAGGACTACCCCCAGCTTTCCGAAGCAGGAAACCCGGCTGAAGAGCTTTATAAGCTTGCGGAGGAGAAAGCTCCGTTTGCGAGATGGAAGGCTGCCGGGAGCTCAGGGTCAGGGAGGTACCGGAAAAAGAAGGGGAAGTTTCTGAAAGAGGAAGAATAAGAAGGAGAAAAAGATCAAATTTCCGTTATTTCCCTGGACATGTCCCGATAGTACGTAAAAAGGTCTTCTCCCCAGCGCAGGCCTTCGGGTTCGAAACACAAAATATCATTGACATGATCGTATGTCCCGTTTTTATAGAAAAAGCCAAGGGAAAGGAAACAGTTCGTCACCGCACTTGAGAGCAGAATTTCTTTTTCACACACATAGACATGGGTGTTGTTCAGGCCCAGGAACTGCTCCATTTCAGGCTTGAATTCCGTGCTCATCCTTTCAAAAACAGGATCCGTAACAATAAGGGATACGTCGATGCCACTTTTTGCGAAGTCCAGGAACATTTTTGGGTATAGAGGATGGATGAAAGGGGAGATGCCTTTAACGAATTCCGATTTTGCAATGTTATCCGCAAATTCCCTGTGAGGCGAAAACATATTACTCTTGTCAAGCGGTCTGGCAAAAGTGGAATGTTTAAGTTCACAAATTCTAGTTAATAGATGTGGGGGTATTCCTTCAAGCTGGTGAACATTCCAGAAATCTAATTTGTTTTCAAGGACTTCTAAAGTATCGACCAGCTCCCGCATATTTTCAGCTATTGTCTCCCCGATGATTGTCAAACCGTATTTATTATCCTCCAGATAAAGGAGATGTCTCTCTTTAAGTATTTTAATCTGCGGCTGAACCGATGTAGAACTGAAATTCAGGGAATTTTCGATTTCTTTAATGCTTTTCGGACCTTCCCTCAATAACAGAAGAATTTTTTCCCTTTTTTCAGAAAGGAAAACCAGATCAAGAAGAGAGGCTTCCATTCAGGTATCCTCATTATTAACATGGAATTATTATAGAGAAGGAAAATATACTTCATTGTTTATAGACATTCCTAAATTTTATCGTTTTTACCTAATAATTCATAAAGCAGAAGTTGCCATGCGGATTGTGAATAAGATATTATGAATAAAGATATCGCGAATCAGAGATCATGAATCCGAAAATTGTGAATCCGAAAATTGTGAATCAAGGAATTTTTTGAAAATAAAATCAATACCTTTAATAGAACTCCCACCAACTCTTTTACAAGAAATAGTAAACTGGAAAGAAGGTAAGCGGAAAAACTGAATAAAAAAAGAGAAACGTAAAAGAGCACTGTAAAAACCGGGTAGAAAACCAGTAAAAACCGGATAAGAAAAGGAACAGTTGGTGGGAACAGTTGATTGACCAGGACATCGTACACGATAAAACCTTCAGCCCCCTTTCGAGCGAGCGAATCGAGGCTATGGAGCAGTTAAGCTCTTCTTTTGAATCGGTTCCTGACAGGGAACAGGCATTTGAAGACATGCTCAGGCTCTCTTCCGATAAGTGCGATGAAGTAAGGGAAAGCGCAGTTTCCTCCCTTTCAACCGTTTTTTCGAAGCTTCCGGAAAGCGGCAAAATCCAGGCATGGGAGAGGTTCATAAACCTCACGGCTTACCCTTCCGAGGATATTATAAAAGGTGCGGTAAAGGCCCTTGTATTGGTTTTTCCCCACAACCAGAGTAAGGAAAACGCCTGGGAAGACCTTATGGAACTGGTAAACTCAAATTCCAGCCTTGAAGATGTACGCACCGGAATTATCCGTTCGCTCCCAACCCTTTTCCCCTACATTCCAGACAGGAAAAAGGCTTATTCGGACCTCGTGCACCTGGCTGAAAAGGAGGACAGCGATGTGCTGAGGGAGCTTGTAGAAAACCCTGATTCAATCAATCCGCAATTCCCTGAAGAAGATCTGGAAAAGGACAGGAAAGAATGTGGAGAAAAAGAGAGTATAGAAGAGGGAAGGAAAGAAAGTGAGAAAAAACTAATAGGGAAGAAAAAATCAGAGAAAAAAGAAGTTGGAAAACCTGAAAGATTTCATGATTACGAACCATCTTCCGAAAAAGCCGGGGCTTTTGAAAGAGCCAGATACCTGCGAAAAGATGCCGCAGAGTTCTCTGCCGGAACATATCCCTCCAACCTGCCGGATAAAAAAGAAGTTGTTGCCGAACTTATCCGCCTGAGTTCGGATCCCGACCCCTCGGTACGGAGGGGGGCGATGGACTCCCTGCTTGCCCTTTATTCCCGGAAGCAGGGTAAAATTCAGGACATCTGGGGAGAACTCCTTAAAAGGACGGAGGACGGGGACAGCGCTGTCAGGAAAGAGACTGCAGAGCTGCTTTCCCATGTGCTGCCCGGGGTTGAAGAAAAATCCGGGGTCTTTTTCGACCTCGTCCGCCTGGCTTCAGGGCAGGACGCACAGCTCCGGAAAAGGGCTGCGGAACTCTTTTCCGGAGCATTTTCCCATGCCGAAGACAAAAGGAGAGCCTGGGCGGAACTCGTCAGGCTTGCCTCCTCCGAGGACAGGGAAGTCAGGAGGGGAGCTGCAAAAACCCTTGCCCCGGCTTACCCCGAGGTCCCCGATAAAGGGGAAGCCTGGAAGGACCTTGTCAGGCTTTCAGGGCACAGCGACAGTTTTGTGCAGAGGGCTACAGCCCGGGCCCTTACGCCTGCCTTTTTCCATGTGCCGGACAAGACCGGGGCCTGGAGGGACCTGCAGCTGCTTATTGAAGATCCGTACACCTATGTAAGGAAATATGCCTACAGGGCTCTTGCCAGGGCTTCCCTCTGGCGGGCGCTCCGGGCGGAAAACGGGGCTACATACATTTTCGGGCTGAAGGAAGCTGCGGGTTATTTTAAAGAAGCCTCGGAAATTCCCTTCGAAGGCGACACCCCCGAATTCTACCGGCCCTTTTACGAGGCCTACCTCTACATAATTGTCAGCGACCGGCCTTTAGAAAAAGCCAGGCTTGAGACCGAGCTCTACCTCTCGAGGGCAGCACGGGAAGTAAGAGAGCTTGAAGAAAAACGGAAGCTGCTCGATACAAGCGAAAAGTTTGCCGAACTTCTCCGGGCTGCGGGAAATCTCAGTCCCGAAGACCTGCCTGCCCGGAAAAAACTGCTTGAGACCTGCGTCCGGGAGTTTGACAGGGCAACGGAGCTCTTTGAAAACGCCGAAGAAGAGGCGATTGCTGCAAAGAAAATCGTGAAGAAAGAATACCCGAAGTTTGGAAAAGTGCTCCTTGAACAGAAGCTGAAAGAGACCCTTTCAGGAATCCGCTACAAAGCCAGGATAACCTGCCTAAAGGCAAAGGGGGCACCTTACGAAAACCTGGCGTGCACGGTTAGCCTGAAGGTGAGGGAATGGAAGTTCGAAACCCTTGAAAAGGACCGGAAGGAACTGGACAGGCAACTTGAATCCCTGCTTAACGTCCTCCGGAGCAAAATCCCCTTTGTGCCCGAAAATATGTACATCTTCGAGAAAATTGAAGACATCCGGCAGGAAGAAGATTTGCTTGAACGCTACAAAAAAGTTGCAAGGCTCGTGGGCCTTATCCCGGGAGCCAGGATGCCTTCAAGGAGATGAAAGGGTTCCGGACGGGAAACCAAAACTTCTGAACAGGAAATCCAAACTTATCAACCCTGGGGCCATGAAACCCCGCATTTCTGAATTCCTGCATTGAAATTTCTGTCCCTGCCTTCAATTGATTTTATATCCGATCCCGTCAATCCCTTTTTTATGTATGGGGCAGACATAAAAATGACTGTAGAAGACTTCGAACTTGCAAAACCCCCGCTCTCGAAAAAATTCATCAAACAGGCCTTCGAAAAATACGAAGTACAGCACATAGCTCACTTCGGGGGAGAAATGTTCTATGTCGCGGGAACGGACTCTGAACCCATCGTCCCCGTTTATGCCGATGCCACCTACCCCCCTGAGATCGAACTGATCTTCGATTTCATGGCAAGGGAGCGGATCCGTATGATAAGGTCTGAAAAAGGGGTCCTCTACCGGACCGAAATCCCGAAACTCCCGGACTCAAACTGACGTTAAGAGGGAAGAACCGGACTACGTTTTTTCTTTTGTTCTGGTTATTTATAGTTTTGTCACGATATTAAAGATAATAAATACAGGATGTCTTTTATCATTAACAGTAGGGGGTATAAAGTGATGAAACTATGGGAATATGATTCTCGCAGGATCCATGCCGTGCACATGCCGCAGCAAATGAGCGACCTTGAAAGAATTGGGAACGAAGGCTGGGAACTTATCCTTATAAAGGACGACATTGATGATGAAGGGACAGCTACAGCAATTTTCAAGAGGGAGAAAAAGTAAGGGGATTGTAAAAATAAAATTTTTACTTACTCTTTTTTGCCCATTTAAACTCGTAAGTGTATTTTAAGCATAATTATTCCAGGTAATTTTTTTATTTTTTGTGAGTATAAATTCCGGTCTATTTTTGCAGAAGTTTCCGGAAGAATAACTCCTGTACAAGAATAATTCCTGTGCAAGAATAACTCCTGTAAGTGATATGCAATTAAACCCTGACAGGGAAAAGCCCTTTTAATCTAATACTTCAGAGTTCCCCACCAGTTTGCTTGATGGCGCCTTCCAAAAAGGAATGAAAAAAACAAAAACAAAAAAACATTTTCCAGCTGTATTTGTTCTGCTTTGTTTTCATCCTTACCGATTTATCAGTCCCTTTTACGGACCGAAAGGGCGAACAAAGCCTTGATCTCAATCTTTTTTCAATAAGTTCTCAATTTTAAGCAGTTCATCCGCCTCTTCCTTGCTCAAAACCCCCTCCATCACAGCAACTTCCGAAACAGGAACCTTCTTTTCCAGGGCTACCTTAGAAAGCTCTGCCGCCTTCAGGTACCCGATCCTCGGGGTCAGGAACGTCACGAGGATCGGGTTAAGTTCAAGGTAGGCTTTGCACCGGTCCTCATGTGCCTTTATCCCTTCAACGCAGCGTTTCTGAAAAACAGGGAGGTAGTTTGAGAGCAGGGTAATTGACGTAAGAATGTTAAAGATTATCACCGGGGTCATGACGTTGAGCTCTAACTGCCCGGCCTGCGATGCAAGAGCCACGGTTGTGTCATTGCCAACGATCTGGTACCCTACCATGTCCAGGCACTCAGCCATGACAGGGTTGTATTTTCCCGGCATGATGGAAGAGCCCGGCTGAACCTGGGGAAGTTCGATTTCCGAAATCCCGGTCGTGGGGCCTGCATTCAGGAGCCGGAGGTCGTTTGCAATCCTGATGAGTTCGAGGGCGAGTTCCCTGAGAGCTCCCGAAAAGGCTGCAAGCTGGGCCCGGCTCTGAAGGGCTTCGAAACCGTCGGCTGCAGGCCAGAAGGGCAGGGAGCAGAGTTCGGAGATTTTTGCAACCACAGCTTTTCGGTATCCAGGAGGCGTATTTGCCCCGGTGCCCGTAGCTGTTCCCCCAATGGCAAGTTCCAGGAGGTCATCCCTCCGTTCCTTTATGCGGCCTGCAGCCCTCTGAAGGGCAGAAGCATAGGCATTGAATTCAGTTCCGAGGGTCACCGGAACTGCGTCCATTAAGTGTGTCCTGCCGGATTTTGCGATTCCGGCAAACTCCTCTCCTTTCAGGCGGAAGGCCTCTGCAAGCTCGTGGAGCACACTGGCCAGTTTGTCTGCGGCGAATATGATTGCAATGTGGGAAGCGGTAGGGAAGGTATCGTTTGTAGACTGGGACATATTAACGTGGTCGTTAGGGCTCAGGTAAGCGTAATCCCCCCTTTTCCTGCCCAGAATTTCAAGCGCCCGGTTTGCCAGGACCTCGTTCGTGTTCATGTTAAAAGAAGTCCCTGCCCCTGCCTGAAAGACGTCTACCGGAAACTGGTTAGAATAATCTGGCTCAAGACAGTCCAGAATCTCGTCGGCTGCCTGCACGATTGCCTCTCCCCTTTCCCGGTCAAGCACCCCGAGTTCCATATTGGTAAAAGCAGCGGCTTTTTTCACGATCAAATACGCCCGGATGAATCCCGGATTTTCCCTTCTCCCACTCACCGGAAAATTTCTCAATGCCCGGCAAGTCTGAACCCCGTAGTAGGCCTCTTCCGGGACTTCAAACTGGCCCATGGAGTCCCTTTCAATTCGACACATCGCCATCCCCCTGAAAAAATTATATATCCCAAATTTAATACCTTATTTTCCGTCACTTTTTTGTTTTTCGTTTCTTATTTTCGATATCCTTATCGTTATAAGTATGAATCCATCGCTCTTCAACCGTTCTTCGACCGTTCTTCAACCGTCATTCAATCGCTCTTCAATCGATCTTCAATCGATCTTCAATCGTTCTTCAATCGTTCTTCAATCGTTCTTCAATCGTTCTTCAATCGTTCTTCAATCGTTCTTCAATCGTTCTTTACGACATCATTTAAGTCAAAGGGTTACTCCGGCTCCTTTCCAAGCTTCTGGATCTCCCTTCTTGCCTTCCCGATCCCGAGAATTGGGGGGACGCCTTTCGGACAGACAGCCTTGCAGTTAGCGTTGAACTCGCAGCCCCACCAGCCCCTTTTGTCATTGACAAGCAAGAGCCGGGAATCGTCTTCCGCTTCACGAGGATCGATATGAAAGCGGTAGAGTTTTGCAAGAGCTGCAGGCCCCAGAAACTCTTTTGTTTCTCCTTCCCCTTCCCCTTCCCCTTCTCCTTCCCCCTCTCCTTCCCCCTCTCCTTGTTCATCTCTTTCTGCTTTTCCCGAAATCGGGCAGGCGCCCACACAGGAGGCACAGAGCACGCAGTTCGTGTACTTTTCAAGCTCCGAAACGGCCTCTTGCTGCATCAGCCTCTCTTTTTCGGGAGCTTTCGAAGCCGGTTTGAAGGTAGGTTCGACCGCCCGGTAGAACTCGAAGAATTTGTCCATGTCCACGATCAGGTCCTTTATTTTAGCCAGGTTCGGGAGAGGTTCCACGAGCACTTCTTCTTTCGGGTCCCATGAAACCGTTTTTTCCATTCCCGGGAAAGGCCTGAGTTTGACCTTTCCTTCCCCCCTGAGCAGGGCCTCCACCTGGGTCCGGCAGGCAAGCCTCGGCACCTTGTTGATCAGCATCCCGCAGCTCCCGCAGACGGCACCCCGGCAGGAGTAGCGGAAAGCCAGGGAATCGTCAAGCTCCTCCTGGATTTTGAAAAGAGCGGAAAGCACGGTCATCCCAGGGGAGGGGGTGAGCTCGAAGGTATCGTAGCGGGATTCCCCGCTTTCCCCATCATATCGAAACACTTTCAGCTTCATCAGTACACACGCTCCTTTACAGGGAATTTTCCAAGTCTGACAGGTAGGTACTCAAGTACCGGTTTTTCTTCAGCCCCCGGACCTTCCAGGCGGTAAATCGTATGGAAAAGGAAATTTTCATCATCCCGGTCCGGATAATCGGTCCGGGCATGGGAACCCCGGCTCTCGTTCCGCGTAATTGCGCCCCTTGCTACGGCTTCTGCTATGTCGAAGAGGCCCATTAATTCCAGGGCGTAGATAAGAGCCTGATTGAAAACAGCGGATTTGTTGTCAATGTAGACCTCAGGATAGCGGCTTTTGAGTTCCAGGAGCTTTTCCAGCCCTTCTTCCATCTTCTTTCCTTCCCGGAATACCCCGAAATACTCAAACATCAGCTTTTTCAGCTCGTCCCTGAGCCCGGCCATTTTCACGCCCGAGTCCCTGGCAAGCAGGGCTTTTACCCTTTCCTCTTCTTCGGAGAGCTTTTCCAGGACTGCTTTTCTATTCGCTTTTCTATCCGCTTCTCCTTGCCGGGCTCCGGACCCGGAAGAGGAGAGAGTTTTCCCTATCCCCTGCCCGGCAAGTTTTCCGAAGACCACGGTTTCGAGGAGGGAATTTCCTCCCAGCCGGTTTGCTCCGTGCACGCTTACGCAGGAACATTCCCCTGCCGCGTAGAGCCCGGGAAGCTCGGTTGCAAGATCGTTTCCGACAGCGATTCCCCCCATGGAATAGTGCTGCCCCGGCTGCACGGGGATTGGCTCTTCTATCGGGTCTACGCCTGCAAAGTCCATGCTGATCATGCGAATGCCCGGAAGGCGTTCCATAATCTTACCTTTGCCCAGGTGCCTGAGGTCGAGCAAGACGTACTTATTGTCAAACCCCCTGCCTTCATCGACTTCCTGCTGGATAGAACGGGCTACGATGTCCCTTGGAGCCAGTTCCATGGTCTTCGGGGCGTAGTCTTTCATGAAGCGCTCATTTTTATTGTTCAGGAGGTACCCGCCTTCTCCCCGAGCCCCTTCGGTGATCAGGATATTGGTCCCGAAAAGGGTGGTCGGATGAAACTGCACAAATTCCATGTCCTTCAAGGAGACCCCGGCCCGCAGTGCCAGGGAAGCCCCGTCCCCGGTATTGATCAGGGCGTTCGTGGAGCGGGTAAAGAGCCGCCCGAAACCCCCTGTTGCCAGGAGCAGAGCCCGGCAGGCAAAACCGTGCAGGGTCCGATCGGCAAGGCTTATGCAGGTGCATCCCACGCAGCGTTCCCCCTCCCCCAAACCTTTCTCCGCAACCGGTTCCCCGGTTTTTACCAGGGAAGTTACGAAAAACTCTTCGTAAAAAGTGATCTTTCCACTGCCTTTGCTTTCTTCGCTTCCTTTACTTTCCTTACTTCCTTTACTTTCTTCACTTGCTCCGCTTACTTCGCTTCCTTTACTTTCCTTACTTCCTTTACTTTGCTCCAGTTCCCTGCCCATAAGCTGTTCGTAGAGCGTGTGCAGGATGTTGTGCCCTGTACGGTCGGCTGCATAGCAGGTCCGCGGGAACATACCCCCTCCGAAGGGGCGCTGGGCAATCCTCCCATCTTTCAGCCTCGAAAAAACGGTTCCAAAGTGTTCAAGCTCTATGACGGCACCGGGCGCATTTTTGCACATCAGTTCCACGGCGTCCTGGTCAGCAAGGTAATCCGAACCCTTGACGGTGTCAAAGGCGTGGTCTTCCCAGGAATCCCCGGCCCGGGCATTCCCGAGTGCTGCGTTCATCCCACCCTGGGCTGCCACCGAGTGCGAGCGGAGCGGATGTACCTTGGAAATTACCGCAGTATCGAGCCCGGCGTCCACTGTCTCGATGGCTGCCCGAAGCCCCGTCAGCCCGGCTCCGATGATGATGACGTCATGGGTGTGGATAGAGTATCCTGATTCTGTTTCTTCTCCCCCCAATTAATTCCCCCGAAGTTTAGTTTATCGGATTTAATTTCGGATTTAATTTCGGATTCGGTTCCGAGATTGGATATTCAGATCTGGTTTTGGAATAATCAGCATCAGTAAAAAGGCACCAGGCTTGAAAAATGCCAGGCGCTCAGAGCTCGCAGACCAGGTTCCCGAGTTCTATCGAAAAGGTCTCGTAGTTTACGGAATAATCGATCGGGCACTCGACGACCGCAACCCTGTTTAAGGCGAAGGCTTTTTCCAGGACTTCGGCGAGGTCGTCGCCTTCTTCCACCCTGAAGCCTGCAGCTCCGAAACTTTCGGCAAAGCGGGCAAAGTCCGGGTTCCCGTAGTCAAGGGCGAAGTCCTCAAAGTGCATCTTCTTCTGCTTCCACTTGATGAAGCCAAAAGCGTTGTCGTTCAGGATGAGGACGACCAGAGGAATCCCATAACGGGTTGCGGTTTCGAGTTCCTGGCAGTTCATCATGAAGCCCCCGTCCCCGCAGATGGCAAGGACACGCTTATCAGGGTTGACCATCTTTGCGGCAATTCCGGCAGAGAGGCCTGCACCCATGGTGGCAAGGGCGTTGTCCAGAAGCACGGTGTTCGGGGAATAGGTCTTGTAGAGGCGGGAGAACCAGAGCTTGTAGATCCCGTTGTCCAGGGTGATGATGTCTTTTCTTCCGAGGACCTCCCGGACGCTCCGGACAACCGCATGGGGCAGGGGAGGATAACTTTTCGCTTCAGGAGCGTTGATTTTCCCCTCGATGAAAGCCCTTGTTGCTGCAAAGATGGGAAACTCCCGTTTCCCGGGGATTTTTGCGGCTATTTCCCGGATCGAGGCTGCAATGTCCCCTATGACTTCCAGGTCGGGGTTAAAGTACCTGTCAGGCAAGGACTCAACGAAATCGATGTTGATGATTTTTTTGTCCAGCATCCTGTTCCAGAGGTAAGGGGGATATTCAACTATGTCGTATCCTACGGTTATGATCAGGTCTGCCTCGTCAATCCCGCAGTTTACGTAGTCGTGGGCATGGATCCCGGTGGCAAAGAGGCTGCATGGGCAGTCGTCAGGGACAACGCCTTTTCCCATCTGGGTATGCACCAGGTAAATCCCGGTCTTCCTGGCAAAGTCCTCAAGCTCGTCGGTGATGGATGTTCTGTTTGCCCCGGAAGAGACGATGATCAGGGGGTTTTTTGCATCACAGATCATGGTTGCAGCCTTTTCCACGGCAGCACTGGCAGGGTGCGGGATTTTGATTTCAGGCCTCTTCTGGACCTTTGCATCGGTCTCCTCCTCTGCCACGTCCTCGGGAAGCTCGATATGAACAGCTCCCGGCCGCTCGGCTTCCGCATGCTTGAAAGCGTTCCTGATCACGGTGGGGATAGTCCCGGGATCGGCTATGGAAACCGCCTTTTTGCAGAGCGGCTCCATCATCCGGACCACATCCACAAGCTGGAAGCGGGCCTGCCAGTTATCGAAAAGGGCTTTTTGCCCCGAAATCGAGATGAAAGGAGCCCCGATAAGCTGTGCCTGGGCGACCCCTGTAACGAGATTTGTGGCTCCCGGCCCGAGGGTTGAAAAACAGACCCCCGCCTTCCCTGTCAGCCGCCCGTAAGCCGCAGCCATGAAAGCGGCTGCCTGCTCGTGCCTTGTTATGATAATTTTGATCTTCGATTTCCGAAGCGATTCCAGGAAGTCCAGGTTCTCCTCCCCCGGAAGCCCGAAAATGTACTCTACCCCTTCTTCTTCAAGCTGGGCTACGAAAAGATCCGAAGCTTTCATACAAAAATCTCCTGAGTACTCTGAATACTTTTTTATTTTTCCTTACTTGTTGACCACCACGGTCTTGATGTTCACGAACTCCTTGAGCCCGTAGTGGGAAAGCTCCCTTCCTACCCCGGACTTCTTGATTCCGCCAAAAGGCAGCCTGGGATCGGACTTGACCATCCCGTTGACCACGACGAAGCCGGATTTTATGCGCTTTGCAAGCCTTTCCGCCCTTTCCGGGTCCCCTGACCAGACAGCAGCCCCGAGTCCGAACTCGGTGGAGTTTGCAACCTCCACAGCCTCGTCCTCGTCTTTGACCATGATCACCGGCGCAATCGGCCCGAAGATTTCCAGGCTGCAGACCTTCATATCGGTGCTGGCAGCCGGGACGAGCGCAGGCCTGAAGAAGTAGCCCTTTTCGTGCTCTTGCCCATGGATTTTTGGCCTGGAACCTTTCTTTTCCGCGTCTTTCAGGACCTTTTCAAGCTCCCCCACAAATACCTTTTTTGCGACAGGCCCGATGTCGGTCTCCGGGTCCATGGGGTCCCCAACCTTGAGCTGCTGCATATATTCGTCAAACTTCTCGGAAAACTCCACGACCACGTCTTCTATAACGATAAAACGCTTTGCAGCAATACAGCTCTGCCCGGCATTAATAAAGCGCGCCGTTACCGCCATCCGGGCAGCCGCATCAACATCCGCGTCCTCGAGCACGATGAAGGGGTCAGACCCCCCCAGTTCCAGCACAAGCGGCTTGATCTTCTTTCCCGCAAGCTCTCCTACCGCAGACCCGGCTCCAACACTTCCGGTAAGCGAGACCCCGTCCACAATCCCGCAGTCAATTATCTTCATCGCAGTCTTCGAATCGATCAGAAGCGTCTTGAAAACGTTCTCAGGAAGCCCAGCCTCCAGAAAGACCTTCTGGATCTCCAGCGCAGACCCCGGCACGTTCGAAGCATGCTTGAGCAAACACACATTCCCCGCAGCCAGCGCCGGCACCAAAAAGCGAAACACCTGCCAGAACGGAAAGTTCCAGGGCATGATCCCGAAAATGACCCCAAGCGGCTCGAAGCTGACGTAGCTCTTTTCAGCCTCCGTCTCCACGATCTCGTCCTTCAAAAAGCCAGCCGCATTCTCCGCATAATAGTCACAGGCCCAGGCGCATTTCTCCACCTCAGCCAGGGACTCCTTTATCGGCTTTCCCATCTCCTTTGTTATGACTTCGGCATATACCTGCTTGTTCCGCCTGAGCACGTCGGCAGCCCGGGCAATGTACCTGACCCTCTCCTCCACAGGCAGGGTACTCCAGCCCTCAAAAGCAGTTTTAGACATTTCGATTTGATGTTGACAGTCTTTGAAAGAAAGAGCGTCGTAGGTCCAGTTGAGTTCTTCAGTATAAGGATTAACGGATTTTAATTTCAGATTAGTTCCCCCTGATTAGTAATTGGGGGGTTTTGGGTATTATAATTTAGGGGAGGGGGGAAAGAAGAGGGAGAGGGATTTTTTAGGAGATTAGGATTCTACAGATGACTTTCCTAAGATTTTCGAAATATTAAAGAATGAAGAGTCTTATTTTTCTTTGTGAGTCATTATGGCTACTTACAAACAGATACAAGAGTGGGTAAAAGCAAACTACTGTTGTAACGTAAAAACATGCTGGATTGCTCATGCAAAAGAAATCTGCAATATACCTGTAAAAAAAGCACCTAACCGGTACAATGAAAATATAAGAACAAATCCATGTCCACCCGATAAGTTTGATTACATAAAAGAAGCGTTTGAACATTTTGATATGATCAAAGATTAAATACTGTTAAAAAAATAATTCGAGGTGTCCAGCGCCAGTCGAAGAGTTTTGACTGTAATTTTTAAAAATAAGGTTGAAACTTGCTTCGCTTAAGTGCACGCAACTGCCCAAAAAATTAAAAATGTAGCTTAATAACAGATTAATAAAAGGTAGATGAATTATGGCCCGACCAAGAGTATTTGTAAGTTCAACATATTATGATTTGAAGTATATTAGATCATCTCTAGAAAATTTTATCTACTCGTTAGGTTTTGAACCAATCCTTCATGAAAAAGGGCAAATACCTTATTCATCTGAAGATTTTCTTGATGAATCTTGCTATAAAGAAGTGGAAAATGCTGATATATTTATAATTATCATTGGTGGAAGATATGGTTCAGAAAAAAGCGGTAGTAAGGAAAAAAAGGAAAAACAATTCTTCGACCGATACGATAGTATAACCATGCAAGAGTATAGAAAAGCGGTTGAAAGAGGAATCCCTACCTACATTTTGATAGAAAAATCAGTTTATAGTGAATTTGAAACATTTTTGAAGAATAAAAATAATGAGTCAATCAATTACGCTCATGTTGATTCGGTAAATATATTTAATTCAATTGAAAATATCCTTTCGCAAACCAAGCCTATCCACCAGTTTGATCGTTATAGCGACATTGAAGCTTGGCTCAAAGAACAATGGGCTGGACTATTCCGGGATTTAATAAACCAGCGCTCCAAACAGATTCAAATAGATTCTTTAGCTTCTCAAGTTGATTCACTCACTGAGCTAAATGAAACTCTTCGAAAATATTTAGAAGAAGTTGTTCCGAAAATATCACCGGAGTCGAAAGACCTAATTTCTAATGAGTCCATGAGACTTAAAAACTTTGAACAAGATAAAAAAATAGCAAACACACTACTCTATAGTTTTGTTAGAGGTTATGGCGTATTAGTTGATGATTTAAAAGATGCATTACTTAAGAGTAAATCCTTTGATGATTTTATTGAAAAAATTAGGGACAAAATGGATCCAGTCTATAAAGATGATGTCCCTTCTTATCTCTGTGAATATGAATGGATAATTGACATCAACGAAGCCAGAAAAATGCTGGATGTTGATCCTTTTATTGTAGAATCGACACAAATTCAAATTGCTCATGAACCGAACTCACTTTAAAACCAATAAACTCAACCTAAAAATAAGGGTTTTTAGTATATTAGAACCGAAAAAAACCTCTACACCATCAAAAATAAAAAACAAGATTTAAAAATCTGTGGCTTTACAGCTTAGAAATAATCGTATTCAGACTGGTTTTTCGTTCTTTCTTAACTGCTTTTTTAATTAATTTAGTAACGGGCAGGCCTCGCTGACGCTCGGAAAAGACACACGGAAATACAATATTCCGGCCGCTATGGCTTCAGAAAAATCTCCAAAAACCCGGCCATGTTTTCATTTTCTGCTTTCAAAAACCCGGCCCTCATTAATTCACAGTTCTCGACAGTAGCCCACGGTCGCGTCAGCGAGCGGCTTTTCCCCTGAGGGAATGAAAAAGAAGAAAAAGCAATAGAGAAGACAGAACAGCCCTTGTCTGAAAATTTATTTGAATTGATCGTTTCAGGTTTCTCAGGTAAAGTGCACGTAGCCGACCACCACTGCCAAAAAATAAAAAACAAGATTTGGAAACCGGCGTTTGTGTTAGAAAAAATCGGTCGCCCGTTTCGCATTTCACTTATTCCACTCTGCTCTTAATTCATGGCAGTTGTTCCGGGAAGGCCTCGCTGACGCCCGGAAAAGACACACGGAGATACAATATTCCGGCTGCCATGGGTTCAGAAGAAGATCTGAAACCCGGCTGGTGCAACTCTGCCGCTAAAAATAAGTTGGTATGGAAGGTGTTGTCCAGAAGTGTATTAATAAGTAAATTGCCAATTACTAATCATGCAATTTACGGTTAAGCTTGAGGAATCCGAAGAAGGGGGATATACCGCCCAGTGCCTGGAAATTCCGGCTGCTGTCAGCGAAGGCGATACAAAGGAAGAGGCACTTGAAAATATAAAGGAAGCCATCCAGCTGGTGCTTGAAGTAACGAGAGAACAGGCCCAGGTACTTGGAGAGGTTGAGAAGGTGGACATATCCAGTGCCTAAACTTCCCTCAATCTCCGGGAAAAAGGTAATCAAGGGTCTTAGCAAGTTGGGTTTTGTCATTGTCAGGCAAAGAGGAAGCCACGTTTTGCTTCAAAGAAGTACAGACATGGTGACCGTACCTTTGCATGACCCTGTAAAAAAATCCACACTTAAAAGCATCCTCAGGAAAGCCGATGTTACTCTTGAAGATTTCCTGGAACAACCTTAACTCTTTTTTGGATAAAGCAAAAAATGAAACATCGTTTCTCTTAGAAAGTGAATAATTCAGGTTGCTCTGACAAAGTGCACGCAGCCGCCCCGCCAACCGTGAAAATATAAAAAGAGAGATTTGAAGAATGGCTCATGTTTTCCAAAACATCACAAGGCTTGTGATGAATCTCAGACGCCCGTTGAAATACGTCTGATAAAATACCCTGAAAGTTCAGATGAGTTATGAAAAAATAAAACCTCAACCCTCTTTCCCGGCAAGATACCGGGCAATGTATTCAAGAAAGAGTTCCATGTCTTCAACGCCGTTTTGCAGGTTGTCATAAAGCCTTTCGAGGTCTACCTTTACATACATATGAACAAGCACGTTCCTGAAACCAGCGGCAGGTTCTATTTTTCTGGCAAAGGCTTCGGGAAGGATTCCATGTTCTCCCAGGGTACGGAATATTTCTTTGTAGGCATCAGGGCGTTTTATCCTTTCCATTGAAATAATCATCTCCCCGATATCCAGCATACACTCAAGGGCGATTTGCATGTACCTTTCGACAGCTCCTCTCAGGACGTAGTCATTATCCAGTTCTTCAAGGCTGTGCTGCTGGAGTTCCCTCAAATTATTTATGTACTCTTCAAGCATTTCGAGCTTGTCAATTATTTCCTGTCCCATCTGAACCTGCCCTTTGCCATTCTTTCAAGCGTCATTTTCATGTGCCTTTTAACGTAGTAATCCCGGTCCAGGTACTTCGACATGATCCTGGTTTCGAACAAAACCCTTTTTCGTTCATCGGATTTCAAAATAATTCCGTCACGGATAACGTTGTAGCTGAGGAGCAGGGGAGACTCGTTAAGGACCACGAGGTCTATATTATTTGTTTTAAGGAGGAGTCCCAGTTCCCCGATGAGCTCCATCTGAAGGTCAAAAGCTTCCTTTTCTATAATGTTTTCGTCAAAAAGCACGGCAATGTCAATATCACTCAGCCCGTTAGCCTCCCTCCGGACAACCGAACCGAAAAGATAAGCAACCGTAACACTATCCACGCCGGAGAAAAATTCGCTCAGCTTATGTTCAAGCTCTTCGAGAGCTATTTGTGGAGTAGAGGGCTGCATGTCACCAATCGCTTAGAGTTAATCGCATATAATGAATTGCTCATGAAATTATGCTTACTTCTGTTTATAACTTATTGCAAGCTTTAAGATCTCGCCTGGAATTTAACCTGTCCGTTCCAGCTTGGGCAGCATTAGATCAAAGTGGTGTTCAGGGTTCTATTTTCTGGAGAAGAATGAAGGTTGAAAGTTGTTTTGGCAAAGTGCACTCAAGCGTCCCGCCAACCGCCAAAAAATAAAAAATAAGATTTGAAATGCCGGCCGCACAACTTTTGAGATATTTGACCAGAATACCCAGGTCGTGTTTTTTGATTTATTTTTCAGTAGATGCGGCCCTCAACCGTTCCAGGTTCCCGGCAGCAGCCCCGGTCGCGTAAGCGACCGGCTTTTCCCTGAATAAGATGAAAAAGAAGAAAGAAGCAATTTGTAAGACAGAACAACCCTTGTCTGAAAATCTATTGGAATTGTTAGTTTCAGGTAACTTCGCTTAAGTTCATTCAGCCGACCCGAAACCGCCAAAAAATAAAAAATGAGACATGGAAATTATTCGCCTTTTCACTTTTTCTATGATGCTCTTCAACCATGGCAGTTGTCCCGGGCAGGCCTCGCTTGCGCTCGGAAAAGAACCACGGGAATACGATATTAATGCTGCCCCGGTTCTAATCTCTATACCAAAACGAAAAGTACAAGCGGGTTATCAGGAAAAGTATTTAAGCCACCCATGGCTACTAAATTTGTTAGTAATAAATTTATTAGTAACAAATTTATTAGTGGTCACCATGGCATTCACCTTGAAGCCGGCAAGAGGAGAAGAATTCGTAAACCGGGACGAATTATTAACGGAAATGCTGTCCGAATTGGCAGATTCAAATTCCACTGTAGGGTATGCGCTTTATGGGAAGAGGAGGATCGGAAAGACTTCGGTTTTGAAGGAGGTCCAGAGAAGGCTCGAACCCGAAAAGGGGTGTGTTGCGGTTTATTTTTCAGTCTGGGACCTGATTGACAATTCCGTGGAAGAATTTTGCAGGAACCTGGGCCTGGAAATTATTGATGCTTACAGGCCAGGGCTGGGACTCGGATACCGGGCCCGGGAACTTGTGCAGATGCCTCTTTCCCTGCTGGGAAAAGTCCTTGGGGAGACGAAACTGAGGGTCATCTACAGTGAGTTCGAATTCCTGGTTTCCCGGAAAAAACCTTCCGAAGCCGTCGTTTTACTTGAGCACTGTTTCGGGCTTGCGGAAAAGCTTGCTAAAAGTACCGGGACAAAATGTGTACTCCTGATTGATGAATTTCCCTCCGTCATTGACCTTAAGGTCGAAAACCGGAAAATCGAGGAAGGGATCCTGAAAAAAATCAGGACGATATTCGAGGACTGGGAAAAGACCACGCTCTGCATTTCAGGTTCGGTGCGGAGCACCATGGAGCTGACTGTCCTCTCGGCAAGTTCGCCTTTTTACAGGCAGCTCGTGGTAAAAGAGGTAAAGCCTCTCGGGATCGAACACGTCCGGGTCCTGCTCAGGCAAAACCTCAAAATCCCGGAAAAAAGCGTGGAAGAAATCTACAGCTTTTCGGCAGGAATTCCTTTTTACGTCAACTTCATAGGGAAAATGCTGGAAAGAAAAGGAAAAAGGGACCCTGAATCCGTCCGGGCGATAGAACAGGAATTCCTGGCCGAAGAAGGCAACCTCCTTTTCCGGGAAGAATTCAACTCCCTCAGCCCCAAGGAAAAAGCAATAGTAATAGAAATCTCCCGGAACAGGCACAGACCCGGAGAAATTGCCTCCTCTATCGGGGATAAGGTCTCAAACATCAATACATTCCTCAGTTACCTGATAGATAAAGGCCACATTTTTAGAAAAGAAAAAGGGTTCTATTCCCTGGAAGACCCCGTTTTTGAAAGGTGGATAAGGGAAACTCAGGTCAGTGAATAAGGAAACTTTGAATGAACGCACCCATGTCCCCTGAACTAACAAATTTATTACTAATAAATTTATTAGTCAACAACTTAACATAAAAAATAGTTCATAGTAAAAATAGCTTGCTTCAGTCAGCTTTTAACTTTTTTATACTGCACCTCATTCATTGCATTTGTTCCGGGCTGGCCTCACTTCGTTCGGAAAAAAAACACGGAAATACGGCATTAAACGCAACCCTAATTTTAAGCCCGCTCAGGAAAGACCAGCTACCCACACCCTGAAAAAGTATATATGTTAATACTATTATTATTGTTAATACTTATTTATCATTTTGTAACACCGTGAACTCCGGGATGGAGGCCGGTTGAGGTTGTAACATGGAATCAGAGGCCATTGACTGGAACAAAGTCTGGAAAGATACGCTGGAAAAACAGCTAAAATCAAACAGGAATGTGGATTGTTCGACCATCTGGTACAGTAAGGAAAACGCCAGGCGCTTCTGGAGGATGTTCCAGGATGATAAGGCAAGGGCAATTACCGAAAAGAGGATAGAAGGCATGAAACTCTCCCCCGATTCCAGAGTCCTCGATATAGGAGCCGGGCCAGGGACCCTTGCAATTCCGATTTCACAGCGTGTCGCCCACGTAACCGCCGTAGAGCCTTCGGAAGGCATGGTGAGTGTCATGCGGGACAACATCGATGAGTACGGACTCGAAAACGTCGAATGTGTGCACAAAGACTGGGAAGCCGTTGATGTCGAATCCGACCTTTCCGCTCCCTATGACGTGGTTTTTGCCTCGTATTCCCTGGGTATGAAAGACATACGCGCCTCGGTTCAAAAGATGCTGGACGCTTCCTCGAAGTACGTTTACCTCTACTGGTTTGCAGGGGAAACCTCCTGGGACATGCATTCCCGGAAGCTCTGGCCCCTTCTTCACGGGAGGGAGTACCAATCGGCCCCGAAGTGCGATGTTCTCTACAACGTGCTCTATGACATGGGGATCTACCCGAATGTAAGCGTCTTTCCCTTTGAGCACATCCACAGGTATGCAACCCTTGACGAAGCTGTTGAGGATTTCAAGTCCTACTACAATGCAAGCTCCGATACCCAGGAAACCATCCTCAGGGACTACTTCGAAGGCGTGCTTGAAGAAGATAACGGAGCCCTTATTCAGAGAGGGTGGTCCACAAGGGTAAAGATGTGGTGGGAAAAACCGAACTGAGCAGATAGGGACTGAGCAAATAGGGACCGTGCAGGGCTACTGTATTATCGAGAAGAAATGAAGAAGCAATGAAGAAGCAATGGAGCAACAATGGAGCAACAATGGAGCTCTAACAGAGTTGATAACTTTTTTTGCCTCATAACTTTGGATATATTACTCTTCAGTCATGGCAATCATCTTCCATTTATTCAGGATTTCTACAGAGCCAAAAAAGGAACGACATTCAGAATTTATGCTCAGAAACTGGCAGGAATCGTTATAATATCCAGTGAATAATATATAATCTAATTTTAACAAAATGGGAGTTTAAAAATCGTCTGATTTTTCAGGGGGGAGAACAATGAGAAAAGAACTGGTTATTTTCCTAGTCGTGTTCAGTGTATTCCTGGCAATAGGCTGTGCTGGTGAAAATGGAGAAGAAGCCGAAACTCCAGAAGAAACACCAGCTGAAATGCCAGCTGAGACACCAACCGAAACACCAACCGAAACACCTACCGAAACACCAACCGAGATGCCAGCTGAGATACCAAATGAAACAACAACCGAAATACCAAATGAAACAACAACCGAAATACCAAATGAAACACTAACTGAAACACCAGCCGAAACACCAAGTGAAACAGAGGAAGAAAGCAAAACTGTTGAAGTTATCATAGATGACAATGCCTTTGATCCGGATTCAGTTACCATCTCTTCCGGTGATACAGTGATATGGACAAATAAGGATTCAACCACTCACAGGGTTCATAGTTCAATATTCTCATCCAAAAACCTTAACAAAGGAGACACATTCGAGTTCACGTTTACAGAGCCAGGAACCTATGATTACCGGTGCAAGATTCATCCTGATGAGCAGGGTGTCGTTATAGTGGAGTAAGAAAACTAAAAAAGCATAAAGGCGGACTGGATTTTACAACACCCAGTTTGCCCTGAACTTTCTATTTTTTGAGATATTATTCGGATATTCATGTCACTTTTTTTGATTTGTTGCTCAGTACATGCGGCCCTCACCAGTTCCAGGTTCCCGGCAGCAGCCCCGGTCGCGCCAGCGACCGGCTTTCCCCTGAATAAAATGAAAAAGAAGAAAGAAGTTCAAAGACGAAGCAGCCATTACCTGAAGAGAATAGTACCAAAATTTTAATAATTTGTTTTCACAGTCTCTTCTTTACGAATGATTAAGGTTACTTCGGCTAAGTGCATGCAACCACCCACCAACCGCCAAAAAATAAAAAAAAAGATTTGAAAACCGGCGGTCGTCTAGCACAAAATTAGTCCCTTTTTTTGGCTTTTCACATTGTATTTACTATTCTTCAGTCATGGCAGTCATTTCGGGAAGGCCTCGCTGGCGCTCGGAAAAGAACCACGGGAATACGGCATTAACGCTGTTCCGGTTTTTAAGCCCTCCTGAGCAAAAAAAGTACATAGGTTTACCAGCTGGCAACTCACCTGGATAAATGAGCCCTCGTTTTTAACCCGAATTTCAGAACATACCGAGCCTGTCCATAATAAAATCGTAAACATGAAAGCTGGTACGGGAGCAAAGAGAGAATAAGAAGAAAAGTAAAGGTTAACGGAAGAGTAAAGTCTTCCGACCTCACTTCAAGCTCACCGCAACCTAACTACAACCTAACTACAACCTCACTGAATATTCTCACTAATTCCGGAATACCTGGGATCCAGTTCGACAGCTTTCCGATAAGCTGCATCGGCTTCTTCTGCTCTTTCAAGGTAACTGAGGCAGACGGCTTTCCCGAACCAGGCATCGGCGATCTCCGGGTTGATTTTGAGAACATTGTCATAGATTTCCACAGCTTCTTCAAAGCGTTTAAGTTGAGCGAGCACGAAGCCCAGGCTTGAATAGGCATCGAAATATTCAGGGTTAAGCTCAAGGGCTTTTTTGAAGGCTTCCAGGGCTTCCTCGAATTTCTGCATCTGGCTCAGGGTGAAACCCTTGTTGTACCAGACATCGGCGTTTGTAGGGTTGATTTCAATGGATTTTTCAAAAGCTTCGACTGCCTTTTCATACTCCTCAAGGTTTTCCAGGTCTATGCCAAGGTTGTTCCAGGCATCATCATTCTCAGGATCGAGTTCCAGCGCTTTTTCGTAAGCCTTCATGGCCTGCCTATAGCTCCCTATACTGTCCAGGTCCACGCCCTTGTAGTACCAGGCTTCGGAAAAACCGGGATCTATATCTATTGCCCTGCCATAGGCGATAACGGCTTCGTCATACATTCCCAGCTGTGCAAGGGCAATTCCCTTCCCTACCCATGCTTCCTTGTAATTCGGGTCTTCCTCAAGGACCTTATCAAAAGCTTCAACGGCCTTTTCGTAGGCTCCCATCTGGTTCAGGTTCAGGGCCTTTCCGTACCAGGCATTGGGATAATCAGGCCTGAGTTCGAGAGCTTTTTCGTAGGCTGCAACTGCCTTATCGTATTTTCCAACCTGTGAAAGGGAAAAAGCCATGTTGTTCCACAGGTCCGAGTCGTCGGGGGAAATCTCAACAGCTTTTTCATACAGTTTGAGGGCCTCCTCGTATTTCCCGATTCCTTCGAGTGCTGCAGCCTTGTTGTTCAGGAGGCAGAAATTCTTCGGGTCCAGTTTGATAGCATTGTCAAAAGCAACTATTGCTTCCCTGTACTTCCCCATCTTAACGAGGTCAAGCCCGTACCCGTTCCATTCGGCTGCAACTTCTTCTTCGGAGACATCCTCACCAGCATTTTCCGAATCGTCCAGAACATAGGCCACTTCCTCAAAGGATGCTTCCCCGCTGCCTTCATCGGCATTTCCCTTAAAACTCGTTTCCTTCGCTTCTTCAGAACTCATGCCAAAATTTCCTATAATGTGTTCATTATAAATTCAAATTAGAGGTTTCTGTACCTACCCGGATTCGTTACATACTTAAGTCTATTGCTCGTATCTGTCCTTTGTAATGACCTATACATCTGTACCTTATGGGTTTTATAGGCTCGCTCTGCCTGGAAGCCGGAGCAAGCATACCCGAAAAACGAAGGAATAAACGGAAAAGTATGAACAAAAACCAGACCCTTTTTTTGAGAGCAGTCCTTTTTGATATGGACAATACCCTTTTCGACTTCGTAGCAGCAAAGCTCGTAGCCTGCCGGGAAATCCTTGCCTATCTGGAAAACGGAAACATAAGGAAGGGAGAAGAAGCAAAAATAGAAGCCGAGGGAGAACTTTTCAGGTACTTCCTGAGAGGAGTCCATGGTTTTGAAGATTACGAAAATATAAAGGACTACATGCAGGAAAGGAACCTTTTTACACTCCCTGCCTACAGCAAGTGCTGTGAAATCTACGAGAAGGAAAAACTGGAAAACCTCGAACTCTATCCCGGCGTAAGGGCTACCTTTGACGAACTGGAAAAACTGGACCTGAAACTCGCAGTCATAACGGATGCCGACAGCGCCCATGCCCGGGCAAGGCTCGAAAAAGTCGGGCTCCTTGACTCCTTTGAACTAATGGTTGCCGCAGACATGACAGGTCGAAAAAAACCTGACCCCGAACCTTTCCTTTACGCCCTCCGGGACCTGGGAGTGAAACCCGGGGAAACCCTTGTCGTGGGGGACAACCTCCTGAGAGACATTGCCCCTGCCCGCAAACTCGGCCTGCACACGGCATACGCCGCCTATGGAGACTGGAAAGACTGGAGAAAATCCGGGGAAACCGCTCAAGCCTTCGATTTCCGGCTCAATACCTTCCCGGATCTGCTTCACTGCATCTGCTCCCTGAAAGAGCAGAACTGAACAAAAACCCTTAATGTAAATAAGAAAAGATATTGCCACTAAAAAAGAAAAGATATTGCCGCTGAATCTGAAAAATTCCGGGAAGAAAAATTCCGGAAGAAATCCCCAGATAACGGCGTTTGCATGCTCTGGTTCAAAGCTATTTCGGAGACAGTGTCAAAACAACTTATTAGAGAAGGTCCGAGTATACCGGATTTACGTCTACTGCTTTTTCGTAGGCTTCCATAGCTTTCTGATGCTTCTTGACCCTGTCGTATACTATACCTTTGCCTATCCAGGCTTTGGTAAAGTTCGGGTTGATATCAATAGCTTTTTCGAAGGCTTCAAGGGCCTCTTTGTATTTCTCCAGGTCCCTCAGGGCAATGCCCTTGTTATACCAGAACCTGGCGTTCTCGGGATTTGCTTTGATCTTTTTGTCAAAAATCTCCACGGCTCTTTTAATGTACAGCTTTGATTCGTCATTGTTTCCAAGCCAGCGGAGGGCAACCCCTTTGTTGTAGAGGGCCTTTCCATTCCCGGGGTTCAATTCGATTGCCCGGTTAAAAGCTTCCAGGGCTTCCTCGTAACTTCTTACCTTGCAGAGGCCCATTCCCTTCTTGCACCATTCGCTTGCGCTCATGGCGTTCAGGTCATAGCTCTTCTCATAGAGTTTGATCGCTTTTTCCAGGTCATCCATGGCTTCTTCGTATAACCTCATTTCCCGAAAGGCGACCCCGCGCATGTGCCAGACTTCAGGGTCATCGGGAGCGATTTCCACAGCCTTGTTATACGCATCAAGAGCCTCTTCATACTGCATCAGGTCGTAAAGCAACTCAGCTTTGCAGTACCAGGTTTTAGCATCCACGGGATTGATCTCAAGGGCTTTGTTCATTGCCTCAAGGGCCAAATCATGCTTCATCATGCATTTCAGAACCATTCCCTTGCTGAACCAGATTTTTGCATTATCAGGGCTAATTTCAATAGCTTTGTTGTAAGCATCCAGGGCTTCTTTAAACCTTTTAAGTTCCTGGAATGCAACGCCTTTATTGTACCAGTCATTGGACGTCATAATCTTTTTCCAGATCTTTTTTAGGGTATTTCCACCTTTTTAACCACTATCCCTGAACAACAATATTATATGCATTCAGAGCATTAAAGCCGTTTTGTATTTGAAATCCTTATCCAAAATAAGGACCTATATACAGTTACGCGTAATACTTTACACTCTGTTCTGTTTTAAACATTTTGAAATTTTCACAGACAGTAATTATTTAAAAATAGAGTTTTGAAAACTGAAGCTATATTTTTAAAAAAAGAAGGTAATTTTGGAGCAAGTCCAAAAAATTATCCCGCCTGATTTTCCTTCTATTTTCAGCAGCGGGTTTTCACATATATAAACCCATCCCCTGGAAGGAAGTGTTCCAGGCTCTTATGCCACCCCCCTGGAAAAACATGTGTAATTCCAGTTTCAAACACGCAATCTCCCGTTTACTTTTCCTGAAAACTTTTCAAGACCGTTAACCCGGCTTGCTTTTCCCGGAATATTTACTCAGCCGTTTTTCCAGAATCCGGAAGTCCGGCAATAAATGGAACAGGCAAAATCTGCTTATATTCCCATCCGAAGCCGGGCTCCCAGGACCTTCTTTTCAGGCCCAGTTCCGCCGCAGGATCATCCTTATCCGGGCTTTCAGCTCCAGGGGATTAACAGGTTTCACAATGAAGTCCTCAGCTCCGGTTTCGAAACCCTCTATTCTAACACCCGGCTCGTCCTTTGAGCTGAGCAGCATCACCGGCACATGCCTACACAGGGGGTCACTCTTTAACTGCTTGCAGACTTCAAACCCGTCAATTCCCGGAAGCATCAGGTCGAGCAGGACAAGGTCCGGCCTCTGGGATTTAACCGCCTCAAGAGCAGTAAAACCATCCGAAGCTCCGGCCAGACTGTAATTCTCAGCCTCAAGCACCTTCGAAAGAGATGTCAGGGCTTCCGGATCATCATCAGCTATCAGGATCTTCTCGCGCGTGTCCTGAAAGCTTGTAATCCGGGCTTTTACCAGTTCCTCGGGAACCGAAAGGTTGTCTGCAATTACGCTGTCACTGATTTCAGGATGCTCTTCAATTAATTTCAAAATTTCCAAATCGAGATTTCTCTCAGTCATACCCACCACACTCCTTTCTTTATACATTTTATTAGGTATTAAACATTTCTCAAATATTTAAACTAACAACAAAGAACCGGAGATTTCCGGGGAAACATAATAGAATTTCCCAAATATTTAGAGGATTTCATATCAATCGCCAGACTTAATCAATAAGGAGATACCTTTATAATCATAAAGGATGACTTAATATCGGAAAGGAAAATTAAATTCCAATAACAGCCACCTCTGAGATGATATTAATGGACACACTAGAAAAAATATTTGGAAAAACTGCACAGATGACAGTACTTAAAAACCTGATCGGACACCAGAATGAATCAACCTACCTTTCCGGGATTGCAGAAGAAACCGGCCTGTCTCACTCAAGCGTTTCAAGGGTTATAACCCCCCTGATCGAAACAGGCATCGTAATAGAAAAACCCCTCGGAAAGCAGATCCGGACCTTCCAGTTAGATATGGAAAACGAGGCAACTCAGCTAATCATTGACTTCTATAGTAAGATCAACCAGATGGTAGAGTAAGCCCCGGACAATCCGGAAAGCAAGGATAAAGTATAGACATAAAATAGAGACCGAAAAAGAGTTCCTTTCTCTCTTTTTCATTTTACTTTATTTTTACCAAACTCTGAGCCTGTAAGTTCCGGAGTTTCGAGAATCTTTAGTATTCTAGCTTAATCGAATCATTCACCAGATTCTTTTTCTAATTCTGTTTCGATTCTTGATCTATCCTTGATCTATCCTTGATCTATCCTTGATCTATCCTTGATCTATCCTTGATCTATCCTTGATCTATCCTTGATCTATCCTTGATCTATCCTTTCATCACTTTCGAGACCATTATTTTCGAGGAAATCCATTTCCAGACTGGCTGAAACCTTTTTCGATATTTTTAAAACATATTTCCCGGATTTTTGAATTCGACCTCACGAGAAAAAAAAGTAATACATCTGGACCATCTGCGCGGAACGAACTCCATATAATACATTATGATAAGCAGAATTTTGTTAGAAGCCAGCACACATTTGAAAATATTCGAAATGATAAATAATATTAAATACACTTTTGATATCACAAAATATCACAAAATTTAAGATATATGTTACCAATCTAGGGTTATCTCATTAATAGAAAATATAGGAGTTGTAGAGTCATGAAAAATGCATTAAAGTACCTCTTTATTATCGGGCTTATTCTCTGCTCGGCGGGGATGGCAAGTGCACACTTTACCATGATCTTCCCGAGTGACGATGAAGCCAGTGTTTTCGATGTAACCCCCAAAGATTTCATAGCAGATCTGGGCGAAGAAAAAACCGTTTACATAATCTGGGGACACCCCTACGAACACATCCTCTTTGACCTGGACCCTGCCCCCACGGTAAGTATTTACAAGCCAGACGGAAGCGTCGAGGAACTTGAAGTAAGCAAGATAAGCGTCCCGGGCCAGGACGAGGAAGGCAACGATGGGGAATTCGTAGCCTATAAAGCTTCTTTTATCGTTGACCAGATGGGCGACACCATTGTGGCTGTCAGGTACGTCTCCGAAGGAGAGGAACTTATTGACTACACCAAGGCAGTTATCCACTGCGGGGAAGAAGTCTGGGAAGGCTGGGACGCTGCAGTTGGACAGAAGACCGAACTGGTCCCCTATGTGAGGCCCTACGGCATGGAAGAAGGTTTCGTCTTCTCAGGAAAAGCCCTGTATGAAGGAGAAGCTCTCGCAGACTCCATAGTGGAAGTCGAAAAATACCACACCCTCGAAGCAGGCAGGGAAATTGTCGAGGATGCCGAAGCTCTCTTCCCCTACGACGCCCCCATGGTCTTCACCAGGCAGGTCAAGTCCAACGCCGACGGGTACTTTGCATACACCCTTGATGAACCGGGAATCTGGTACGTGGGCGCAACAAAGGAAAATGAAGGAGAATACAGCGTAAGAGGCGTACTGGAAGTGCCTGTCCTGGAAGCCTTCCCGATCGAAGAGACCCCTGTCGAGACTGTCATTCTCTCGGAAGAAGGAGCTGAAGCCGAAGAAGAAGAAGGCGAGGAAAGCACAAGCGCCCCTGGCTTTGGAGCTATCTTTGCCGTAGGCGGAATGCTTGCAGTCCTCTTCCTCACAAGGAGAAAGTAAAGGAAAAAATCGAAAAATTTTAATAATTATCTCTGAAAATCTCTCTAAAAACGAATTGAAAAACATCTAAAAACGAGGGGGCTAACCCCCATTATTTTTTAATTCATTTATACGATAATTGTCCAATATTTATTTGATCGTTAGATATGGTCATTTTCGAGTCTTATTCGAGCCTTATGATAAAGATTAATGGGTAGAAGAATGGCCGGATTTGTATCCGAAAAATACAAAAAATAGGAAAAATCTGGAAAAATTAGAGCTTAAAAAATAATCATCTCAAGAAATAATTATCTTAAAAAAAATGAAGGGTTGAAAAATGCACATATCGGATGGAGTGCTACCAACTTCAGTTGTTGCGGCCGGATGGGTAATAACACTAATTTTGCTTGCGGTAACCCTTGGCCTGAGCAGGAAACAGGGAAATATTTCAGAACAGGTCCCTAAACTATCGGTTATCACCGGGGCCTTTTTCGTGGCATCCCTGGTCCATATTCCCGTACCCCCCACAAGTGTCCACCTGATCCTGAACGGGCTTGTTGGAGTCGTGCTGGGGGTTCTGGCTTTTCCCTCGATCTTTGTGGGGCTCACCCTGCAGGCCATACTCTTCCAGCACGGAGGAATTACCACAATCGGAATTAATACTGTGAACATGGGCGTTCCGGCTCTCCTGGCCTATGCCGTCTTCAGGACAGGTGTCGGGAAAGTAAAGACTAACAGAGGGGTGTCCGAAGGCTTATTCGGAGCTCTTGCCGGAGGACTTGCCGTAATCATTAATATCGTGTTTCTCTCCATCACCCTCCTTAGTTCTGGAGAAGCTTTCACCGAAGTTGCAAAATTTGCAGCACTGACTCATGTTCCGATTATAATTATCGAAGCAGTGATTACCGGGGCTGTTGTAAGTTATCTTTCAAAGGTCAAGCCTGAACTGCTCCCCCTGAACACGGAGGTCTGAAAAAATGACAGGAACTCAGAAGAAAATTAGAAGTTTTGGAATTCTAGCCCTCACACTCATCCTCTGCCTGGCGCTTACTCCTGCAGCATCCGCCCACAGGGTACACGTAATGGGCCAGGTTGACAGTATACAGGTAAAAGCCTGGTACGGCGGAGGCGACCCTATGGTGGACGCTGACGTGGAAATCTACACGATAAGGAACGAAGAGGAAGAACTGTACCTTACTGGCAGCACCGACGAAGAAGGGCTCTTTTACTTCACCCCCAAACTGGGGGTCTCGGAATACAAAGTGGTTGCAAGCGCCGAAGGAGGACACAGGGGAGAAGAAATCATAAACCTGGAAAGCGGAGTTGCCCCGGAAGAAGATGAACTCCCACTCTTCATAAGGGTATTCGCAGGCTTCGGTTACCTGACAGGACTTGCAGGAATCGGAATGATCAGCAGCGCCCGGAAAAAACAGAAAGCCTGATTGGGTATAAAGCGCAAACAAAAGCCTGCCTCTAAAGCAGCCTGAGAGTAAAACAGGGTAGCCTGAAAAAATAAGATGTGAGGGAGCGGAGCTTAAAAAGACTACTTTTCAAGCCCCTGAATATACTCATTTGCAGCCGTAGCAGCCACCGCCCCGTCGCTTACGGCTGTCACTAGCTGCCAGATAGGAGTGTCCCGGCAGTCTCCTATAGCATAGATTCCTTTCTCCGAACTTTCCATCCAGCGGCCTGTTTTGATGAAACCATTTGAATCCTTTTCTACATCCACGATTTCGGTGTTCGGGTGGATGCCGATGTAGATGAAAACGCCGTTTGTGGGAAGTTCCCTTTTCTCCCCGGTTTTTACGTTTTCCAGAACGACTTTCTCCACTTTCCGGATTTCGGTTCCGGTTCCCACGATTTCCCGGACAAGGGAGTCCCAGATGAACTCAATGTTTGCCGCCGCAAAAGCCCGGTCCTGGAGGACTTTTACAGCCTTCAGTTCGTCCCGGCGGTGGACGACATAAACTTTTTCCACGAGCTTAGAGAGGATCAGGGCATCCGTAAGGGCGGAATCCCCCCCTCCAACCACAACCACGGTTTTATTCCTGAAAAAAGGCCCGTCACAGGTGGCACAGTAGGAAACTCCTTTGGCAATCAGTTCCTCTTCCCCGGGCACGCCCAGGTGTTTCGGGTTGGCCCCGGTAGCAATGATCACGGCTTTTGCCTCAAGGTCCCCGCTGTCTGTCGAGACAAGCTTTTTCCCTCCTTCGGAACGGACCGTCAGGACATCCGTGATTTTAGTCTCCACACCGACTGCAAGAGCATGTTCTTTGTACTTTTCCATCAATTCAAAGCCCGTGATAGAAGGAAAACCGGGATAATTTTCCACAACATCAGTAAGGGCAATCTGCCCGCTGATTTCACTTCTTTCCAGGACGAGCGTCTCCAACCCGAACCTCACGCCATAAATTCCCGCAGTAAGCCCTGCAGGCCCTCCTCCGACAATAATCAGATCGTACATGTTTACCCCATAAAAAAATAAATGAAAGCTTGGCCGATAAAACGCTAGCCCATGAAACGCTAGCCCATGAAATGTTAAGGTGACTAAGGCGATTGAACCAGCTAATGAAATGTTAAGGTGATACGGTGATACAAGGTGACTAAAGCGATTGAACCAGCTAATGAAATGTTAAGGTGATACAGGAACATTCGATACAGGATATTCAGGTAATGCGGGCGATAGCCTCGGCTTTTTTAGGAAGTCCTGCAAAAGCAAGTTCCCCATCGATAATGGTTGCGGGAATTCCAACTATACCGAATTTCTCGACCAGTTCTTCTCCCTCGGGCGTTTCCACATCTATTTCCTCGTACTCAAAATCGTATTCTGATTTCAGATCGTTCCAGAGCCTGCGCGCGGATGGGCAGACCGTACACCAGCTGGCGTGTATAAGCGTGACTTTGACCATTTAAAGAGCTCCCTGGAAAATTTCAGGCTTAACCTCATTTCTATTATTAATTTCCAGATATTTATACGTTGAGCGCGGGCTAGAAACCCGCTGACGCCAAAAAGCTTTAAGCAAATAAGCCCCCTAAAAGCGGCTATGCTCACATTCATAGGGCTGGGCCTCTTTGACGAACATGACATTTCTTTAAAAGGGCTTGAAGCTGTCAGGGCAGCCGACCTGGTCTACGCGGAGTTTTACACCTCCTACCTTATGGGCACAACTCCTGAAAAAATGGAGGAACTCTACGGAAAGGAAGTCCGCCTGCTCTCAAGGGAAGATGTGGAACAGCAGCCGGACTGGCTGGAGGAAGCAAAAACAAAAAACGTGGTCTTTCTGACAGGCGGGGACACCATGGTCTCCACGACCCACGTTGACCTGCGCCTGAGGGCAAAAAAGCTGGGCATAGAAACCCGCCTGGTCCATGGGGCTTCCATTACCTCCGCAGTCTCAGGGCTGACCGGACTCCAGAACTACCGCTTCGGGAAATCCGTAAGCATACCCCACCCGTATGAAAGCAAGCGGGGGGTCCTGGTCATTACCGAAACCCCCTACGATACCTTAAAGCAGAACTCCGAACTGGGGCTGCACACCCTTGTCTTCCTGGATATCGATAAGGACAAAGGCTATATGACCGTAAACAGAGCCCTGGAACTCCTGCTCGAGGTGGAAAAAAGGAGAGGTGAAGGTTTAATGACCCGGGCCGTTGCCGTGGGGATCGCCAGGGCAGGCTCAAAACAGCCTGTAGTAAAGGCAGACTATGCGGAAGAGCTCAAAAATTTCGATTTCGGAAAACCCCTCCACATCCTTGTCATTCCCGGCAAGCTGCACTTCCTCGAAGCCGAAGCCCTTGTGGAACTCGCAGGTGGACCCGGGGCAATCCTGGAAGAAGCCGAATAAGGAAAAGATTAAGTAAGGAAAGATCGAGCAAGGAAAGATCGAGTAAGGAAAAGCTAGTAAGGAAAAGCTAGTAAGGAAAAGCTAGTAAGGAAAAGCTAGTAAGGAAAAGCTAGTAAGGAAAAGCTAGTAAGGAAAAGCTAGTAAGGAAAAGCAAGTGAAAGAAAACGATCCTCAGAGGTAGTCCTGATGCCTGCGGATTTGAACGAGAAGGTCAACAGATACGAAAATATGCTAAAAAGAGCGCTTCAGAAAGCAAAATATGCCCCAATCCCCGAATCCCACATGTACTCCGTGGCCGAGGACTATCACACAATGGCAGAAGCTTACTACAAAGACGGACTCTATTTCCTGGAAAACGGGGACCCCGTAAACGCCCTTGCCTCCTTCAGCTATGGGCATGCCTGGCTTGATGCGGGAGCGAAACTTGGGGTCTTTGCTGTGGATGATGAAACACTCTTCACCATATAAACGAGCTAAACGAGCAAAACAGATCTCCGGATAAAGAGGCAAATTAAAGCCTGGGTATAAAACCTGGTAAAAAAGAAAACTTCCCCAACAGTAATAACTTTTGTGAAACAGAAATAATTATATCCTTTACCCTATTCTTTAGGTTCTGCAGGAATATTTCCCTGGATTCAGGATATTTTTGGACAGAAATTATTGAAGAGAAAACATTTAAAGAGAAATTTTATAAGAAAAACGTTTAAACGGATAATTACGGTGACATTAATGAAGAACTTTCATGTGGTACTTGAAGCAGCTTGGTTGGTTAGAGATGTAAAAACGGCTGATGACGCAATCGGGGTTGCGATTTCAGAAGCTGGAAAGCGCCTGAACCCCAAACTGGATTTTGTAGAGGTCGACGTGGGAACCACCTACTGCCCAGCATGTAACGAGCCTTTCGGCAGTGTATTCATAGCGGCAAACACCGCCCTCGTTGGACTTGTTTTTGAGATGAAGGTATTTGACGCAGAATCTGCGGAACATGCAGAAAGGATTGCAAAGTCCGTGATCGGAAAGTCTCTCAGAGACATCCCCCTGAACGTAGTCGAAGTTACGGAATTCGAAAGGTCCTCAGAAAAGGAAGAAATGCCGAAAAAGCAGGCTTGAAATAATTCATTCTCCGGAAACCCGCATACTGAGTAGAGATAAACAGCCAGCATACAGCTGGCTCTGCACTTGCTCCGGCACAGGTTTCCGAGGATTTAAAACTTAAGACCGGGCATTAATTAGCAGAGAGTCTTAGTGAGATTAAGCTAATTAAAACTTAGTAACTAAACTTAGCAATTAAGCTAAGTAACCAAACAGGGAATTAAGCTAATTAATTAAATGTAGTTAAACTTAGCAATTAAGCTAAGTAACAAAACTTAGTAACTAAGCTAAGTAATTTTTATCTTTTAAGGAATGTATGCTTTATTCCCTGCAATTCACCTTTTGAGATTTAGCCGGGCAAAAAAAGAAGGGGTGGCGCCCATAACCCACTTAAAATGAGGACAGCTACATGGATAGAGTGATTTCCGTGGTCGGGCACACTGCCCTGGACTACATCGTAGACGTTGAAAGGATAGCAGGAAAAAACGAGTCATCTCCGGTTACAGATTACGAGGAACACCCCGGAGGAGGGGCTGCTAACATCGCGGTCGCCATTGCAAGGCTTGGGGGAAAATGCCAGCTCATCTCCCCGGTTGGAGCGGATTTTGAAAGTTCGGGATACGAAAAGCACCTGAAAGACGCCGGCGTTGACCTCTCACACCTCTATCGGCTCGAGAACCAGAAGCTGTCCAAAGCCTTCATTTTCAACGACAGGGAAGACGACCAGGCTACCTACTTTTACTGGGGAGCTTCCTCGAAATTCAAGGAACTCGAACCCGGACCCGTGGATTTCGTACACCTTGCGACAGCAGATTCCGTCTATAACGCGAAAATGGCAAAAATCGCAGGTTTCGTTTCCTTTGACCCCGGACAGGACCTGGTCACCTATTCTAAAGAAAACCTGGAAACTATCCTCGCAAATACCGATATCCTCTTTGCAAACCGGCATGAGATCAAAAGAGTCTCCGAGATGACCGGAAAAAGCTTCTCCGAACTCAAAAACATGATCGCTACCATCGTGATCACCTATGATGCAGAGGGCAGCCGCATCTATACCGAAGCCGAAGAATACCCGGTTCCGGTCGTCCCCGTTACGGCCCTGGACCCCACAGGAGCTGGAGATGCCTACAGGGCAGGGTTCCTGCTTGCCTACACCAGGGGATATCAGCTACCCACCTGCGGAAAAATAGGGGCAACCGTGGCATCCTATGCCGTGGAGACCCGGGGCCCCCAGACCGAACTCCCAACCTGGGAAAAAATGCAGGCCCGCTACGAAGCCCATTTCGGGAAACTGGAAAAAACCTGAAAAAGCCAAATCTGAAAAACAGCCACCTAAAAGGACCCCTTAAAAATCGCTTTAAAGGACCCTTAAAAAACTTAAAAAAACCCTTCTAAACACGTATATATAATTTCAAAGGACTTATCAAAGCCCCCTTAAGAAGAGGGACCTTATAAAGGTCCAACGGACACAACTCAAAAAATAGAATTATTAATCGAATTATTAATACAAAGAATATAATGAAAAAAATAAAATGGGGATGCAGATGAAATTCGCAGCACTGGTTTCCGGTGGCAAGGACTCGATCTTCGCCATTCAAAAAGCTCTCGAAGCAGGGCATGAGGTCACCGACCTCATAAATATCATCCCTGCCAGGGACGACTCCTATATGTACCATTCCATCAACCTGCACATGGTGGAACTTATCTCCGAAGCCTCCGAAATTCCGCTCATCCAGCAGGAGTCCAGTGGGATAAAAGAGCTTGAACTCGACGATCTTACCCTTGCCCTGAAGAAAGTTGACGTTGATGGAGTAACCGTCGGCGCCATCGAGTCCCAGTACCAGGCAAACAGGGTGCAGAAGATCTGCGACTCCCTGGGCCTTGAGGTCTACTCCCCCCTCTGGCACCGGGACCCTGAAGAACTGCTCCAGGAAATGGCCAAAGTGCTTGACGTTCGGATTGTCCGGGTCGCAGCCGACGGGATGGACGAGTCCTGGCTGGGCAGGCCGATAAACAGCACCTCCATCGAACAGCTTAAAGCCCTGAACCGCAGGCGCATGGTCCACATGGCGGGGGAAGGCGGAGAATACGAAACCGTCGTCCTGGACGCCCCCTTCTACAAAAAGCGCATCGAAATCGTAAGAAGCGAAATCGAATGGCTGGGAGACCAGGGAACCCTGAACATCATTGAAGCAAAACTTGTCGACAAGACCTGATTTCAATCATCCCTTCCAGAAGCCCGGAAACCCCCGGGTCAAACCCCAAATCTACGCCCGGGTTCTTCTAAATATTCGCTTCCGAGACACATGCCCTGCACCCTAAGAAGCCCCAGGAAGGTGTTTTATGACGAAAAACGAAAGTACCCCTATTTTTGATTTAAACCCGGATACGTCCCCCATATGATTCAAACCTTCACATAATTCAGATCCTTCACATTATTTCTACGGAAAAAGCCCCTGTTTAGCTCTGCGTCCTTTCATCAGCAGCATAAAAACACCTGAGAGCCATTTAAGCCTGCCTTTTTCTGGCTAACAGCACCCTCTCCGCCAACTTTACACAATATAACAGTAAATATATATAATATAGAAACATATATTAATATGGCATCTGAGAAGTCTGAATTCCGCCAGATACCCCTTCTCCAGAATATCTTCCTGATCAGATGCCTGTTCAGACCACATTCTTTCACCTATTTTTTCAATTTTTTATTTTATTCAAGCCATAAGCTTCGATTTTGGAAGAACTGAAATTTCCAGCTTTTGTATCCTCCGATTTACAGCTTTGAGGATTTACGGGCTCCAGCTTTGAGGATTTCAAATTCAATATTTCATCAATAAGCCTATACCGGCATAATTCAGGACCTAACTTCTCAAAGTGAGAAGATCTTATTAAAAAAATAAAAGTACTGCAAAAAATAGCAGAGATGTGGCAGTATAAGCCTGTTTATATATATTGTAAGCGATAATTTATAAGTAGGGCATCTGAGAAAAATCTTTTCTCGTTGTAAATCTCAACCAACTCTTTACCCCCCTATTCCCACCCACTACTTCCAAAATTCAGATGCCCACCCCCCAAAATCCATTCTAACAAAGCTCTATTTCTAACAAAGCTCTATTTCTAACAAAGCTCTATTTCTAACAAAGCTCTATTTCTAACAAAGCTCTATTTCTAACAAAGCTCTATTTCTAACAAAGCTCTATTTCTAACAAAGCTCTATATCTAACAAAGCTCTATTTCTAACAAAGCTCTATATCTAACAGATTTTGCGTCCATCAAATCCTGTTTTCAACATATCCTGTATTCAACAAATCCTGTTTTCAACAAAAAAGGGAAAATGAATGAGAAGAAATGGAATATTTGCAGGTTCAGAATCCGTGTCAAATTATTCCTTTTTCGTCAAATCGAGGATCCTTAAGGCAAGGTGCGCGCCGTTTGCCCCGTTATCGACTCCCACACTTGCTACAGGCACCCCTGGAGGCATCTGGGCTATGGAGAGAAGGGCATCAAGACCCCCAAGCTTTGCGCTTACGGGGACACCTATGACCGGCTTTTTGGTTTTAGAAGCAACGACCCCTGGGAGGGCAGCCGATAAGCCTGCTATGGTGATAAAGACCTTTGCATCTGAGCCCACAACGTATCTGTCAAGCTCATCCGGGTTACGGTGGGCGGAAATTACCCTTACTTCGTATGTGTAATCGCTTTTTTCAAGAACCGAAATCGCACGGTTGGCGATTGCCCGGTCAGATTCAGAACCCATTATCAGTGAAATGTCTGCCATTTTTGACTCCTTTGAAAACCGCTTCAGGGAAGGTTCCCCTTACCGCTTAACTCTTCCTGGCGCTCGATACTCATCCGGATCAGGATATCGAAAATATTTTTTACGAATCCCACGTCGAGGTTAAGTTCTGTGGCAGCGCTCACGGCCCGGTTGATTACAACCTCGTTTTGCGTACGGTCATTTATGGAGGTCCCATTTATTCTTTTTGATTCCAGGACCTTTTCGGCAAGGTTGACCCTTCTGCTAATCAGGGCCAGGATTTCCCTGTCGATTTCTTCTATTTCCTTACGGACAACTTCAAGTTCGCTCAAATGGATCCCTCGCTGCTTAAAGATATTGCGTCCCTGTTATTTATAGTGGTTTCTATGACCCGGCCTTCAAGCCCGCAACTTTCCCAGGCACTCCTGACTTCCTTCAGTTCCCCGGAGCTGACCAGGGCGGCGTAGGAAGGTCCTGTCCCGGAAAGGCTTACGCCCCTTACACCACATTCCAGGGCTCTGAGCATGTATTCGGTATCAAACCCAAGCGCCCCGCAGTAAAGAAAACCGTTAAGGGTCATTGCCCTCTCATAGTCACCCCCGAGAGCAAGGTCGTATGCCATTTCCACATAGGGGGCGATCAGGCGGGAACGCTTCACATCAGTCTCCGCACTGAAGGCTTTCTTATCAGGGGCAAATATCAGGACCTTTGACTCGTACTCTTCCCTTCGTACCAGCTCCATCTGCCTGTTGTCGGTCAGCACGACTCCCCCGAAAAAGGAGGCACACGCATCATCAAAAGCTCCTGTGACCGTAACCCCTACATCTTTTGCAGCCCTGACCCCCAGTTTCACAATATCAAGCGGGGGGAGAGTTTTGTCAATTGCCCTCAGGGTTGCAAGGACAGCCGCGTTTGCCGCTGCACTGCTGCTCTTGAGCCCCCCTGCGAGAGGGACTTCACTCCGGGTCCTCACGGTACCCCCGAGTTCAAGCTCGAACTGCCCCAGGACCATCTCAACGCAGCGTTCGATAAGCCTGGTGTCTCCCTCAGGCAATTCCTCTATTGAGCCGGAAATCCCGGGTTTACCTTCCGAAAGTTCCACTTCTGCAAAAGTCTTCAAGTCTATCCCGAATGCCGAACCTTTCCAGGTGGCAATCGCGTTTATGATGGTTCCTGCCCCGGAAGCACAGGCATACCCTTCAAACGTCATCACCCCCCAGATGCACTGTTAGTTAATATTTTTTGCCTCAGGCCTGGAACGTTTAAAGACCAAAAATTTCAAGAGACTAAACCATAAAAAATAGCATTGTTTTAAATATATACATAGCACATGGAAATTCTATATATTTAACAGAGACTTATTTTAATACTAAAGGATATATGCCATAATTAGTTAGTATGTAGCAATCAATAACCATAAACCCCTAATGATCTAAAAAAGAGGAATAGATATAGAGACAAGGAAAGTTCAACAGACCGGCGGGTCCACATATATAATTTCCTTACCCAAACCATGGGCCGAAAAGGTAGGGATCAAGACCGGGGTGCGGGTTTCTATCCAGGCCCAGCCTGACGGGAAACTGGTAATCGACCCTATCCTCGAAGGCCGCACGATTAAAACGAAAAGGATTGATGTCACCGGCTGTGAAGGGCAGGCCCTGGAAAGAGACATTATTGCCGCCTATATCTACGGATACGACAGAATGGAGTTCGTATCGAAACGGATTCTTTCCAAACAGAAGCAGATCATCCGAAAAGTCTGCTATAAACTGATAGGCCCTGAAATCATTGAAGAGAGTTCAAACTGCCTGGTCATCCAGGACCTCCTGAACCCCAACGAACTCCCAATCAAGAAAGGGATACACCGGATGTACCTGATCTCAAGTTCCATGCAAAAGGATGCAATAAGGGCACTCAAAAACATTGACCACGACCTGGCCCTTGATGTCAGCCTCAGGGACGACGAAGTTGACAGGCTGTATCTCCTGATCTCAAAACAATTCAGGTCTGTCCTCTGCGGCTCGAAGATACCTTATCCTTCGGAAACAAGTATCGAGGAATACCACGACTTCAGGATGGCGGCAAGTCCCCTGGAGCGTATAGGGGACCACTCCCAGAGGATAGCAAACGTTGCCTCAAAACTGGAAACTCCCATTCAATCCGATGTGATGGGAGGAGTAGAGGACCTCAGCGTCGCTTCAATGGAACTCGTCAAACAGGCAATTGACGCTCTTTTTAACGCGGACACGGCCCTTGCAAACAGGGTAATAGACAGCGACGAAATCCTCCGTGACCAGGCAAAAGACCTGGATGCATCCATCCTCAAACTCGAATCCCATGAAACCATGGTCTACCTCAGAACGGTTGTGGACAGTCTCACCAGGATAGGGGACTACGGCAAGAACATAGCCGAAATAGCCATAAATTCCGCAATCAACAGCAAGTAAACTACCCTCTCGGAAAAAGTAAGGGGTTTCAAAAAACCCCAAAAAATAGGAACTTATATAAAGGAAAGTACTGAACATTATTACACACCGAAAAAATTTCGCGTAATAAGAAAAAATTTCATGTGATCAGAAATTTTCTGTATGAGTAAGGCCCTTCAATGATCGCATTCAAGGGAACCGGAAGCTGTACAGGAATATTTATATATACTCCGGGATGCATTTTCCCCGGATACACTTACCTCCTCGGGGAAGCAGGAGTTAAAGTTTCAATAATATATATAGGTTCAGAGTAGAATACCTTAGGAAAAATCTACCCTTTTCAGCTTCTCCGGTACCCGGGGTTTAACAAATGAAAATTATTTATATACAAGGGCCAATTAAGATAGAAAAATTATGAAAAACACCAGTTACCCTATCAGGAAAGCAATCTGAAAATCCTTTGGTGTTTATGCTGTTCCCAAGGGAGGGAAGCGATGAGTATGATAAAACGATTTAAGATAAGCTTTTCAAGAATATTTGACAAATTGTTCAAGAAAAAGGGCGCATGCATAGGAATTTACGGACCCCCCAATGCCGGCAAAACGACCCTTAGCAATAGAATCCTCCGGGACTGGGTAGGAAACGAAGAAACCATGGGTTCGGTGTCCCACATCGCACACGAAACAAGGCACGCAAAACGCCGTAATGAGGTTTCCATCGAATCTAAAGGGCATACGATCAGCCTGGATATCGTGGACACCCCCGGACTTGCGACAAAAATAGATTTCCATGACTTCATGGGACAGGGGATGAGTGATTCCGAATCGAAGAAGAGATCCAAGGAAGCAACGGAAGGTGTTATCGAAGCAGTAAAGTGGCTCGAAGACCTGGACGGCGTGATCCTTGTTATGGACTCCACGGAAAACCCGTACACACAGGTCAATGTCACGGTAATCGGAAATATGGAAGCCAGGAACCTTCCGCTCCTTATCGTTGCAAATAAGGTAGACCTTCCGGAAGCTGATCCGGGAGTCATAAAGGAAGCTTTCCCCCAGCACCCCATGGTACCGATTTCAGCCCTTGACGGAGTCGGGATGGACTCTTTTTACGAAGCTCTGGCAAAACAGTTCGGGTGATCGATATGCAGGGAATTCAAATGGACCTTATATCCGAAGCCAAGATTTCCCAGATGGCTTCGATGGAAAAAGTCCGCTACATAATCGACGAAGTAAGAAAGGGAAAAATCCTCGTGCTTGAAAAAGGCTTAAACCCAATGGAAGAAGCAAAGCTCATTGAAGTGACAATGTCTGCTATCCAGCCGGATGAGTTTTCAGGTATCGAGATGCAAAGCTATCCCTCAAATGGGGAAGCCTCCATCCTTGGTAAGATCTTCAAAAAACAGGGTAATAAAAGGCTTACAGTGATAGGCCCTGCAAACCAGCTCAAGACCCTCAAGAAGGACCGGAATCTGATCAGTGCACTTGTCTCTGCAAGTAAATAAATGAAGTGGAAACAATGTGCGCCCATAAGAGCCAAGATTTGGAACTAAGAATATCCCCTCCCCAATCCCTCGGATCCTTTGAAATGGGCAGGAATGATGTCGATGTGATATGTACCTACGGTAAAATCGCCGTATGGTTCGGAAGAAAGGTTCCCGATTACATCATCGCGCAGGTACTCATAGGAATATCTAAAGTGGACCCGTCAACAGTCCACGAATTTGAGGTAATCTGTGATTTTGAGGAGATCACGGAATACGAAAGCAAGGGGTACACCCTGGTCTCCTATGGGAAAACCACAGGTGGGTACAGGGTAAACTACAGCATCCCTTTTTCCAGCAAAAAAGCCCTGTTCCACCTATCCAAATTCATTCTTGAACAACTCCGGAGAGGAGACGTCCACAAAGACTTCTACTGGAACGGAAACGACTCGGATATTCAACGGCTATACCAGGAACTGAGATCCAGTATCGAAAACTGGGAACTAAAAACCATCAATTATAAGGAAGGAAAAGAAGGTACGGCAAATTAACCGGTTCAATAAGCCAGGAACCTGCAGTCAGGACTGACATGTCAAAGGATTTTAAAAGTACGTTGTTTTGTACGTCTCTTTGAAAGACCGTACATAGGTTACGAAACTTTTATAACTTACAACCCGTTTAGGGATTTAATGGCAGATAAATTTCCTACCAGAATAATGCTTCTTACCGGAATAATGCTTAATGGACTTTTTGAGGAACGTTAATTATTTGAAGGAAACCGTTAATCAAGCCGCTAAATCAAGTGCTAAATCAAGTGCTAAATTAAGTGCTAAATCAAGCGCTAAACAATCAAAGATATACTTAAAAAATAATCGGGACTTTACCCAACATTTTTTTGGAGAACTCATATGACAGACTGTCAGGTTACAGACTGCGAAGACGTAATATTATCGATGAGACTGATAGTGGATCAGCTAAATGACGTAATTAACAGGCTTGAAAATGAAGCCATAAAGGGAATGCTTCAGAAGACCCTCGATGCCGAGAGGATCTTCCTGATGGGAGCAGGCAGGTCAGGGCTTGTTGCCAAGGCATTTGCCATGCGCCTCATGCACCTCGGGTTTACCGTCTATGTGGTTGGAGAAACCACAACCCCTGCTGTCCAGGAAAAAGATGTCGTGATTGCCATTTCAGGCTCCGGGGAAACCCGTTCCATCGCCAACCTGGGGAAGATCGTAAAGGACATAGGTTCCACCCTGATAACGGTCACCTCTAAAAAGGAGTCAACCCTCGGTAGGATCTCGGATATAGCCATGGTCCTCCCGAGCAAAACCAAAGACGACCTTGACGCCGGGGGCTACCTTGAGAGGAACATGCGAGGAGACTACAAGAACCTGCCACCTCTCGGGACGGCTTTCGAGATTACCTCACTTGTATTCCTGGACTCGGTAATCGCCCAGCTGATTACGCTTACCGGAGCATCCGAAGCCGAGCTCAAGTCCAGGCACACGAACATCGAATAAAATTCTGAAATCGGCCAATACCCGCATTCCGAGGTAGCGTTTCGCCTAAATTTGCCCTGGCAGGGAATTGGAGCAAGAGGGTTTTAAGATGAAGGACATGAAGTTTTCAGAGAATGTACTCAGGATAGACACATCGGGAATCAGGAAGATCTTCGAAGCCGCCGGCTCGGACGCCATAAATCTCGGGCTCGGGCAGCCGGACTTTGACACCCCGGCACATATCAAAGAGGCGGCGATTAAAGCCATAAGCGAAGGTTTTACCGGTTACACCGTGGGCCCGGGAATTCCGGAACTCAGGGAAGCCCTTAGCAGGAAATTCGAAGAGGAAAACGGGTTTTCAGTCTCCCCCCAGGAAATTATTGTCACCTCAGGAGCGTCGGAAGCCCTTAGTATTGCCCTTGCCGCCCTCCTGAACCCGGGGGACGAAGTTCTGATCTCGAATCCCGGTTTCGTTTCCTACAATGCCCTTGTCGAAATCCTGAACGGCAAGACAGTAAGCGTGCCCCTCTCGGAAGATCTCACCATGAAACCCGAAAGCGTGCTCGAGAAGATCAACCCGAAGACCAGGGCCCTGATCCTGAATTCCCCCTCGAACCCCACCGGAGCCGTGACGAGCAAAGCCGACATCAAAGCTCTTGCCGAAATTGCCGACGACTATAACATCACCATCATCTCCGATGAGGTCTACGAATACTTCATCTACGAAGGGGAACACGTAAGCCCTGCCAGCTACTCGGACAACGTCATCACCGTGAACGCCACCTCCAAGAGCTATGCCATGACCGGCTGGAGACTCGGCTATGTGGCAGCCAGAAAGGAGTACACGGACCAGATGCTCAAAGTCCACCAGTACATCCAGGCCTGCGCCAACTCGGTCGCCCAGAAAGCCGCCTATGCCGCCGTTGCCGGCCCGAAAGACTCGGTAAACACCATGCGCGAAGAATTCAGGAAGCGCAGGGACGTGCTGGTAAATGGCCTCAACGACCTTGGAATGGAATGCCCTACCCCCAAAGGGGCTTTCTACGCCTTCCCGAAAGTTTCAAACTCTGCAGAAGTTGCCTCAAGGTTCATCTCGAACGGCGTGGTCGTCGTCCCGGGAACGGCTTTTGGCAGCGGAGGCAACGGGTACATAAGGCTTTCCTATGCAGCTTCCATGGAAAATATAGAAAAGGCACTCGGCATCATGGAAAAAGTACTTTAAAAACCCTTAAGTTCAAAGCAGGGGATAAAAACCTTCTCTCCCCTCCTTTTAAGCATTATTTTTCACTTTCATCACTTTCATCACTTTCATCACTTTCATCACTTTTATCACTTTTACCACTTTTACCACTTTTACCACTTTTACCACTTTTACCACTTTTACCACTTTTACCACTTTTACCACTTTTACCACTTTTTTCTTCACACGTTTCAATTTAAAAAAAGTTAAATCAAGTACTTCCAAATAGTACACCATGAAAAGCAGCGAACTCTTTGCTGTTTTTACGGCAGCTGTTCTCGTCATTATCATATTATGGAACATCTTTCCAGTCCATACTTTTTTGGGACAGGAAGAAGACGAGGCCGCCCCGGACCTGAACGTCAGTGCTTCCCGGGCAATTCAAACAGTTGTCAACGACTCCAATGCTTCCGCGTACATCTCGGAGAACTTCAGGGTTCCGGAATGGAGGGTTTTCAGGGCCACCCTCATCTGCCACAGTACATACGATCTGAATGGGACTGCAACCCAGGAGGGAGAAAATGTCTGGAAAGTCGAGATCATGGAAAGGAACTGTGCCTGCGCAGGGGTGAACAGCCTCTACGTAATCGAAGGCTATGTGTCCGCAGATACGGGGGAGCTCCTGGATGTATCCACAAAAATCACCTCGGAAAGCGGCTATGAAAAAGCTACCTGCTCCTCAACGGCATGCCATTGATATAAAACCGGGGCTGAAAATATGCCTCTTATTACTGATCGGCCTTCTGTCCTTTAGCCCTGCACCCGCTTATGCTGCCGGAAACGAGACCGTTTCAGTGGAGTATTTCTACGAAGAAGGCTGCCTGAAATGCCAGCAGGCCCTGCCCGTGGTAGGCCAGGTCGTTAAGAGCTACCCTGATGCCAATTTTTCTATTTACGAAATAATGAGTTCCTATACCCGCATGAAAGAATACAGGATAACTACCGTCCCCACCATCGTCGTCAACCGAAGTACGGTAATCACTTACCGGGACTACGAAGGAAACGAGACAATTCTCAAAACCCTGCTTGAGGAAGCAATCGAAAACTCCACCCTTCCGCCCTTTCCTGCAGGCGAGCCTCCTGCAGGAGAAAGTTCGGATTATAACAATGAAACTAACAATGAAACCCCGGAGGAGCTGAACGGGGAGAAAATGAATCCTTTCTTCATCCTTGCCGCAGGCATCCTTGCGGGTTTCAACCCCTGCCTCCTCGCTGTAATGGCTTTTCTGGCCTCGATCACCCTTTCCCAGCAGGGAGGAAAAAGGGAGATGCTCAAGATCACAGCCGGCTTTTCTGCAGGGATCTTTGTAATGTATATGGTTGCCGGGATTAGCATCCTGGGCACGGTCAGTTTCATCCCGAGAATCAGGGAGACTGTCACGACTTTCCTGGCACTGATGACCGGGATTGTAGGGCTCTGGCATATCTACGATGCATACAGGCTCAAAGTGGATGCAAAATCAACCTTCAAGACCCCGAGGGCCCTGAAAAATTTCATGGAAAGGATCGGGAAAAAGAACCTCCTGCTCCTTTCTTTCCTGGCCGGAGGGATGTTTTCGCTGGTCAAAGCTCCCTGCGTGGGAGCAATCTACCTCTCCATCCTGAACATGCTGGTCACGAAAACCGGCATGCTCGAAGGAGCATTCTACCTTGCAATCTACAACCTTGGCCTGGTGCTCCCGGTAATTGGCCTGGGAATACTGCTAACCATCGGTATGAGCCCGGAAACAGTCACGGAATTCAGGGAAAAAAGGAGAGTCGAAATCAGGCTGGTGACAGGGCTTATCCTTATTGCCCTAGCCCTGCTAATGCAGTTCAGGATACTCTGAACAGCCACAAGAATATCTAAAATTGGATTTCAGCTAAAATCAGATTTCAGCTAAAATCAGATTCCAGCTGAAATAAGTCCTGAATGAAGCAGCTTATAGCTAAAAGAAATTCCGAAACTAAATACAGGTCGGATAAGGAATCAGAGAATGAACTCCTCATCGGACTCTTCTTCAGACTCTTCTAAAGATTGAAGGCGCTTTTCTTCAATCATTCCGACCAGTCTTTCAACTACCTCTTCAATCCCTTCCCCTGTAATGGCGGAGATGTTCATTTCGACTTCTTCAAGCTTCTGGAATTCCGGCCTGTCCGCCTTATTTGAAACTACCAGTACGGGGAGGTCAAAGTTTTCCTTAATTTCTTCAAGGAGATGCCTCTGGTCTTTGATCTCGTACCCGCAGCTTTCACTGGGGTCCATGATGAACATGACAACTGCATCCAGGTAGCTGATTGCAGTAATTGCCTGGCGTTCGATGTCGTTTCGCTCGGACATTGGCCGGTCCAGGAGACCCGGAGTGTCCATGACCTGGTAGCGGACTCCTTCCCGCGTGAAGTGCCCTATGCTGACCCCTTTTGTGGTGAAGGGATAGGAAGCGACTTCCGGGGTTGCCCCGGTAACTTTCGAAACAAAACTGGACTTTCCTACGTTCGGGTAGCCTGCAACCACGAGTGTGGGCTCGTCCTGGACTTCAGGAAGCTTCCTCAGGATGTTTCTCGCCTTGTTCAGGAAGAGGAGGTCCTTGTTAATGGACTTGATAATCGAAGCCAGCCTCCCGAAAGCTTCTTTCCGGACAGTGTCGGGATTGTCGGCAACCCTTATCTTCCCGACATAAGACCTGGCAAGCCCGTGGATTTTCTGGCTGGCCCACTCTACGGAACCCAGGGACATCCTGAGCTGGTCCACCCCTACCAGGATATCCGTGATTTCGTAATAGAAACGGGGAAGGTTTTCAAAAGTTGGGAAACGCCGGACAATATTTGCGAGGTTATCGGACAAAATGTTTGCTGCTGTCAGCAGCATGGATTCATTTGCACTGATTCGGCTATCTCTGCCGTCAATGGTTTTCCCGGACATTGCCCTGGAAGCCCTTCTGAAGGATTTATTGATTAATTCCTCGGAAGTGGGAACTGTGTGAATTTTCTCGAATATCATACTTTTCAGACTCTTTAATAGACGCTCTTCTACTGGCTTCTTGCGGAAAAACCCTTCTCAGGGCCGTTCAAAGGCTCAAAAACTTAAAAGTTCAATATCTTAAAGGCACCATGGCTTAAAAGGCACTATAGCTTAAAGGCTCTATGGACTGGGTACTTCTTCAGGCTGTCCTGAGCCCGGTAAAATTTACTCAGGAAGGTTTTTCCAGGCTTTTAAGTGTGCCGGAAGAAACTACCCGAAAAACCATACTTAAAGATTAGGCTATTACTTGCCGCAGCATCAGAAGGCTCAGGCAAAAGACCCGGGCACAAACTGTAGACATATAAACTATATTTGATCTGTGGGGACCAACCAATGAACGTTTAATGACATTACCGCCATTTTTTATATATTTGTAATTACAAATTGAAGCAACAAACTGTAGATATAGCCCGTAATCTGTTGAATACTCAAAGCAGGACCGGACTCTTTTTATATTTGTAATTGTAATTTGTAATAGGAATTTATAATAATTAATTATGGCAAATCGTCATGTTGCACATTATTATCGGTGTATATAGCGCTATACATCAATAGAATACATGTATATGAAATTGATGGTGGTTGTATGGAACTCACACCTATTCAAAAAGATATTATAATTGCGTTACTCAATCTCCAGCGGCAGAAAGACCGGGCGATCAAAGGGGAAGAAATCGCCGAGGTCATACAGCGCAACCCGGGGACCATCCGCAACCAGATGCAGCTTTTAAAAGCCTTAGGTCTGGTAGAAGGGGTACCCGGACCGAAAGGAGGGTATAAACCCATGGGAGCAGCATACGGTGCCCTGAGGATCCAGCAGTTGAAACATGAATCCGTAGTCCCGATCTACAAAAACAACGTTATCGTTAACGGGGCGACTGCTGCCGAGATCAGCTTTACGACAGTCCGCAGCCCTGACATGTGTAACGGGGTAATCAGGGTGCTCGGGAACACCAAGGACTTCATACTCGACGATAAGATCCAGGTAGGCCCGACTCCTGTAAACCGGCTGATCATCCGGGGGGAAGTCACAGGGAGAGATGACACTAACAATTCCATTCTTTTCAACATCAACGAAATGATCTCCCTTCCGAAAAAGCAGGTCAAACACTACATGAAATACCCGCCCATGCTCGTGAACGTGAACGCCAGCATCCAGGAAGCAACCAGGCTTTTTATCCGCAACAACGTCCACGGTGCCCCAGTAGATGACAAAGGGAAAATTGTCGGGATTGTAACATACACCGACATCGCCCATGCCATTGCCCAGGGCAAACTCAACATAAAAATAAAGGACATCATGACAAAAGAGCTGATCACCGTAGACGGAGACATGCAGCTCTACGACGTCGTGAAACTCTTCCACAAATACAACGTAGGAAGACTGGTTGTCACCATAAACGGGGTACCCAAAGGAACCCTCTCAAAAACCGACGTGCTTAACGAACTCGCAGTTTATTGAAAAGTTCAGTAATGAAAAAAAAGTAGGAAATTTTGCAGGAGAAATCTCCGGCCCGAAGGTATCCGGAATCAGTAAGTATATCCGGTAATAGATTGGGGCCGTGAGCCCTTAACTCAATTCCTCTTTTCAATTCCTCTTTTCAATTCCTCTTTTCAATCCCTTTTCATACTTTCATGGCGGGCGCTAAGCTCGGCTGCAATTTCATCCAGAGTGATGTCATTTGCCGCAAGCATCACCAGAAGATGGAAAATCAGGTCTGAAGTTTCCGAAACGATCTCTTCATGGTCATTATTTCGAACCGCCAGGATCGTTTCAATGGACTCCTCCCCTACTTTTTCAAGGATTTTGTTCATACCCTTGCGGTGGTTCAAAAGTTTACAGACGTATGAACATTCGTCATAGTTCATTTTTCGGTCCAGGATAATATCATACACTCTGTTTAAAATTGATAAGTCGGCATCCAGCATTCTAACACCTGTTCAAGAATTGTAAAAATATCGATAATTGGAAATTAATGGAAACTAACTGAAACAAATGGAAATGGAAATTAAATGGGAATTGATTGAAAACAAATGAGTGAGAAAGGTTTTCAGACCTTTCTCGGATCGGTAATTTCTCCGGTAAGGGCGGATGCTCCCGCTGTTGCCGGGGAACAGAGATATACGAAGGATTCGGCACTACCCTCCCTGCCTTTGAAGTTGCGGTTGGAGGTTGCCAGGCCCACTTCTCCTGCACCGAGGAGGCCGAAAGAGCCACCCATACAGGGTCCACAACAGGGGGATTCAACGATTGCCCCGGCTTCCATGAGCTTTTCGATGTAGCCGGCTTTCATCAGTTTCATGTATTCGGTCCTTGAAGCAGGGACTACCAGAAGACGCAGTCCCTTTGCCACGGGCTCGTCTCCCATGATATCAGCCAGGATCTTGATGTCCTCAAACCTGCCGTTCGTACAGGAGCCCATGAAAATCTGGTCGACTTTCGTGCCCTCGACTTCGGAAACGGGCTTTACGTTGTCCACGTTGTGAGGGCAGGCAACCTGGGGTTCCAGGTCCGAGATGTCGTAATGCCTTACATCGAAGTACGCTGCGTCCTCGTCAGACTTCCAGTACGGGTCAAACTCGTAGTCTGGAATGCGCTCTTTCAGATATGCGGCTGTTACCTCGTCCGCCTCGATGATACCTGCCTTTCCGCCCATCTCGATTGCCATGTTGGACATGGTCATACGCTCGGGAATGGAAAGGGAACGGACGGCGGGACCTCCGAATTCGGCAGCCATATACCTGACTCCTTCTACTCCGACGTCCCCGATAAGGTGGAGGATAAGGTCCTTGGAATAAACACGCTCAGGCAACTTCCCTTTGATTTCAAAGCGGAAGGTTTCAGGCACCCTGAACCAGAGTTTCCCCGTGGCAAAGACGGCTGCCATGTCGGTTGAGCCTATGCCGGTAGAAAACGCCCCTAAAGACCCGTAAGCACAGGTGTGAGAGTCCGATCCCACGATAAGGTCTCCAGGCATCACGTGCCCTTTTTCGGGCAGGACCTGGTGGCAGACCCCTTCATAAACGTCATAATTTAAAATGCCCTGCTCTTCCGCGAACTCCCTTAACATGATATGGTTCTGCGCGGCGTGGATGGAATCCGCAGGGACCTGGTGGTCAAATACGATTACAATCTTGCTGGGGTCCCAGACTGTTTTCTCTTCCTGGTCGTTCATAATCTCGTAAAAGCCCTGGATCGCCAGCGGACCTGTAATGTCATGCGTCATTGCCAGGTCTATATTTGCCAGTACAAAATCCCCGGCCTTTACGGATTTCCCGGAGGCTTTCGAAAATATCTTCTCCGAAACAGTCATCGGACGTTCATCACTACCAGACATCCCGGTCATGGGGAATACTACGCTTTATAATAAATAAATTTAATTGATGGTTCGGAGATGGACTGTGAAGAGAAACTTTGTACAGAAGTGCCCAGAAGTGCCCAGAAATGTCCGAAAAAGCACAAATAAAGAAGATAAAAAGGGGAAGAAAAGGAGATAATCGGGAGAAAAGAGGAAGGGAAGAAAAGAGAGATAGAAATAAAATGAGAAGTAAGAGAAAACGCAATCACATAGAAAGTTCAATCATATTCCGGAATTTTCCAGGGGATCTTTGAAACCCCGCTGCTGTCATGGACAATAAAGGCAAAAGCACCTTTTGCCGCATTTTTCTTTGCGAGCTCCAGGCCGCCACCACCTTTTTCGAAATTTTCAAACTTTTCGTACACAGCAAGCATGTCTTCAAGTTCGGCAAAGTATCTGGAAAGCAGGTCCTCAGCCAGTTTCAGGCTCTCTTTTCTGGATATTGGGTATCCCAGCCCTTCACATTCACAGGTGTAAAGCTTCAGGTCTTCCATGTAAAAAGGGTAAGTCCTGCAGAGCATCGGGCGCACGGGGTAGATCCTGCACCTGTTTGCCCCCTGCTCCAGAAAAACACAGTCCCCGTTCCTTTTTCGCCTGAGCATCCAGCCAAAGGCATGGATATTGCCTTCGGAGTCGACGTCCTCTTCCAGTAGTTCCAGGAACTGCAGGGAATTCCCGCCTGCATCACCAGAGATGCCCCCACATTTTTCATGTCCTGCGGACTCTTGTTCCGCAAACTCCTGGCCTGCAGATTTTTCTGCCTCTTCGCCCTCGTAAACACCATCTTCAGGGGCACCTTTAACTTCATCAACCTCAGACCCGGATTCAAAAACGTCCGGGATAAGGGGGCCTGCAATTTCGAGCTTTGACAGCCCGCTGTACTCCCGAATTTCCCCTGTTTCCCGGGGAATTACCAGGACACGGTTGTCCCCGAAAGCCCTCTTACAGCACTTCCCGCACTGGCGGCAGGAAAAGCCTGTTTTTTCAATTTCGGCTGCAAGTTTTTCAGGGTCAAGCCTGCGGGCTGCCTCGATTTCTTTTTTGAGGCCGGAGATCAAAAGGAGCTGGAACTTTGTTTTCCCGGAATTTTTTTTGGATTTTTGCCCGCTGTCTGAACTGGAACCTTTCATACTGCACCTCACAGATATTGCACTTCACAGTACCCTGCTGCTACATCAAATTAACGCAGGAAATTGTTATGCGGAAAACCGGCACAAAATTTCAACAGTAAATTCAGAAGAAAATAACCTGGAAGTCCACCCGGAAAAAACCCTCGCCTTTCCAGCAATCAACGCAGACCAAAAATTCATCAGTAAGCTTTATATCCAGAACCCAATTTAAACTCTAATTTATATGTGGCAGACATTACTCAAAAAATTTGAAAAATACCCGGCTCAGGCAAAGGTGCTTAAACTCTTATTCGAACGCGGCTTCCAGGTAAATGAAGAAGGCAAAGTAACTTCCGGAAGTATCGAGATAGCGCACACCCAGCTTGCAAAAGAAGCAGGAGTTGACCGGAGAGTGGTTGACGCAACCACAAAAACCATCGTCTCGGACAAACTGCTCAGCACTATTTTCAAAAACGTCCATTCAATTCCCTTCTTAAGAGACGTTGCTCCCTCGCTGGACCTCGGAGTCATCATAATCATCCCCGAAGACGCCGCACATGTGGGCATACTTGCAGAAGTTGCAACCCTCATCTCAAGACACGAAGTGAGCATCCGCCAGGCAGTCTCCGACGACCCCTACCTGACCGACAACCCCCGGCTAACCATCATCACCGACCAGAAAGTCCCCGGCGATCTCGTGGACGATATCCTGAAACTTCCCAGCGTGAAGGGTGTAAGCATTTACTGAAAAGTTCTAAAAAAAATTAAAAGGAAAACAAGAAGTAAAAAGGAAAAAAGAAAGCGGGATAGGAAAACCCCGTGTTTCATACTGTTTTCCCTACCAAAAATAATTTTTACGGATAGGATCTGAGAAGAGCTTAAGGTCTGTGTGGCAGAAACTCAGAAGAGTGTTGCCCATCCATTATTGTAGGCATTATAGCAGCCATTGTAGCATTCATTGTCCAGCCAATAGCTTCCATGTACGGTTCCGAAAAACCCTGCAACTTTGTATTCAGCGTTTTCGTACCCTTTCACCTGATGTCCGGGAATAATGAATATGTCATCGTCCTGGTGGGCATTTGCTACCACCGCACCGTTCGGAAGCTCCCAGAGCCGTATATGATAGCCCCCAAGCACCCTGTACTTGCTGTCGGCCATACCGTCCCCACGTACCCAGCTTCCGTCAGGGTATGAGAGGTAGTGAGTGTATTCCGAGGGGTTGTCAGTCCACCTTTGCTTCAGGATTACACTTTTAACTGTTTTCAGGTTACTCTGCTCCCAGACCAGGTTTATCGGGTCTTCAAGTTCATAGAACCACAGGACTTTTGACCATGTCCACTGAGGATAAGAGACAGAACCAGAGTCACCATCAGAAGCCAGCCACCATTCGTAGGGGTCACCGGCAGTTGTCAGGACCACGGATTTTTCGGACACGACCTCTTTTTGATCTCCCGGCTGCATCACAAAAGGACCTGCGCGTGTATTCACCGCCACCTGCTTCCCCGAAGGAACGGTAAAAGATTTTGTTTTTGTCAATTTATCGACTTTGAATTTCTGTTTAAGTTTATCTCCGGAATAAGTCTCGGTAATTTCAAACTGCCCGTCTTTTTTGTATTTGTAAACCGTTTCCACCTCTACTTCCACGGTGTGAGCTTGCTTCCATTCTTCCCAGGAGGAAGAATCAGCGGGCTTTTCTCCACTGTCTTCATTCCAGGGAGATTTGTTCTCCTGAGCAGCTCCTGCCGCCGGAACCAGCCCCATTCCTAAAAACAGCATCATAACGACTAAGCTGATAAAAACCAATTTTTTGCAGATATTCAACTATTCCCCTCCAATAATTTCCTGAACACCAGAAACAATTATCGCATACAAAAACAAACGTGATCCGTATATATTTATTTGAGAAACACAATGCCAGTATAATTGCAAAGTAATATTAGAAACAAAAAAGTGATATGGGAAACAAAACTTCACATATTTTAAGATCCGAAGCTGCGAGTTTAAAGACAGTTTCCTGGAATTTGGGACAGAACTTCAGGATAAAAATATTCCTGCCGATAGTTTAGGGGGAAGCCGGAAAAAAGCCCTGGAGAAGGGATTGAAAAATTCCAGGGGAAAAATGTCAATATTCGGGGTTTTTTATAATTTGAAGCGCCGATATCCCCTGATGAGTCAGAATAACTTCGAACAGGCCTGCAGTTAAAGCCACCTATAAATAATAACAGTGTATATTTTCTAATATGTCACGGAGTAAGCATTTTTCCCTGCTTCGTCAGAATTTTGAAAAGAGATTAAAAGAACATTTCATTTCCAATCCTTACAGAACAAAGGGGGATTTTGCATAAAGAAAATTCTTATCATTTGCTTAATTTTGCTGGCAGCCGTACAGGTGGGCGCTGCCAGTTCCAGCTCCGAGTACTTAAAAATTACTACGGATGTGAACAACGGATATGCAATTACCACAGTTGAGGAAAAGCTTAACAACCCGACAGATACGGCGATAACCGACGAATTCAGTTTCCTGATCCCGGAAGAGGCTTTCATCTCCGGGTTTTCCCTGATCATTGACGGGAAAGAATACAGGGCCAAAGTCCTTCCTGAAGAAGAAGCTTCCGAGAGATACGAAACTGCGGCATCTGAAGGGAGGACAGCCGGACTCCTGGAAACGAAAGAAGAAAACCTCTTTTCCTATGCCCTCAGCTTCGAACCCGGCCAGAGCATTACCGTGAAACTGTGCTATGAACAGGCACTTAAGAAAACGCTCGGTGAGTACGAACTGGTGCAGTTCCTGGAAAGCAATCATCCGGTTAACAACCTCTCGGTAAACGTAAACGTAAATGCTGCAAACCAGCTAACCCGCCTGGAAGCCCCGGACTTCCCCGGAGCCGAAGTTGAGTACCTTTCTGCAAACAGCGGACAGGTGAGATATAAGGCAAATTCGCTGTCTTCCTCGGAACTCAGGGTAATTTTCGAAACGGCAAACCCGCCCCTGAACGGGAACATGCTCTTTTACGAAAACGGGGGTAAGGGATACATGATGCACATCTTTTCCCCGAGTGAAGAGGATATGGGGACTTCGGCCATGAGCAAGGAAATAATCTTTGTGCTCGACAAATCAGGCTCGATGCAGGGCTACAAAATGGAGCAGGTAAAGGAAGTGTTCGGAGACATAATTGAGGACCTGCCTCCCGGAGACCGCTTTAACATAATCTCCTTCGACGGGTACGTCCGGAGCTATTCCGAAAGCCTCATGGAAGCAAGCTCCGAGGAGAAAGCCGGAGCCCTGGACTTTGTAAACAGCCTCAATGCAAGAGGCGGCACGAACATCAATGAAGCCCTCCTTACCGCCCTCGGGATGTTCGACCCTGCAAGTGAAAGGGTGCCTATCATCGTCTTCCTGACCGACGGGGAACCCACGGAAGGGGTTACCTCCCCTTACGCAATCCGACAGAACATCCAGGGTGTCAACGAGGCACAGGTCTCGGTCTTCTCCATCGCCTTCGGGATCGATTCCGAAAGCAATTACCAGTTCCTCAGAGCCATGAGCCTTGAGAATTACGGGACCGCAGAGTGGTTTTCCCCTGAAGATAACGCAGCTGAAGAAATAGGCGGCTTCTACGAAACAATTTCAACACCCCTGATTACGGACATGGAATTTTCCTACGGAGAAGGAGTCTCGGAAATCGTGAACACCGGGAAAAAGAACCTCTTTGCAGGCTCTGATGCCATTATCCTCGGCAAATACCCCCCTGAGACCGGCAGCGTCCTTACGGACGTCACGGCAACTACCAGGGCGGGAGACAGGGATTTCTCAGAAGAATTCGATGTAGACCCGGTAGAGGCAAACTCTTTTATTCCACGGCTCTGGGCCTACACCACCATCGAAACCCTGATGGACAGGATCGAAGTCGAAGGGGAAACCGAGGAACTGGTGTCCGAAGTCACGGACCTTGCCCTGGAATTCGAATTCGTGACTCCCTATACCTCCCTCTTCGTGGAACTGCCTGAACCAGCCCCGGAAGAGGACAAAAGCGAAGACTCTGAGGCAGCAGAAGAAGCAATGGAAATGCCTGCAGAAGAAGTAGAGGAAGCAGGGGGAGAATGGGACGAAGAGGAAGTTGTAGAAGAAGACGAAATGGCTGAATCCTCACCCGCACAGCCAAAGCCTGGCGCAGGCTCATCCTACGACAGGAACACTGGGTATGAAGAAGTAGAAAACGTTGAAGAGCTTGATGAAGAGGAACCAACCCCCGGTTTCGGATTGCTTTCAACCCTTATGGGAGTGCTAGGAATCGGCTTTTTACTGCAGAGAAGACAGGAATGAGAAGGCAGGAATTAAGAAAAAAACAAAACCACCGTTACCTGAAAATTGAAGGGGTAAAACCCCTTCCCATACATCTTTTTAAGATAAAGAGAAGAAATAAAGAGATAAGTAAGAGCAGAAGTAAGAGCAGAAGTAAGAGCAGAAGTAAGAGAAAAGAATGCGCTCCCGTCAAGATGAAAATGGCTACATCTTTGATTAACGTGCAGAAAGTGGACGGGAGCACACGCAATAGAGAAGATATTTTGTAATTATTTAATCCAGCTGATTCAGCTAATGCTTATTAGCACCGTGGGTAAAAGAAAAAGGATAATAAGAACCTATAAGCAAAAAGTAAGGTTCGTTACCCAAATAAATTAGTTTAAATCACTGCATAACGTTTTTATTTTTGATGCTTCCGCCAAAACTATCCTACAGCAGATGTTTCCAGAGATAAGTAGCTCGCTTATCTGGCGGGAGCAAATCTCCGGGAAACCGGTCGCTTCCTTTGCTGAAAGGAAACAGGAAAAGGGAAAGGAAACAAAGAAAAGGATTATTTGAAGCTCTCAGAATTTAGGTTCGGTTTCAATTATTCGGCTTAAATTCCGAATTGTCCGGTCCGTATTTTTGTGCAGTACCCCGATTCCCCCGGCGTCCTCCCATTCACTGATATTTTTGAAGTTATCATCGATAAGTACCCTGGTGGGGCCGGAATGAAGGGCTTTTTCCGTCCTCTGGCAAAGAATAGCTTTTTTTGCATAAGCTTCCCCGAGTTCTCTCCTGAGCCATTCTATTTTTCCGGCCCTGGCGTTTGCAAGAGCTTCTCTTCTTTCCGGGAAGGGGAGAGCCGAGAGGATTGAAAGAGGTAAATTCGAAGCGTTCAGGTGAGCGTAAAGCTCCCTTCCCCCGGGTATCCAGGACATGTCGGACCAGAAACTGATCCCCGCATCTGTTAACCTTTTCCAGAAACGGTCTTTATCACACATGTACCAGGTCATCATATTCGGCTCAATTTCTTCGCAAGCCCCGTTGAAGTCCGTGAGTACCCCGTCCATATCAAGGAATATTTTTAGGCCCGGGGTTTCCGGAGCCCGGAACCGTACGGAGGATAAATCGGGAATTGTATTCCTGAATCCTCCTTTACTGCATTGGTCAATGGAAATAGTATCACAACCACATGGTGATTTTCTTGATTAGCATATTTCTTGTTGAATGCATAAAAAAGCCAGTATAAAAAAATATACATTGTAAGTAAAAGAGAAGAGTTTGTGAATGGGTGGAGACAAAACACTGAAGCGAAAGTGTACCTCAAGCATTTCATTCAGGGGATTCAGGATAAAAAATGAAAAGAAAATGAAAAAGAGATCAAAAGAAAATGAAAAAGAGATCAAAAGAAAATGAAAAAGAGATCAAAAGAGGTTGATTCAGCTTTAAGTTCAGTCTTCTCTTACCAGTACAAGGGTCTTTGCGAGCATATCATGTATACCCTGTCTTTTTTCATTGAAAAGGATTGGCAGGAAACCGGCACCTAAAGGTAGAGCAGCCAGGATCTTAGCAACAAACCTCTTTGTGGCCCGGTCAAAGGAAATTCTGTTCCCCTCAAGGTCGGTTACAATGATGTTCATTGCCTGCTTGCCCACGGTCCCCTGCCGGGACGAACTTTCCTGATAGGCAAAGTAGTTCCAGGAGACGAGTATCACCAAAATGTAAAAGAAAGGTCCCCCCAGCACACCTCCTTCCCTCATGCCCGAGATGAACTGGAAGAAAGCCACCAGGACTATGATTATGAACAAATCGATGATTGAGGCGATGAACCTCCTCAGAAAGCCGGAATAATTATGCATGGATTTTCCTCATGAATTCTTTAATGAATTCCTTTCACGGATTCTTTTCATGGATTTTCTTCGTGGATTCCTTTCATTAATCTCACTCTAAGATATTTCAAACATTAGACGGCGATAAATAATAAAATTACCCATTATTGAAAAAGCGGCTACTTTAAATAAGGGCCACGAAAAGATGTGAAATCATTCTGCAACTTAAGTTCAAAACGATTCAAACCTTAAACAATTCTTAAATAATTCTCACTTCATAATAAACGGCAAGAAAAAAAGAGAAGAAAAAAGAGGCTCTCCATGAAAAAGTACCTTCTACTCCCCGCAATTCTCATGATTATCTGCATCGTTACAGCCTTTTCCGGCTGCACGGAATCCGGTGAAAACGGCCCAGCCGAATTCAACGAAACTTCTGAGGAAGAAAGCCAGCAGATCGCCGAAGCCTATGTAAAAAACCTGGATTCTTACATAGAGTATCACCTGACAGAACCGGTACTTCTAGAAAGCATGACCCTGCGATCTCCATACTCCTGGCAGTTCGTCTACGAATTCGACCTGGTATCTGAAAAAGATCCTGAAGTAATCGATACTGCCACGATAACAGTCACGGTTATCGAAGGAGAAGTGGTGGATGCAGTCCATGCACAGGGAAGCAGGTACAAACTGGGAATGCCCACAGGTTCCATGGGTGTGGATTCCCTTCTGAAAAAACCGTTTTACGGTGCGGAAATCTTCGTATACGGCACGGTTTCGGATCTTGAAAAAGAGCCGGCAGCCTCATTTAAGCTGAACTGGGAAGGAGCTGTCCTGGACGTGGAAACGGTAGTAGCGGCTTCGGGTATTGAAGACATAGAAAACGGGGACTGGGTCATCGTTACCGGAGAATTGAAAGCCGGAAAAGAAAACAAAAGTGAAAAAGAAAGTGAAAACGGAAATGAAACCCAGGACGGCAAAACCCCATTCCTTCTTGCAAAAATGGTCCAGACCGAAGACCTTTCCGAGGACGAAATCTTCAGCAGCGAAATGGTCCAGGTGAACGAAGAAGCGATAGTCGTCCATGAAATTCCAGGAAACGCGGCCACCCAGAGCTACCGCGTCAGGTACGAAATATGGGAAGATGACCTGAAAGTGGCGGCAGCAGAAGAAATTTTTGAAAACATTTCCCCGGAAAATCCCATCGAACTCAGGGTCGATGATGTAAAAGTCGGGAGCACGTACACCATCCGGGTCTTAATAAGGAATATGGAAGGAAAGATCCTTTCCGATGCCGAGCATGTGGGAGGTTTCGGGGAAGAAAAAGTTGGTCAGGATTGAAATATAGAGATAAAAGAACCCCGGAAATGCCAGCATGAAAAACCTGAAACTCTACCGCAGCTTTGTTCTTGCACTGCTAGTAACTTCAGTACTCCTGTACGGCATAGAGTACCTGCTGCTCGGGGATTCCGGGAGCATCTTTACGGCTTTCATAGGCAACCTGGCATTCCTCCCGATCAACGTCCTCCTGGTCTCGATAATTATCCACCGGCTGATCAATGACATGGAGAGGAAAAACCGGATTGAGAAGCTGAACATGGTCATCGGGACTTTTTTTAGCCAGACAGGGACGCGGCTTCTGGGCTACTTTTCCGAGGCAGACCCAGGGATTGAAGAGTTCAGGAAGTACCTGATCGTAAAAAAGGACTGGTCTGACAGGGAATTTGCCGATGTGAGCCGGAGGCTGAAGAATTACGAATACCCGATAAAAGCCGAGGTCCTGGATCTGGAAGGCCTGCGGGACTTCCTGGAACACAGGAACGATTCCCTGCTCCGGCTGCTCGAAAACCCGGTAATGCTCGAGCACGAGACCTTTACCGAGCTCCTGAGAGCCGTCTTCCACCTGACCGAGGAACTGCTGAACCGGGAAGACCTGGACGAGCTTCCCCCGAGCGACCTTGAACACCTAGAAGGGGACGTAAAAAGGGTATACAGCCTCCTGGTCTACGAGTGGGTAGCTTACATGGAGTACCTGAAGAACAATTATCCGTATCTTTTTTCGCTTTCCATGCGGACGAACCCCTTTGATAGGGAAGCTTCCCCTGTGGTGAAATGACTGAAGGCATTATGAAGCCCCATTTCATTGAAACCACATTTCCTTAAAATTCGATTTTACCGGAACCTTATTCTCCGGACTTATCCTTTAGAAATCTAATTCCACTGAAATATTACTCCCCGGTTTTATTTCCTCGTATCCTCCCCGGTTTTATTCCTTCCTAGCCTTATCCCCGATGAACCTTTTTCTCTCTGGAAGTGAGAGGCACTTCTTCCTTAAAAAAATAAGATATTCTATTTAAATTTATATTAATTGAAATTTGGGACTAAAACCTGAAAGAAAGTAAATATTTACTACACGTGGTTAATCCTGCAAGTTATATTTATTACAGGTTTTTATGTGATTTTTTCGGATTTTAAACCCATTAGAAGCTTATTTTTTGAAATAGTCCAAAAAAAGTAGCTAAAAAGTACACCCAACAGTACAAATATTAAAGATGAGTTGAAAATTATAGAACCCGAATATATATTAACAAAGAATATAATACTAATTTAACAATTTTAATGAATTTATTAAAAAATATTTTGCAAGTCTGTAGAAAAAAAGTTGAATGTGTTTCATAAAAACCCAAGAGTGAGAAAAGTGGCTAAAAACAAAATTCCAACCCTCGTACCTTTTATTCTTCTCCTGACACTTCTTGTGGGAGTAGCAACAGCAGTGGCACCTCCAGAGCCAGGCGTCCTTTATGTCGATGATGTGGATGACGGCTTGGGAGGTAACTTCTCAACAATACAGGAAGCCGTAAACGCCGCGGTTTCCGGAGACACAATCCTGGTTTACCCGGGCACATACGCGGAAAATGTTGATGTATTCAGAGAACTGACAATACAGTCCGTATCCGGGAACCCGGAAGACACGGTTCTTAATCCCTCCGGTTCTGACAATGCTTTTGATGTCAGTGCAAATAACGTGACCATCAGCGGATTTAAAATCAATTTCCCCATGGCTACTTATGGCAAAGCAGCGGTAAGCATTTCATCCCGGAATAACACAATCCTCAACAATGTCATCTCGATCACATACACGGGGTCCTGGTATAACACATACGGAATCTATCTGACAGGAAGTTCAGCCCGGGATAACACAATTCTCGGCAACACAATCGCAGGAAACAATTACGGGAATGGAAACGGCATATATCTCAATTATGCATCCCCGAATAACAGAATTCTCAGCAACACAATCTCAGGCTTCTCCTGCGGGACGTATCTCTATTATTCCGGAGAAAACGAACTGGAAAACAACACAATCTCAGCATGCAATTCTCATGGCCTGTACCTCGATAATTCTGACGGAAACAGGCTGGAAAGAAACACAATCTCAGAATGTAATTATTACGGCCTTCGCCTCTATAATTCCGAAGGAAACGAACTGAAAAACAACATAATGGAGAATAATTCCTACAACTTCCATGCTGGTGAAGAAGAATTAAACAATGATATAGACACCAGCAATTGCGTAGATGGAAAACCGATCTATTATCTTGTAAACAAAGCGGACATTTCTGCGGATTATTTCTCCAATGCAGGAACAATATACCTTATTAACTGTTCTGGCGTAACGGTCAGGGACCAGACCCTGGTAAACAATTACCATGGAATATTCCTTTTCAACACGAGCAACTCAACAATAGAAAATAACAATGCAAGTTCAAACGAATACGGCATTTACCTTGAGAATTCAAACGACAACAACTTCATCGGGAACGATGTCTTCAACAATGACGAAGAGGGCATCAACCTCGAGTACTCTAACAGCAATACCATCACCGGGAACAATGCAAGCCTGAACTATAAAGGAATCAGGCTAGGAGATTCCCAGTTCAACACCGTAAGCAACAACGTTGCAAACGCCAACGACTACCCCGGAATCGTGCTCTGCTATGCGGACAACAACACCGTAAGTTCAAACACGGTGCTTGACAACAATGGAAAAGGTATAAACCTGTATTACAGTTCCAACAACATCCTGGATTACAATACGGTAATAGGGTCTTCAGCAAAAGGAATTGACCTGTATTCGGATTGCAATTACAACAGCCTCATCGGCAATACCGTGACCTACAGCAGCTGCAAGGGCATTAATGTAGACGGGTACCACAACACGCTTACAGGCAACAACGTAAGCTATAATGGCGGTCCGGGAATCGGCTTATATGATGACGAGTCTGGCAACACTACCCTGACAGATAACGTTGTTAGTTATAATGGCAAACACGGCATAATCCTGAAGGGTTCGGACAACTACGCTGCAAGCAATACGGTGTGCAATAATGGTGAAAACGGAATCCAAGTAAAGGATTCGGACAATTACGTTACAGGTAATACGGTGTGCAACAATGAATACTTGGGAATTTTCATCTGGAACTGTGACGGGTCAAGCAATAACACAATAAGTGAGAACACTGTAAAGAACAATTTAGTAGGTATTGTTTTCAGATGCCTTTATGACAGCGAGTTGACCGGCAATACCGTAACAGATAACGGCATAATGGGAATTTATCTTTCAGAATCCGAAAACCTCACCCTGCAGAGCAACACCGTGAGCTCAAACGGATACCTGGAAGAGGAAGAAGAACTCCCACAGACACCCTTAATCGTTAACTCAGATGAAAAGGAAGAATGCAGCAAACATTTAGAAGAAACAGGCATTGTAAAAGAAACTGGCGTTTCAATGGCTTCAGACCTCGTACTTGGCGAAGGCATTGGTCCTGTTGGAGCAGGCATCTACCTTGAGCTTTCCAGCGAGAACTGCCTGATTGGAAACTCTGTAGAAAACAACAGCGATGCCGGACTTTACTTCATCGGTTCCTGGAACAACACAATTTACGACAATTGCTTCAACAACACGAATAACACCAGATTCGAAGATGGATTACTGTTCACAGAGACTCCGGTTGAAGAAGAAGAAGGAAACAACACCTGGAACATCACCCTGACAGAAGGCACGAACATCATGGGCGGGCCTTACCTCGGAGGAAACTTCTGGGCTCTTCCGAACGGGACAGGCTGGAGCCAGACCTGTAACGATACCGACGGAGACTGGATCTGCGACCTTCCCTATAACGTCACTGAAGATGGGGAAAGCGCGGACTACTTCCCGCTGATCGATTTCCCGGAGCCAGAACCCGAGCCTGAACCCGAGCCTGAACCGGCACCTGTGAAAAGAAGCAGCAGCAGCAGCGGTTCTCCGACCTACATCCCACCTCAGGCAGGGGAAAATGCAGGACCTGTTGACTCGGCCCAGAAAAAAGTCGTTGCAGGACAGGAAAGCAGTGTCCAGTTCCCGAACCCGGAGAACGGGGTGCTCGGAGTCGGCTTCAAGTCAAAAGGATACTCCGGAATGGTTATTGTAAGGGTTGAAGGAGCCGATGATGAAAACAGCGGCAGCGACAATAAGCCGAAAGGTAAACTCTACAAACAAATGAAGATTTCTGTCGGAAACGAACGCTTTGAGGAAAACATAGACCAGGGCTACATCGAGTTCAGGGTCCCGAAGAGCTGGATGGAAGAAAATAACATCGATCCGGCTACAATTGGCCTGAACAGGTACCACGACGAAGCCTGGAAACCTCTCTCAACCGAGATGACCGGGGAAGATGAGGAATTCTATTACTTCAGAGCCGAAACCCCGGGCTTTTCCCTCTATGCAATCACGGGAGAGGCGAAAAGCAGCGGAGAAGTGGACGGAACTGAGGTAATTACTCCGAACGAAGAAGAAACCGGAACCGAAACCGGGGAAGAGCAAACTAAGCCCGGAGAAAGCGAAAGTGCACCGGGCTTCGAAAGTGTCTTTGCAGCCCTTGGCATCCTTGGTTCTGCGTTCCTTGTAAGAAAAGAGATGTTTAAATAAACAAAAAATGAGAGATGTGCAAGGGCTTTTACAGTCCTCACATTTTTCACCTTTTCTCTATTTTCTGAATTTATTTCACTTTATTATTTATTTCTTATTTTTGAAAAAGAAACATACTGAGTTTTATTGCTTGAAATTCAGGGTTAAAACTCAGAAGAAAACAAAGATTTAAATTCTTCATATTTATGCGGAAAAGTTCTTACAGGCTCAAAAATTTCTTTGTATACCCCTTATTTTCGTATTGATTTTAAACCTTCAAAAAGCCCTTTTTTGAAATTAAGCCCTAGAAAAGGCAGAAAAAACAAGCTTGTATAAAAAATCATTTTTAAAAATATAAGATTATAAAACCCTTAGATATATTAACTAAGAATATAATATTAAGTAATTAATTTTGATAAATTTATTAAAAATTATTTTGCAAGTAGATGGAAAAAAAGTTGAATGTGTTTCATAAAAACCCAAGGGTGAGAAAAAGTGGCTAAAAACAAAATTTCGATCCTCATACCTTTTATGCTTCTCCTGATACTTCTGGCGGGAGCATCAACAGCAGTGGCACCTGCGATAGCAGGAGACAAGTACGTGGACGGTGAAGGCATAGGAGGAAACTACTCCTCAATACAGGAAGCTGTAAGTGTGTCTTTGCCCGGAGACACGATTTACGTTTATCCCGGGGAATACTGGGAAAACGTGGTCGTGAATGTGGCAGACCTGCGCATCCTTTCAGTTTCGGGAAACCCTGAAGACACAATCATTTTTCCTAATGACACGATGGAACATGTTTTCGACGTCAGCGCAAACAACGTCACAATAAGCGGATTCAGCCTGCTGAATCCTGACATATATACATATTCCTTAAGCTTTGAGAACGCCGGAATATACCTGACATCGTCGGAAAACACGCTATCAAACAATATAATATCAGGAACCAGTTACGGCATTTATCTGGATTGCTCGGACAACAACGATATCAATGACAACACAATAGCATCCAACCAGAAATACGGTGTTTTTGTAAACTGTTCCGATTACAATAGCTTCCTCAACAATGAAATGAGTCTGAACGAATGGGGAGGCATTTACATCGAAGATTCCGATTATGCCGAGTTCACCAACAATAACGTAATCGGGATCCCTGAGCTATATTGGGCAACCGTGGAGTCCTCCTTTGAAGAAAGCTCGGGCTCCCTCGAAGAATACAGCAGTGAAGATCCTGAAAAGCCCCATGACAGGGAGATGGCAAAAGAGGTCTACGGTGTCGATTACGAGTCTTCGGAAGGGTGTTCCTACGGGGACCAGTACCACGGCATTTACATGCTCAACTGTAACCACAGCACCCTTGACAGCAACGATGTAACCCTCAGCGGGAAAACCGGGATTTATGCCAGAGGATATGATAACAGCTTTGACGGTAACAACATTAGCAATAACTGCTGGTCCGGAATCCATATCGAAGGCGGCGAAAATGACCTTTACGACAATATCGTAAACGATAACGAATACTGTGGAATTCGTCTGGGGAAAATTGACTGGGACAATTACACAGCAATTGCAAGCAACAACAATGAACTGGTCAATAATAACGTGTCCCTGAACGGATACACCGGCATCCGCATAGACGGCGATTACAACGAACTTCGGGAAAACGACGTAATTGACAATAACTACTGCGGAATCCGCATAGGCAGCAAGACAAGCAGCATAGAAGGTTACATCATATTTGGGAGCAACCACAGCACACTGGTCAATAACGATGTGTCCTATAACGGGGAAAGCGGGATCCGCATAGACGGCTCCTCCAACACACTCACCGACAATGATGTGATCGGCAACGACGGAAGCGGTATTCGCATGGGCAACGCCGACTATGACTGTTTGAGCAGCAATAACGTCATAAGTGGAAATAACGCTTCCTTCAACTATTGTTGCGGGATTTACATAGAAGGGGAAAACAACTCAATATCCGATAATACCGTAATTGAGAATGATGACGAAGGCATCAACCTCGAGTACTCCAACAACAATACAATCACCGGGAACAACGCAAGCCTGAACTATAAAGGAATAAGGCTGGATGAGTCCCAGTTCAACACAGTGAACAGTAACGTTGTAAACGCCAACGACTACCCCGGAATCGTGCTCTGCTATGCGGACAACAACACCGTAAGTTCAAACACGGTACTTGACGGGGATGCAAAAGGTATCAACGTCTACGAAAGCGACCACAATACCCTGATAGGAAACACTGTAAACAATAGTGGAGCCATGGGTCTGCACCTGTACTACAGCTCCTACAATACCGTAGTTGATAACGTTATAACATACAGCGAGTGCGTGGGTCTCAAAGTTGAAGACGGCTGCTACAACACCCTTACAGGAAACACCGTAAGTTTCAACGACGGTGCCGGGATTGTCATTTATGATGATGACTCGCACAACACAACCATAGAAAACAATGTTGTAAACAACAACGACTGCAACGGTATCCGCATAAAGGGTTCGGACAACTACGTTGCAGGCAATACCGTGTGCAACAATGAAGACTGGGGTATTTTCGTCGGGACCTGCGACTGGTCAAGCAATAACACGGTAATGGACAACACCGTCAGGAACAATCTCATGGGTATTGTTTTCAGAAACCTCTATGACAGTGAGGTGGCCAGCAATACCGTAACTGACAACGGCATAATTGGAATTTGTCTTTCAGAGTCCGAAAACCTCATCCTGCAAAGCAACATCGTGAACTCAAACGGGTACCTGGTAGAGGAAGAAGAGGAAGAATACTACGGGGCAGCCTCAGTCGTTAACTCTGATGAGAAGGAAGAATGCAACAAGCGTTCAGAAGAACCTGACATTGTAATGGCTTCAGAGTTGGTGCTGGGAGAAGGCATGGGTCCTGTTGGAGCAGGCATCTACCTTGAGATTTCCAGCGAGAACTGCCTGGTGAGCAACTCTGTCGAAAACAACAGCGATGCCGGACTTTACTTCGCTGGTTCCTGGAACAACACCATTTACGACAACAACTTCAACAACACGAATAACACCGTATTTGGAAACGAATCCCTGTTTGAAGAGTACCCGATCGAAGAAGGAGAAGGAAACAACACCTGGAACATCACCCTGACTGAAGGCACGAACATTATGGGCGGGCCTTACCTCGGAGGAAACTTCTGGGCCCTTCCGAACGGGACAGGCTGGAGCCAGACCTGTAACGATACCGACGGAGACTGGATCTGCGATCTTCCCTATAACGTCACTGAAGATGGGGAAAGCGTGGACTACTTCCCGCTGATCGATTTCCCGGAGCCAGAACCGGAACCAGAACCGGCACCTGTGAAAAGAAGCAGCAGCAGCGGTTCTCCGACCTACATCCCACCTCCGGCAGGGGAAAATACAGGACCTGTTGACTCGGCCCAGAAAAAAGTCGTTGCAGGCCAGGAAAGCAGTGTCCAATTCCCGAACCCGGAGAACGGGGTGCTCGGAGTCGGCTTCAAGTCAAAAGGATACTCCGGAATGGTTATTGTAAGGGTTGAAGGAGCCGATGATGAAAACAGCGGCAGCGACAATAAGCCGAAAGGCAAACTCTACAAACAAATGAAGATTTCTGTCGGAAACGAACGCTTTGAGGAAAACATAGACCAGGGCTACATCGAGTTCAGGGTCCCGAAGAGCTGGATGGAAGAAAATAACATCGATCCGGCTACAATTGGCCTGAACAGGTACCACGACGAAGCCTGGAAACCTCTCTCAACCGAGATGACCGGGGAAGATGAGGAATTCTATTACTTCAGAGCCGAAACCCCGGGCTTCTCCCTCTATGCAATCACGGGAGAGGCGAAAAGCAGCGGAGAAGTGGACGGAACTGAGGTAATTACTCCGAACGAAGAAGAAACCGGAACCGAAACCGGAGAAGAGCAGACTAAGCCCGGAGAAAACGAAAGCACACCCGGATTCGAAAGCATCTTTGCAGCCCTCGGCATCCTCGGATCTGCGTTCCTTGTAAGAAAAGAGATGTTTAAATAAGGAAGCATCCGGGAAAAATAAGGAACCCGAGTAAAAAATAACTGGAATAATAACTAACAAACAGAACTCTGAAAAAAGAAGACAGAAGGAATTTCTGTCTTTACTTCTCTTTTTTCTTCCGCACTTTATCCCTTAGACTTTTGATGTCTCCCTTGATATCGGAGGCAAGCTTTTTTGCAGAATCCCCCGTGGAGTCAGCCAGTTTTTCAACCTTGCCTGTGATCCCTTTGACCTCGTCTTTAACATCAATGGATTTTATATCTTTGGTAAGGGACTTTATTTCCCCGTTTATGCTTTTTGCAAGCTTTGAGGCTTCATCACCGGTTCTCTTTGCAAGGTCGTCTACATCGTCCCCAAGTTTCCCGATTCGTTCCTGAACCCCGGAACTCTTCTTGACACTTTCTTCTTTCTTTTCTTCTTCTATTACTTCAGCCACTAAAAACCCCCGTAGTTGTCTTTTAAGAATAGTTCATTTTAATACAATTATTAATTGGAGATCAGAAATTATAAAATTATCTCAAAAATATCCAATAATAACCTATATACAAAAAGTTTACATACGGGACATACAATGCCCCAAAGAACATCAAACGGCTCCACAAATGCCATATGAAGAAGAGAAAAATTTGAAGGGTTTTAATCCTGTGATCCAGAAGGCAGAAAAAAGTATACCGCTTCAAGAAAAAACGCTTCAAGAAAGAAACAACTTCAAGAAAGAAAAATCCCCATACCTATAAAAGTATAAATTGAAATAGTATGTTATCAAAGAATAATACTACAGTTAAGGAATTAAAAGAAGGTATTAAAAAAGGGGAAAAGTTATTCCGACAACCTGAACTCCCCGGACGCCGGAATATACCCAAGCATTATATATCGATAATGGCTTTAGATGATAGCACCGGATTAAGAATATTCTTCCAATCTAGCTCTGGGACCCGCAAAATACGTAATGAGAAGAAATAGAGGAGCCATGCAAACTTTAGTTATCTGCATAGACCGGGACAACGACCTTGGCGAAAAGGCAAAACGCACAACCCCTATCGTTGGAAGGGAAGCAAATATTGAAGCTGCCACAACACTGGGAATCGCCGATCCCGAGGATTCGGACACAAACACCATTTTCGGGGGAATCCGGGTCCTTGACGAACTGCGGGCAAAGGGCATCGACGCGGAGATTGTCTCATTTGCAGGCGACAGGAACGTAGGGGTTATCTCTGACCAGAAGATTGCCGAACAGCTGGAGAACTTCCTGGCCACGCACGAGGTGAAAGGAGCCGTATTTGTCTCGGACGGGGCAGAAGACGAGACCCTTATCCCGATTGTTCAGTCCCGCATAAAGATAGATTCAGTAAAACGTATTGTTGTTATGCAGAGCGAAAACCTGGAAAGCACCTACTATATCCTCAAACACGCTTTTAGTGACCCGAAAATATCCCAGACCTTTTTCGTTCCTGTCGGGCTCGCCTTCCTTATCTATGCCATCTTCCTGCTTGCCCGCTACCCCGAAGGCGCAGTCGTGGGGATCCTCGCTGCCGTCGGGATGTACATGCTCTACCGGGGCTTCGGGCTTGACGACACCCTGGCCCTCCAGAAAGAACGCCTGGGAGAGGCTTTCAAGCATCAGAGGCTTATTTTTGTCAGCTATACCGCCGCCTTGCTTACAGGAGTCGTTGCCACCGCCCACGGGGCAGCGGAAGTCTGGGGACTTTACTCCGAAAGCGGGATCTGGTACCATGGGACCCTCACTCTGATTTCGGTATTCATCAATGCCTCAGTCTGGTGGTATGCAGGCGCATTCCTGCTTGCAGACTGTGGAAAAATGTTTGATCTTAGGATGGCAGGAAAACCCACCCAAAAAACCATCTCTATATCCCTATTCATTATCGCCACCGGCCTACTCTTCTGGGGTGCCAGTACCTACCTTCTGACAGAAGCTTCCCTTACAACCGGATTTCCGAAGGATGCTTCCCTGGCGCTCCAGTACTTCGTATATTCGGTAATCGCCGCAATCCTCATAGCCCTTGCAGGAATCAAAGTTTCCCTTGGAAACCCTGACTCAGGAGAGGAGAAGAAAGCAAGGGGAAGAGGGAAAAAAAGGAAAGAAGCGGCCTGATAAAGGAAAGAGCCAGCCTGAAAAGGAAGGACAATTCACTCTAAAAAGGAAACTAATACAGGCAGAAAAAGAGAGGAGAAAGGAAATGGAAAAAACAGCCGAAAACGTTGAGATTGCAGTTCTGGGGGGCGTTGGTTTCGATTCATACAGGGACTTTGAAAAACGAGAAGTTGAGACCCCTTACGGGAAAGTAAGCGCCTATTTAACCGACATAAAAAGCAAAACCATTGCGGCAATCCCCCGGCATGCCGGCAAGAACCACATCCCCCCTCACAGGATCGACTACAGGGCCAACGTCTGGGCCGTGCAGGCCCTGGGAGCCGAACGTGTCATTTCCACAAACTCCGTAGGGTCCATGCGGGGACACCCCGTGGGCAGCTTTGTCGTGCTCGACGACTTCATTGACTTTACCAGAAGCAGGGTTTCAACCTTTTACGACGAGAATACCGTCCATGTAGACGTCTCAGAACCCTACTGTCCGGAAATCAAAGAAAGCCTCATAAAGGCCCTTGAAAAACAGGGGATAGCCCATACCGAAGGCATCTACGCCTGCACCGAAGGCCCCCGCTTCGAGACCAGGGCAGAAATCCGAATGATTAGCCAGTTTGCCGACGTCGTGGGCATGACCGGGGTCCCGGAAGTCACCCTTGCAAAGGAACTCAGCCTCTGCTACTCTTCTCTTGCCATTGTCACGAACCAGGCCTGCGGAATGACCACGGAAAAACTGACAGCTGACGAGGTCACGGAAGTTGTTGGAAAAGCCCAGGACGCGATCTTCGGGATCCTTTCCGATACAATCGAAAACATCCCCGAAACCCGGAACTGTAGGTGCAGGTTTGCAAAGGTGGGGGCCTGTCTTTAAGCCTGCCCTTCCCTGGAGTGGTTTCACCTTAAACCTGCCATCCTTTCAGAGTGAGGCTGCTTTTAAACCTGCCTTTCCCTGGAGTGAGTTTGTTTAAAAATCATCCGATGAAGACTTTTTTTCAGGGTTAAGGGAGACTATCTTTCAGGAGGGGGGTTTGACACGTAGCTTTTTGTGTCAAAGAAGTCCCCCTGGAAGATTTAAATAATATAATTGATAAGTTATAAAATATACGTGCAAGAAGATTCCACCCTATAATGACAAACGGATGCCTTCTAAAAAAGGCATTGTCAAGACATTGTAAAGGCATCGTATTCATTCAGAAAAACAAATTCTGAAAAACAAAAATTCTGAAGCAAGCTTCCTGAAACAGGCCTGTGAAGGAAGCTTACTTATAGCATTCACATAACTGGGTATGCAATGACGCTCTGGGTCCTAATCTCCGCTGAAAAATCGAAACTAACCTTAATGACGATAAAGGACCGGATGAAACAACCTCTCACGGTGGCTGAACTCGTCCTGAAAAACGGGTCAAAAGGACCGCGTCCACACAAGATAAGGGTTCTTGCTAACAAAAAGAAAAAAGAGGAGTTTCTTCCGCCTCAGAAATTCATAGAACTGCTTCGCAGTGCAAACAGGATCATGCTGGCAGAGGGAGGGGACCCTGCAAATTCGGCTGCTTTCCTGGAAATGCTGGAAGGTTTTCAGTTGAAGGCAGACAAAGTTGATATTTGCAGGCACTGCCTGCTCAATAAACGCTTTAACTTTGTAAATAAAAAATCAATCAAATTCCACAACGAATTCATCTGCAGGGAATGTGCAAAAGAAGAACTCCTGAGAGGAGTGCGGACCGCGGAAGGAAATTACGGGGAAAAGTCCGTGGACTTCCTGGAACAGGTCTTGCTCAAGACCAGGGACCTGGACCGGACTCTCCGGATGCTTACCCCTGAGCGACTGGACCCGGAGTTCACCCGTTACGACACCATCGAAACAAACCCCTCGACGACTTCGGTGAGGATAAAGGAGCTGCCCCTGGCAAAAAAATTCAAGCAAATGCTCCTGGGAAAATCCGATACCCTGCTTCCCGTACAGGCGCTTTCCGTGGAAGCCGGACTGCTGGAAGGGAAGAACCAGTTCGTTGTCTCGGCAACGGCAACAGGGAAGACCCTCATCGGGGAGATGGCAGGTATACAGAACCTCCTGAACAGGAAAGGAAAAATGCTCTACCTGGTCCCCCTGGTCGCCCTGGCAAACCAGAAATACGACCAGTTCACAACACGTTACACGAAACTCGGGCTCACCACATCCATTAAAATCGGGGCAATCCTTATCAAGACAGCCCAGCGGGTGAAGATGCATACCACCCTGAACTCGGATATCATAGTCGGGACCTACGAAGGGCTGGACCACATCCTCCGGTCCGGGAATGCGGACTTCCTCGGGAAAATAGGAACGGTAGTCATTGACGAAGTCCATACCCTGGAAGATCAGGAACGGGGACACAGGCTGGACGGGGCCATAGCAAGGCTGCGTTATATAGCCCCGGAAGCCCAGTTCATCTACCTTTCCGCAACCGTTGCAAGCCCCGGGTCCTATGCAAAAAAGCTCGATGCAAAACTGGTCCTCTATGAACACCGCCCCGTACCTATTGACCGACACCTGCTCTTCTGCCAGGAAAGTGAGAAAACCCAGCTAATTACCCGACTTTCTAAGGAAGAATACTCCCGGATATCTTCAAAGAAGCACCGCGGACAGACCATTGTCTTTACAAACTCCAGGCGAAACTGCCACAGGTTAGCTTCCGCGATTTCGATCCAGGCGGCTCCCTATCATGCGGGGCTTTCCCAGTACGAGCGCAAAAAAGTGGAGACCCAATTCGGGGAAGGAAAACTTCCGGTCATAGTGACTACCGCAGCCCTGGCCGCAGGCGTGGACTTCCCGGCGTCCCAGGTTATTTTCGAGTCCCTTGCAATGGGAATCGACTGGCTCTCTGTCCAGGACTTCCTCCAGATGAGCGGGAGGGCAGGGAGACCCGATTACCACGACAGGGGCGTGGTCGTGCTCATGCCGGTCCCCGGGAAATCCTATGCGAGTTCCCAGTCGGAAACGGAAGAAGAGCTTGCAATCAAGCTCCTGCAGGGGGAGATGCTCTCCTCAGGGGTTGAATACGGGGAAGCCGAACAGCTTGAAGAAGTTCTGGCATCAGTTGCCGTGACCGCCTCGGTCCGGGACCTGAAAAGCATCCATCAACTTATGTTCGGGAGCTTCGAACTGGAAAAACTGGTATCCCGGCTTCAGAAGTACCGCTTTATAGAAAGAAAAGGGGACAGGGTAACGCTTACTCGCTTTGGAAAGATCGTTTCCGCCCACTTCCTTTCACTCTCGAAAGCCTTCCTGATAAGGGACGCCGTGCTTATGGAAAACAGCCCCCTGAGGATCGTGACGAACCTGGAATTTTTCGATGCCGCATATTTTAAGTACGCCAACCAGATAGGAAGCACCCTCCACGTGAACATGCCTTCAAGGGTCTTCCAGGGAGCTGCCCTTGACATCGTTTTCGACGGAGATTCCCTGGCTCTTCTCAACATGAAACTCCAGGACCTTTTAATGAATTTTGCCGATGATTTCCTTACCTGTACCTGCAAGGATTCGCCATACTGCGGCTGTGCCGAGCAGAAGTTTTCCGAGAAAATAGTCCGGCTGCGGACAGAGGGACTGGACCCTGCCCGGATAGTGAAAAAACTTGAAGATAAGTACGGGATTTCCGCATATCAGGGGGACATTTTCGGGTACCTGGATGGCGCAGTGAGAAATCTTGACGCTGTGGAACTGATTGCAAAAGTCCATTCAAAAAAAGGGATTGCTGAAGAAGCCCACAAGTTGAAAAAACAAATCCAGGGCTAAAAATCCGGGAATGAAAATCGTAACGTTTTTGCAGATAGGAAGTCAATATAAGAATAGAGATGCAAAATCAAAAGTTAATATAATAATGAAGATCTAAATATCGGGCAATATTGAGAGGGAAACCCGGACAATATTGGAACAGGATCCCAGGCTCCGGAATTTGAGGAACAGAAAGCAAACAAGCAAACAAGCAAACAAGGAGGTAGATTTCATGACCGAAGATGTCAAATCTAGGGAAGATAAAGAAAGTGTGACCCCCAAAAAAGCAAAAAAAGGCATAACCATCGAATTCTTAAAGCCCGAGGACTTCCGGCAGATTTACGCTATAGGAGCCGCAGGCGGGCACAGTCCTTACGATTTCAGGATCGGTTTTTACAACGACACACCCAAGATGTTCGGGGACTCTTCCGAATCAAGGGTCATCGAAAGGCGTGTAGAAACCGAAGTCATACTTTCTCCAGTAGCCGCTCTTGAACTGAACCGCTGGCTGACCCAGCACATAAACGAATATGAATCCGTTTTCGGCCCAATTTCCAGAACCGTCGCGAGGCCAAAGAAAGAACCACCCAAAACCGTTGACAGCACCGAGCTCCAGGGGTACATCTGAACCCCTGACCAAAAAACCCGGACAGCAGGTCCGGGTTGAAATTATTCTGATAGAAACTTTCAGGCAGGATTTTCCGAGAGGAATATTCTGAAAGGAATTTTCGAAGAGAAAATTATTCTGGTTAGGACTATTCTGGTAGACTGTTCTGGTTAGAACTGTTCTTGCTGGAATTATCCCGATAATATTTTTCAAACAGAACGCTCCTGATTGGCATTCCCAAACAGGAAAATATTTTTTAAGATTCTGGAGACAGAGGGAATAAACAATTTCCCGGAACTATTTATTCGGACATTGTCAACGCGCTGATATCTGCCGGATTCATTATTACAAAAATGCTTGAACCGATTCCCACAGAAGAAACTTGCAAACAGCACAGAGCGTTCTGTGGCTATGAGGGGAAGAAAATGACAGACATACTATTCAAAATGCCTGATTACATATTCAGCTATCGCGTTGCCGGAATTTGCATGCAAAACGGTTGCGTGCTGTTGCAAAAACCAACAAATGACACCGGATTTGCGTTTCCGGGAGGACATGTTGCTTTCGGTGAGACTAACGAAGAAACACTGAAACGCGAATTCAAAGAAGAAATCGGTGCAGACATTATGGTCAGCAATCTGAAATGGGTCGCAGAGATATTTTTTCCCTGGGGAAACAAGCCATGCCATCAGATTTGCCTTTATTATATAGTCACTATTCCGACGGACGTGCAGATTCCGTTAAACGACAAATTCATTTGCAGCGAACACCTTGAAGGGCGTGACTTTGATATTGAATTTCACTGGATACCGCTTAACGATGTAAAACATATTGAAGTATATCCAACCAATGCTGCGGAATTGCTTGATAAACTCAATGAAGGTGTACAGCATTTTGTGTATAGGGAGGAATATGTGACATAGTCAAGTTATTCTCCAGACACATTTTTTGTCTTCCTATAGCATTCAGTTGATATTTTTAAACGGCTTTGTAGAAACCTATCTAAATCTACCCCTACAGAGTAGCTGTAATTCTCCAGTTGAAATATTCCCGAAAACCTTTTTATATTGCTTTATAGGTACCGGCTTTTCCATAAAGTAAATTTTAATGAATGAAAATAGTAAGTAAGTGGGTGTGCGACCAAAAAGTATATCGGGATAACTAAAAAAATCAGAATATGACGTGAAGTGAGTTGAATAAAAGTAAAAGCCAGTAATGGCAGTTTATTTTGCAATCTCTTTTTTCAGTAATTTTGGAAAGGGCCGCCCGCTTTGCGGACGGTGAGGGGCCCTGTTATCGATCCCATGAAGGAAAATCCCTGAATTGGAATCAGTATTAAACCCTGTCACAAAAACAGGGGCCGTTTCAAGCAATATGAACAGATTTCTACAGAGCCGGGATAACATCAACCGATTAATGAGTGAACACTCATTTTTTTTGCAAACTGTAAATATTGACTCAAAGGAACAATACTCATACATATATTTTTCTATTTAGAATGCAAGTAATTTGAGTATTTTATATATAATTTGGCATTTTTAAGAAGTAAATAATACATATTTATTAATATAAAGGTTCATTTGCGGAAAGTTTAGGCGAATATTTAATATAATGAAAATGCCTGTACAATTAGAAGTTATAAAAATGGCAAAATAAAACGTACATAAACCGCGTATAAAGTCGCATAAAACACGTATAAAAAGTGTGTTTGACCTCTTCGGGACTGGCTGTCCTAAAACGTTTTTGAGAGGACGTTTGAAGAGTTTTTCCGGACACACTATCTACTAAAAATATGGAGTGTATCCATGGATATATGGACTCTTGTAAACGGCTTGATCTATCTGGCTTCCTTTGCCCTTTTCGGCTGGGTGTTACTGGATGCAAGCAAAGTTTCAAAAAAATAATATTGTATGAGAAAACCCCATAAGATTTTTAAAAACGGAGGTTTAAAAAAATGGCAGAATCGACATCAGAGACCTCGCATAGCGGAGGTCTTGTAAAAACCCTCAGGCCGTACCATGTCTGGGCTTTAGGCGTGGGAATCGTGCTTGTGGGAGAATACATGGGCTGGAACTTCACGATTGCGAAAGGAGGTGTTTTAGGCTCCCTTTTTGCCATGCTCGTGGCAGGGACCATGTACACTGTTATTTCGCTCTGTGCAAGCGAACTCGGCTCGGCAACAAAGCTTGCGGGCGGCCCTTACGACTGGGCAAGGCTCTTTGTAGGCCCCGGGGCTGCGGCAATCGTAGGGCTTGCGGTTTATATGGAATTTATTGCCCTTGAGGCAGCCGATGCTATTGTCGTCGCTTTCATTGCAACCGAGATATTTCCCCAGCTCCAGGTATTCCCCGTAACCCTTTTTGTGATCGCACTTTTGACCTTTATCAACTACCGCGGAGTCGTGGGAGCCCTTACCCTTAACTTTGCCCTTACAATGCTAGCTTTCTTTGCAATTATCGCCTTCTTCTTCACAAGTACCTTCGGCCTTGGAGGCCTGGAAGTCCACCCCGAATACCTTTTCGAGGGAGCCATGCCAAACGGCCTGATAGGGCTTTTTGCAGCGCTACAGTTCGGGCCCTGGTTCTTCCTGGGAATCGAAGGGGCGGCAATGTGTGCCGAGGAATGCAAGCACCCCACAAGGGCTGTCCCCCTGGGCCAGCAGGCAGGGATGATTACCCTCCTTGTGGGAGCCGCAATGACCCTCTACCTCTGCTCCTCGCTGATCCCCACACAGGCTCTCGGAGTTTCCGTCTACCCGCTCTTTGAAGCCGCCCAGAACGGAGGCCTTTTCATCTTCATTGCCCTCCTGGGAGTGGGCACCCTCCTGACCTGCATCGCAAGTGCCAACGGCTGCATCTGCGACGCCTCAAGGTCCTGGTACGCCCTTTCCAGGGACGAATACGTCTCCCCCTGGTTCTCTAAAGTGCACCCGAAATACAGCACTCCCTACAGGGCAGTGATCTTTACGGCCCCCATCGCCGTTGCCTTTGCTTTCAGCGGTTTCCTGGACCAGGTCATTACCTTCTCGATCATCTCGGGCCTGCTCTGCTACGTGCTCATTCCCTTCTCCCTGATCCGCTTCAGGAAACTTTTCCCGGAAACCACGAGCAAAATAAGGCCCTTTGCCTCCCCGCTCCAGCCCTACATCGCCTACTTCGCGATAGGGATCGCCATGCTGATCATGTCCACCCTCTTCTGGGGCTACAGGTATAACCTGATCTTCGGGCTCCTCTTCTACGCAATTGCGTACTTCTACTTCTCTTCAAAACGCAAGAACACGGCCGGAAACGACCCCCTCTGGAGCGAACTCGGCTGGCCGGAACCCGAACAGACAGGCAGCAGGAACTTAAAGGAGGTGAGTTGCATTGAGTGCAGCGACAGGTAAAATAACTGGAAATTCAGCAGCCGGCAACATAACAGGAAATGCCGGTCTGCAGGCAAAATACCGGGGCAAGCTGAATCTGGACTCCGTTCTGATTGCAATCATGCTTTGCCTCCTCTATGGAGCCCAGCTCTTCCTGGTCTACTCGGTCCTCACCGCAACAAAACCTGTGCTTGCGGAATTCCCCGGACTTACCCCTATCTACCTGCTCTTCATAGGCCTGATGTTCACAATAGAAACCATCGGCTGCCTGAAAGTCCGCCATTCCATAAAGCAGCACATGCACGAATTCCGCTACTACGACTAAGGAGGCACCTCCGAATGAGTGTAAACAAAAGCATAAAAAAGAGCGCAAAAAGAAAGGAAAAAAGCCTGCTCGCCCAGGCCTTTGACATCGCTTTCATCTTCGTGCTGGCCTTCGTCTGCCTGGTTGTCCCCACGACCCTCCAGGGCGCAGTTCTCGTCTCCTGGGAAGAAGGCGGAGCCGGCATAGGCTTCGTCTGGGACCCCGTAGGCTACTTCTCCCTCATGCTCCTGATCGTGGGCTTCTTCGCCCTGATCCTTTTCCACTCGGTCAGGAACTACAGGGCTTGAAAACAAGGGTTGAGTTGAATAGGTATTAAGTTGAAAGGTCTGCCTCGATTGAGAGGGAGATCTTTTATCTTTTTAGGATTCTTCGTTTTTTTGCCCGGATTCAATTAAGAAGTAAAATTTCCTTTTTTGTCACTGTCCCGCTGCCCCAACTCCCCCTGCCTGCCGCAACTCCCAAAAACAGCCCTTTAACAGCATAAAAATCGCGGAACTGCCGGATATCTCGAAAACTCAGCAGACATTTGAAGGCTTAAAAGCGGATTGTATCCGGTTGTACACCTGCAGCAGGCAAAAACACGAACTGAAACACCAGACGCGAAATTAAGAACCGAACACCAGTATAAAAACCGGAAACCCGAATTTCCAGACCAAAACTCCCGGACAGGACAAAGTTTAAGGGAAGCCCGGACATCGATGGTTATATATCTTTGAAGGGGATATGTATTTCTCAGTTTTCTTGAAAGCCGGTGGAGTGAGAACGCTTTATTAATTTCGGCTGCTTATTAAGGCGGCTGAGTAAAGGAAGCATGCGACTGGAAATGCACTGTCTATTTTGCAGTTTGCGCAGCCCCGGCTTCTGGATTGAAAAGATAGCACCCGGGAGTACGGGAAATCAATATTCAATAATAATCATTAAGCAGCGAGGGATTAATTTTGTTCCCAAATAAAAAAGTCCAGAAAATCGTTGGATCCAAAATCCAGGTAGAGATGAAAGGCGACCTGAACTTGCTTGAAGGCACTCTCAAGAGTGTGGATGACTACATGAACCTCCATCTTGTGGACACAATGGAGATCGTGAAAGGAGAAAAAGTCCGCTCCCTCGGTTCCGTGGTCCTGAGGGGAAATAACATCATACTGATTACTCCTGTAGAAGACTGAAGCGTCCGAACAGGATTGGCTAAAGAGTGGAAACAGGCATGGATCTCGAAGAAGAAGCATTCAAAATTATAAGTAAACATAAGGAAGGCATCTTCCAGAACACGATCTGGAAAGAGCTTGACATCGACAGCAGGAAATGCTCACGGCTCATAAAGAAGCTCCAGGACAAGGGCCTTATCATCCGTGAAGTTGCCGTTTCCAACGGGGCAAGAACCTACCTCCTGAAGGCAAAGGAAGAAGCCAAGGAGAAATATGACCTCCTGCTTTCCGGAGAGATGTTTTCGGCCTGCACCAGCTGTACCGGCGACTGCCAGCCCGAGTACTGCGGAAGGCTTTCCGAATGGATCGCAAACCTCCCGACAGAAGAGGAAGGAGCCGGGGAAACCGGAAATGTCGAAGAACCCGAGGAAGCTTAAGCTTCCGAAGGAATGGAAGAATCCATAATAAAAGAAAAGCAGAAAACCGGACCGACAAGCGATAAGTATATATACAAAAAGTCCTTATTGAAGACCCCGTTCAATAAGGGCTAAAAGGCCCCTAAGTTAAATACAGACAATGTGCTCCGGTAGTGTAGTCCGGCCAATCATTCCGGCCTTTCGAGCCGAAGACTCGGGTTCGAATCCCGGCCGGAGCACCAAACTTTTTTATTAAAGTCTTTTGTCATTTAATTTTGTCATTTAATTTTGTCATTTAATTTTGTCATTTAATTTTGTCATTTTAACTTGGTTCATGCATCTATAGTCAAGGCCCCAAATTCCTTCACCAATCTCAAGTGAAAGATTAACCACAGAAAGCACGGAAAACACGGAATAAAGGAAAATTGGGGCACAATACTTCCGTGCTTTCCGTGTCTTCCGTGGTTATAATGTAAGTGTAAATATTTACGTTCGGGACTATAATTTCATCGAGAGCTATTTTTAAGTCTTGAATTAGGAGTTCAGGGATTCTAATCCGGATTTCCATAGTTACTTCTAAATAGGAGCTTACAGTCCAGACTCCAAACACTCCGGAATGGAACCAATGTATAAATTCTCCACAAGAAAGTCTCCATAATAAAGTCTTTACAATAAATTCTTTACAATAAATTCTTTACAATAAATTCTTTACAAAAAAATTAGTTAATATAAGACGTATATTTTTAATAAGTCGATACTTTGTCTTTTGGAAGTTGTTGATCCACTTCCCACTTTACAAGCCAATATAAGGAAATAAACAGATATTAACTTCTATTTTTCCATAAAATGATTTCAAAGTCCATTTTTACCCGTTTAAGGACAAAAAGACTGAAAATTAAGGCTACAATCATATAAACTGAATAGTCGGGGTGGGATATCAACAAAGTCAGTATAAGAATAGCCTAAGAAAATATGCAGAGAATCTCCCGAAAAGATCGCAAAAATAAGAAAATTATTTTATGAAGCTTCTTTACAAAAAAATTAAATTGAAAATAGGATAGAATTTTCTTTTACATCATAAAACATAATATGATCAACAATTTCAACAATATTCAAAATTTGATCCCGGAAGTCCTCTGAGAAGGAGAAGCCTGGAAGTGAATTCATAAAAAGTTCTTTCCTTCAATTTGTAAGATCCCAAAATTCCAGAAAATGGAACCTTCCTCAAATTTACATATATACTTTACTGAGACTGAAAACATCTCATATTATTTCATCTGAAAGGAAAAATATGGAACATTAATTTGTAAAAAAATTTAGTAATATAAGAAAGATAAGTAACAAAATTTCTTTGAATTTTATATACAAGTAAAATCTATTGAACAGTTGACCCAAAATTCCTCATATAGTCTTGATGAATAGAGAACGGGGGTATATAAAAAGTGAAGAAAATACTGACATTAGGAATTACAGCAGTGCTTCTATGCGCTGGACTGATGGTATCGGTGGCAGCAGCGGCACCAAAAGGAATAGACTATAATGGCTTCCACTACACCCTTAACCTGATCGGAAAGAAAGCCGACTTTAATGGAGTAGGCGGTGGCGGAAGTACAATGTTCGTGCCCCAGAGCACAGAAAACATGGAATTTTATATATATAATGAGACCGGCGACGTAGTAGGGACGTTTGACGGCGTCAAAATCGATGTAGAAAACACCGGAACCGAGTACGTTGTCACTGACGGAAATGTGCTTGACGACGGTCATGGCTCATTCACATTGCCCACAGGGAAATATGCTGTCTACATTGCTGTCAAAGGCAAGCCAATTAAAGACCCTAACGCCGAACCTGCAAGTATCACTGGATGGATGCAGTACACAAACGGTACTGAAACTTACTACTTCCTTGATGTAGGAACAATAACAGTCAAAAGGAATGATGACTGGGTTGACGCTTCAACCATCTTCTACATAACGAATGAAGAAGTTGGTATTCACAACGATAAAGATTTGTCTGACCCTTACAGACAGCTCCCAGCCCCTTCATACATCGCTGATAATTACTTAGACTATGATTATGATAGTTACAAGTACAAGGGTATGCCCGGATTGTGGATATTCGATTACATGACAGGACTGGAAAATCTAGCGGATGATGATCTGAACGATGATCTGAACTATGATAATCTGGATTACTTCTGGCAGCTAAAAAATCCCGGGTACAAGCTGATTAAGTTACGCTTCTATCCAATCTAAACCCTTTTTCCTTTTTTCTTTTTTACATAAAGTGGCTCCAAGCACTCACAACGTAAAACGGATTAACATAAAAGATATCAAGTGCCACGATTTTTTCAAAAATTGATTGCTAATTAGATAATATTGGAATTTAATAGGTATTTCCTCATTAAACCTTTTCAAGCCCGTAAAGAAAATCTACAAACTATAGCGGCTAGCACTCAAAAAAGATTTAAAACCCAACTTCCACAAAAAAGGGACAGATTTATATATTACAAGGTATATTGTTGGTCTCGCAGTAAGGTGACAAACGTGCTCCGGTAGTGTAGTCCGGCCAATCATTCCGGCCTTTCGAGCCGAAGACTCGGGTTCGAATCCCGGCCGGAGCACCAAACTTAATTCTTTTCTCAGATTTCTGCTTTCTAAATGTTTTGATTTCTGATTTACGATTTTTTCGAGCTATTGCTTTTTTAAGATTTTGCCGCTCTTTAGAGGAAGAGAGAAAAAGAGTAAAAAGGGAAACGGCATCGTTTTTGAGAACTGTTCCCGGATATCAGCTTTTTTCCATAATCTTTCGGTGGAATTTCTTGATTTCCTGGATTTTTTCCAGGGTCTGCTCTTCGTCCAGGGCACCGGCCGCTTTTACGGATTCCAGGGTAAGTTTTGCTATCCGAGAGACGGCATTCATGCCCTTATCCTCGGCAAGGACACGGATTGTTTCCACGGACCAGGCTGCCTGGAAGAGCAAGCTTTTCATGCCATGCATGGAGGAGGCCTTGCCCAGTTTTTCAAAGGCGTTTATCACAACCTTTGCTTCAGGTTCGTGGTTTTCCCTGACAGCGGCAATCCCGAGTTCCTCGAGGAGGATTGAAACCCCTATGGCACTTTCCTCGAGTTTGTTCTCAACCGAAACTGCCCCCACCTCCCCAAGGAAAGCCACGGCTATTATTCCTGTTTCAGATAAACCTTCCTCCATGGCTTCCCTTACCAGTTGCATGAGGTAGATTTCGGAAAGGGTCACCTGGTTTTCTACGCCCATCCTTGCCGATACCGCTCCGAACTTCCCGAGACCTTCGGCTGCACTCTTTGCTGCCGTGTCCATCCCCCGGGCGGCAAGTTCCCGGGAAAGGCTTCCAAGAACTGATACGGCTTTTATTGCAAGAGCATCCCGCCTCTGGCTCGCTGCCTCTGCGGCTATGTCCCCAAGAGCACGGCTCGCAGCCACTGATGCGATTTCCATACTCTGTTTGGCAGTAATCTTTCCCATATCCCCGATAGACACTATGAGCGCTTTTGCATCAAGTTCGTGCTCCGCAGTAACGTTCAGATAGATCAACCTGATGGCAAACTCCCTGAGCCTATCAAAAGCTTCGACTGCTTCTTTCGTATTTCTTGTATAAGCCGCTTTGAGTCCTTCTTCAATACCCCTTATCTCATCAAGACCCCTTTGCTCCTCCGAAGACATACCAGACCCCCAAATAACTTCAGTTCACGAATAACTTCAGTTCACGAATAATTTCAGTTCACGAATAACTTCAGTTCACGAATAACTCCCTTGTTACTTTATGTCCTGCCCCACAGATCAGTTTTCCTGTTAAAATATATATTAAATGTGATCTGAATTTGTACTGAGATTTTTATTGCCCACCAAAAATGGAGTGAACCCGGATCAGATAAGCGGAGCCTGACTAAGCATATGGAACAAACAAGGGATCCAGAGCACAAGTTATATATATCAATGTACATTAGTATGCTTTGATGTATTATTGTGTCTAATGATTTTTCACTGTTCACCAGTCACAGGTCAATTACACGGTAACAATCAACAATAATGGAAAGTGAATCTTATGAAATCTCAGGATATTGCTGTCGTTGGAATTTTATTAGCAGTTGGCGCAATCGTGCGCTATTTATCCCTGGTAATCCCGGGACCCATTGTCTCGAACCTTGTAATCGCTTTTTACTGTCTTGCCGTAATCCTCGTGGTCCCCACCTTCAAGGAAGTAATAGGAATCGGGGTAGTAGCAGGAATAGTGTGTGCGCTTCTCAGCCACTCCATTTTCCCGCCTGCAAACCTTATCAGCGAACCTGTGGGAGCTGTGGTCTGCCTGCTTGCATTCACAGCTTTCAGGAGCAGGTTTTCCTTCTCTCCTGCCCTGGCAACCCTTGCCGGGACCCTTGCCAGCGGAACCACCTTTGTCATCGTTGCAATGGTGATGATTGCCCCGACAATCCTCTCGAAGTTTGCAACCATGGGAGCTTTTGTCGCAGCCGTAATCCCCATCGTGATCGGGACCGCAATCGCCAACGCAATTATCGCCCAGATCCTTTACATGCCGGCCTCAAAGGTCCTTGCGAGGGGAAGAGCATGATCAGGGCAAGGGACTTCTCCTACACCTACGGCACAGCGGAAAAACCGACCCTGGAAAACATCAGCCTTGAAGTCCCTGCCGGAGAACTGCTCCTGGTCACCGGCCACAGCGCAGCCGGGAAAACCACCCTTGCCCTCGCCCTGGCTGGCATCCTCCACCAGGAAATAGGGGGCAGCTTCGAAGGGAGCGTCACGTTTAAAGGAAAAGCCATAGGGGAATTCGACGGCATGAAAGAACTGAGCCGGCACGTGGGAATGGTCTTTGATGATGCCGAGTCCCAGCTCATCTTCACCAGCGTCGAGGAGGAAATCCAGTCAGGGCTTGAGAACCGCGGTTTCTCCGAAGCCGAGATAGGACGCAGGCTGGAAGAAGTAATGCGGCTCTGCGAGATCAGCCACCTGAAACACCGGGCACCTCATACCCTTTCCGGGGGCCAGAAGCAGAAAGTAGCCCTTGCGGCCACCCTTGCCCTGGACACCGAAGTCCTCATCCTGGACGAAGCAACCTCGGAAATGGACACAAACGCAGTAAAAAGAGTTTTTTCCATCCTGAAAAGGCTAAAAGAAGAGGAAGGAAAGACGATCATAATCGTGGACCACAACGTGGAAGCCTTCCTGGAAATCGGGGACAGGGTAGTGCTCCTTGAGAAAGGAAGAATAAGAGATGTAAAAAGCCCAAAAGGTTTCACGGCTTCAGGCACCGGATCTGTTGAACTTCCTGCCGAAAGCACCGGCAAAAGCGCCACCGAAGCCCCCGCCAAACAAGCAATATCCGAAACTCACGATAAAAAACCACATCATCCCCCGGAGAAAGGAAGAACAGACCTACATCCTTCGGGGGCAAATCCCAATAATCACCCGATCATCTCCGTAAAGCAGCTCTCGCAGCGCTATGACGAAGTCCGGGCTCTCGAAGCCGTAGACCTGGAAATATATCCGGGCGAGTTCATTGCCATCCTCGGGGAAAACGGGTCAGGAAAGACGACTCTGGTAAAGCACTTCAACGGCCTCCTAAAACCCCACTCAGGAAGCGTAAGCGTAAAAGGGCTCGATACCGGGCAGACTCCGATAAACGAGCTTGTAAAGCACACAGGCCTGGTCTTCCAGAACCCGGACAACATGCTCTTTGAAGACACCGTTGAAGCCGAAATAGCCTTTGGGCTTAACAATATCGGCGCAGGAGGAGACAGGGAGGCAATCGCCCGTGCCCTGGAACTCGTAGGGCTCGGAGACAAGGAAAAAGTCTTCCCCCGCCACCTGAGCAGGGGGGAACGGCAGCGTCTGGCCGTTGCCTGCGTGATTGCCATGCGCCCCGAACTGATCGTGCTCGATGAACCGACCACAGGCTTGGACGCCGAAGAGTCCGACCGGATGATGCAGCTCATGTGCCGGCTCCAGCAGGAAGGGCACACCATCGTGATGGTGACTCACAACATGCAGATCGTGGAAAACTACGCCGAAAGGGTCATCCGCATGGAATCCGGAAAAATCATTGAAGATAAAGCAAAGGGAGCAACAAAGGGAGCAACAAAGGGAGCAACAAAGGGAGCAGCACAGGGAACGGCTCTCAACGGAACTGCCGCAGCAAGCGTCACAGACAGGATCAAGGAAAATAACACGGAAAATATCTCAGAAAATAACAGAGGGGGCATGTGTGCATGAAAGAAATTATGCAGTACATAAATACGAACAGCTTCTTACACCGAATGAACCCGCTTTCGAAAATCGCAGCAGTAACAGGGATCATAGCGCTCAGCGTGCTCTCAACCGACCCCGCCTTCCTGGGCATAATGGTACTGGGAATTTTCCTGGCTTCCCTTAAAGCCGGGCTCCAGCAGGAACTCCTCCGCCAGCTCAAGCTCCTGGTCTTCCTGAGCATCACCCTGATCCTGCTTACCGTTTTCACCCTTAAGAGCGGGGCCACCATCGGCTACCTCATCCCCCCGGGTACCTTTGCAACCGCCGGAATGGTCCCGATAACAAGCGGAGCCCTTGACTTCGGAATGGTCCTTTCCCTCCGTTTTTTCGCCATGCTCTTCGCCTTCCAGCTCCTTGTGGTCACAACAAAACCAAGCGACCTCATGAAAGCCCTCCTCACCATCCATGTTCCCGTGGACTACATCCTCATGTTCATAATTGCTCTCCGCTTCATCCCGAGCCTCCAGGTAGAAGGCCAGAAAATCCACGAAGCCCAGCTCGCAAGGGGCTACAACCCCGGGACAGGCATCCGCGGGAAAATCCGGAGCGTAAAACCGATCCTCGTCCCCCTGGTCGCAAACTCCCTCGGGAGAACCCAGGTCCTCGGCCTGACCATGGACATGCGGGGCTACAGGAACAGGCAGAACGTGGAAAAACACAGGCTCGAATGGAATAAGACGGATGTTGCAGCCGTCGGCTGTGTGGCGCTTATGGGTGTAGGGGTCATACTGACAGGGTTGATGTAAAGGTTGATGTAAGGTTCCCCGGAAAAATTCACAGAAGCAAAAAGGAAACTCCCAATTCGAAACAAGCGGAAAACTCTCGGATCCAAAAAAGAAAGGTCAAAAAGGAGCAAAGAATTCAACTTTGCTTCTTTGAAACCATAAATCCGATCAAGATCATAACCGAAAGCAGCCCAAAAGACAGCAATATTTTTGTCATGCTTCCGAAGGTCCTTGCACCGTCCTCCTCATCTTCCATCTCATCTTCCACCTCAACTGCCGAAGCTTCCAGAACAAAGGAATCGTTTTCGCTCGAAACCTCACCTGATTCTCCCCTGACAATATCCTTGCCTTCAGTTGCCGATGCAGCAGAACCTGAAACTCCGCCCTCCGGAGACGGAACAGTTATTGAGAAAGGCGAAAATCCGGGCGTTTCGGCTTCGAAGTAAATATAACTGCTGTCTTCCCTGATTTTCCGGGTAGAAAGCTCACCCCACTTTTCTTCACTAAACCTGCAAAGTTTTATTTTGGATTCATCAACCCCGTTAGAGTCGATCCATTCCTTTTCCACTCTGAAACTGACAACTGCGTTTTCAATGTTCTTCGGGTCCGCAATGTCCTGGTTTCCCACCCAGATGTTCACATGCCTGTAAACCGTACCGTACGGAAGTGTTGGGACAATCCTGGACTGCCCTTTCAACATCTCAACAACAGTGGTTACCTTTCCGAAACTCCGCTTGGGTTCGAATTCGACAGAGGCGATACAGGTCACGTTCCGTGAGAACTCGAATTTCGCCTGGTTGCCGTTGGTTATGAATTCCCGGGAGAGTTCCTTTACTTCAACGTTGCTGGCAGGTTCGGGAGAGCCACCGCCTCCACCGCCTCCGCTACCACCGCTGGACGATGAAGAAGAGGAACTGGAAGAGGAACTGGAAGAAGTGGTGAGAGCTTTCACGGTAAATGGCTCTACTTTTTCATTATTTCCTTCATCGGATTCAAGAACCTGATTATCCCTATCTGCAACCGCCTTTATATTCAGGTCCCCTGAAGCCGGTGGAACCCAGTCAAATGTAAAGGAAATATTTGAACCTGCTTCGAGTCCGGAAATTGAATCTGAAGACACTTCATCCCCATCAATATAGCATTTTACACCGAATCTTCCGGAAGGTCCGGAACCCTCATTTAGTAACGTAACCTCAAAAGTCATATTTTCGTTTTCATAAGGATCCGCAGGTTCCCATGAAATATCCTCTATGATTAAATCAGGAGCCTGATCATCGGATTCTGGACTATCTGATACGGGAGCATCGGATTCCGGACCATCTGGTATGGAATTATTAGAATCAGGAGAGTCAGGAGAATCAGGAAGCTCGGAATCAGGAGAATTAGCGGTCACGGGAATGGAGTGAGAATATACGTACCAGCCCTGCTGGTCAAAATCAGCCGAGGAAACAGGGTCCCTTTCATAATCGCCCGTGGCATTATTTTTCAAAGCGGCTCTTGCTAAGAACAGGATTTCATTCGAACCTGCATTCGGTTTCACTTCAATGGTCAGGGTTTCTTCCTGGCCTGAGTCCCAGTTAAGTTCCTGGAGCTAGCCCAGAGGATCTTCCGAAAGAAAGAGCTGATCGCCTTTTTCGTAGATGGAGCTGCCTTTAGGATAAAGATTATTGTACCCGCTGCCGGTGCCCGTGACACTCAATATTTCCTCATCGTTAGGGAAAGAAACGGTGATATAGCCCTCAGGTGACATCCCACCGTTGTTTCTAACGGTTACGGAGATGGTGGCGGTCCTGTTTTCGGGAACTTCATCCGAAGGGTCATCCGAAGGGTCAACCGTAACATCGGTGATGTTTGGCAATGGGGCGTTCTTCGGAGTGGGAACACCCCCGGAAGTGCCTTCTGAGAGCTCCATTATCCAGATGTCAAAGTTTCCTGGCCTGTCAGAGCAAAAAGCAATTTTCGTGCCATCAGGGCTCCAGACGGGACAGTCATCGGATGCCGGACTGACAGTCAGCTGCACTTTGTTCTTCCCGTCCGCGTCCATGACCCAGATGTCTTTATTTCCCGTCTTATCGGACACGAAGACGATCCTGCTCCCATCCGGTGAAAAACGCGGATTACGGTTATCCGAGTCAGTTGCCGTCAAAGAAGTCTTCCCGGAACCATCGGCGTTTACGGTGAATATGTCCCTGAACAGCTTCTCCTCAGGGTCATTTTCATAAGAGGAGTACAAAATTCTTGAACCATCAGGGGACCACAGCTCCGACTGCCAGGACTGGATTTGAGGAGTCAAATACCCGTATGCTACGGTTGTCAGGCCGCTCCCATCGGAATTTAGAACTCCGATATATCTTCCGAACTCAACCGAATCCGATTCGAACACCAGCTTTGATTCATCAGGAGCCCAGGCAACGGAAGAGAAATAATTGCCGCTGAAACCTGCAAGGCTCTGTTTACCGGAACCGTCCGGCTCCATTACAATAAGGTTGCTTGAGTGGAGCCCGAGCACGGAAGTATAGGCTATTTTCGAGCCTGAAGGAGACCAGGACCCGAAATCATTTTTTGTCGGTTCCACATATTCTTCCGTCGGGACGGTCAGCCTGCTCGCCGAGGACCCGTCTGCATTCATGACCCAGAGATCGGAATTAAACTCCTCTTCAACTACAAGGGTATACAGGATTTTATTCCCGTCCGGAGACCAGGAATAATCCCCGACCTTCCCTCCTGTATCGGTTAGCCGGGCTTCTCTAGAGCCGTCAGAAAATACCCTGTAGAGCTCCCCACCTCTTCGGAAAAGGATTTCATCCCCATCAGGAGACCAGACAGGCCCTCCATCGTCCGCAGTATCAAACGTCACAGCTGTTATCTTATCGACTGCAAAGGCATCAGCTACCGCTGTATTTGATGCAATGACCGTCATAAGAGCAACACATATCAACAGAAAAATTAACCTTATATTCATTTTCATAAACCCATACCACCCACATTCGATGAAAAATTAAATACAAACCCCGTAAAGGCAGCATAATCAGGAACAAAGCTACCCCCATCATAATAACAAACATTTGAACGAATATATAATTAACGGAAAATAATTTATGAGAGTGTCTTCGTGAAAAAAATAAGCTTGAAACAATTTATCCAGGCTAATAGAAGAGTATTTTAGCTTAATTAAAAAAATAAAAGCTTAAAAATACCATAATTTGAAAAAATATATATTTTATCTCTTAGAAAGCTCCAAAAAATAATATTATTCCTTTCAATTTTTTTCAATCACTTCAAAAAAAACAAGACTCACACGCTCAAAACTTCGCCCACTTCGAATACTCATCCAGAAAATCTTTGATGATATCATCCATGGAAAAAGAATTTATGTCCCCCATATGATGGCTCCCGCTCCTGAGTATCACTTCGGCTTCAAGGGAAGACTCATTTTGGGTCTCGGCATGCTGTGGGAATGCGAAATCGCCTTTCTGGTAGGTTCTCCCCCTTACAGCGTAATAAAACTCCTCTGCGTCCTGGAAATAAACCTTCAGGGAAGCTTCGGTTTTTTGTTCATCGACATCAATGACAGAGCAGCGCTTATGTTTTTCCAGTTCGGCAGAGAGTTCCCTGAAAGCAGGAAGCACACTGTTTTCGATAAAAGAAGTAACATGGACTTCAGCCTTTTCCCCTATCCTTTCCCCTGGGACAGGGGCTTCCGACTCATCTTCGATTTTTCCTTCAAGGATATCTCTAAGGCGGTCCTTCCAGTTATTCATGCTTTCCCCTCATGTAAAAATATGTTATCCGATGAATTAAAAGGCTTCTGATAGCTCAGGATGAGTTTCAGCTGTGATTGTATCCGGAGATTGCGGGGGATTTTCTCCGAGACCGAGGGCATAGCTCTCCGAACGGAGGCCCTGTAAGAGGCTTTTGCACATGAAAAGCATGACCACGCAGAAAGGAAGAGCAGTTGTAAGGGCAGCTGTCTGCAGGGCAACAAGCCCGCCAGTCAGGAGCAAAACAGCTGCAACAGCCCCCTGAGTAAAAGCCCAGAAAATGCGCTGGGAAATCGGAGGTGTAGGCTCCCCGTTGGAAGCCAAGATGGCGATTACAAGGGAACCTGAGTCCGAAGAAGTAATGAAGAAGGTTGCCACGACCAGGGTTGCAAGCGCGGAGCTTAGAAAACCCAGAGGCAGCTGGCTGAGCATGGCGTAGAGGGCTGTTGGCACACTATCTGAAACCGCAGCCACAATCCCGCCGGGGCCGAAGAGTTCCATGTGGATGGCAGTATTCCCGAAAATGATCACCCAGAGAAAGGTAACAAAAGTTGGAGCAACAAGGACTCCTCGGATAAATTCCCTGATCGTCCTTCCCCTTGAGACCCTGGCAATAAACATGCCCACGAAGGGAGACCAGGAAATCCACCAGCCCCAGTAGAACATGGTCCAGCTTTTCTGCCACTCGACTCCCTTAAAGGCGTCCGTTTGAAAACTCAGGGCAGGAAGGGTCTGCAGGTAGTAACCCAGGCTCTCTACGAAGGAACTTAGCAAAAAGACCGTGGGGCCCGTGAGGAGCACGAATAAAAGGAGCAGAACCCCGAGCCCGATGTTCAACTGGCTCAGGCGACGGATACCCTTATCAAGCCCCGAAACCACGGAAGCCGTGGCTGCCAGGGTGATCAGGATGATAAGCCAGATCTGGTTTTCGATTGAGCTCTCGGCAAAGCCCAGGTAGGTCAGCCCGGAATTGATCTGCATGACACCGAGCCCCAGAGAGGTCGCAACCCCGAAAAGGGTTCCGAAAATAGCCATGATTTCCACCAGGTCCCCCAAACTCCCGTATATTTTTTCACCGAGCAGGGGATAGAAGGTAGAGCGGATTGTAAGAGGAAGATCGTGCCGATAAGCAAAGTAAGCAAGGGAAAGCCCGACTATGATGTAGATCGCCCAGGCATGCAGTCCCCAGTGGAAGAATGTAAGGTTCATGGCTTCCTTTGCGGCCAGGACGGTCCCCCCAGGATCTTCCGGGGGAGCACTGAAGTGCATGATAGGCTCGGCAACGCTGTAAAAGAGGAGACCGATTCCCATCCCAGCACTGAAAAGCATCGCAAACCAGGTGGAATTTTTGTATTCCGGCCTGTCCTCATCTTTCCCGAGCCGCACTTTCCCATAAGGGCTTACGTACAGCCAGAGCACGAAACCCAGGAAAATTGCCACCGAAAGGATGTAAAACCATCCCAGGTAGGAAACGATAAAGTCCTGGACCATTCCGAAAAAAAGTCCTGCAGGTTCCGTAAAAACCGCTCCAAGAACCACAAAAAGGACAACAATACTTGCCGAAACGAAAAAAACAACCGGATTGATCCTCATTCAAACTCATCCTCATTTCTTATTACCGATTTTACCAGTAGGGGAGTTGGCAACATTTATAAATTTAATTGAGAAATATATAATAAAAAATTAATATTTAAAAAAGTCCGTATACTTGCGTAATTCAAACCTCTGAAGCCATGTTCCCAGACTGCTTTTTGTCCTGATTCATGAGATATCCGAAAAACAGAGTGATGCTCCCGGGTAAAAGATAGGAAACGAAGCGCAAGAGAAAGAAAAAAAGAAAAAGGAAATGAAACTGAAGAAAGGTAAACGAAAGAAAACAAAACAAAACAAAACAAAACAAAACAAAACAAAACAAAACAAAACAAAACAAAACAGGAAGTAAGAATCCCCCTTCAGAAAGAGAGTTAGAAGTTCTGAAGAGGCACAGAAAGAAGAGGATATTATTCCCGCCTTTCCTCAGCCTTCCCTGTTTCGCAGAAATATAGACTTCCTAATCTGTATTTTTTATAAATCGGGCAGCCCGTACAATTGCAACCCTTCTTTTCAACATTTGCGGAAGAACAGCCCCGGGCGCAGAACAGGTAAGGATTCGGTGAGAAAGGCAGGCTCGGACATGTACCGCAGTATTGTTTGCAAATATTAAGGTTTTCAGGCGTATCGGGCACTACCGACTTAAGGCCTATTACAGATTTAAGATCCACCGCCGACTTAAGTTCCTTTTCATTTATCTCCACTGGAAATACCCCCTAATCCCGGAACTCCACTTCCCGAGAATTCCACTGCCCCTATGTTTTTGGGGGCAGACCCCGGAAAACCTGAGAAAAACATACTCTTGAAACATGCTTATATCAGGTTCCGTACCTCATGCCGTAAAAAGAATTCTGATATAAAAATATCATGTGCCAATATATATAATTGGTGATAAATATAAAGCGTTGCATTTATAACTCGTACTTGAGGCTATAGATCAAAGCAAATGCATCCAAAATGAAAAAAAAATAATCATGAAGTTAAGAAGGTAATTTAAAAAACTAAAGAGGAATTTTCAGTAGTACTAAAAACTTCCCAATTAAGCCCGTTTAAAGAGAAGTTATGAAAAAATTTACATCTTATTGGAACATATTAAATTATAACCAATACTTTAAAAAATACTTTAAAAAATAGATCAACAGCAGAAAAGGGAATAAAAGAGCAGGGTAAAAAACATAATTACTGAAGCAGATTAACTATAATAAGCGGATTATTTCGGTTTCCGGTCAAGCAGGCTCTTTCAATATAGCCTTTAGAGCCGGAATTGGTCTTCCCTTTAAGGTAATTGTTTACTGAAGGGGGAACTAACTCAAGGAAGAGAAAAAAACGGGAAGAGCAGAAAATCGAAAAGGCTTAACAAAAAATTGATTGTTCAAGAAGAAGATAATCGATTGCTTAAGATGTTGGTGATTGAGAGCCCTTTTTGGCCCTGAGCCCTCAATCGGTGAAACCCCCAACTCAAAGAATACTCCCATATATTCTCTGAAAGTTGTACTACTCATACAACTGCACTATACAACTGCAACCTTTTTTACGCGGCATTACTATATATAATAAATTACGCTGAATTTTCAATTATACAGAATGTTTTAAAGGTGTGAAAGTTTTTTAGTTGCTTGAAGCTTTTTAGTTGCTTAAAACTTTTGTGGCTGTCAAATACTTTTAGGTTTTAGGATATTTCCAGCACTTAAAAAGGAAATTAAATGCTAAAATATTATAATTGCTTCAAAAATATGTTTCCTTGAGGAGATTGATTCAGAAGATTCTGATGGCTTCAGAAGGTTCTTTATGTAACCAGGAGTTGAGATTTACAACCAGCACAAAAAGAAAGCTGCAAAGGACGGGAAAAAGTGCAATAATTTTGAAGCTTATTTCGGGGAGAAAGAAAAGAAAAAAATAATGTGGAAAAAGGTCAATGTCAAAACCGATTGTTTGAAAAAAAGAGGCACAGGGGTAAGAAAAGAGACACATTGTAAGAAAAATAGTGTAAGAAAACCGAAAGATCCAAAAAGAAGATTTAAAAGCTGGTATTCAAGAATCGGAATTAAAAGGTAGTTATTGATTGAGAGCCCCTTTTTGGCCCCGAGCTCTCAATCGATGAAAACCCCTGAAATATTCCCATATGTCTTGTTTAAACTGGATTGCAGTTCTTCTACTTCTAATAATTCTAATGTCAAAATTCTATATATAATAAATTATGTCAAATTTTCAATATTCCTCAATGTTTTTAGGATCTTCAATATTTTTGGATATTTAAAATTTTTTAAAGTCGCCGAGATTACTACTTCACTAAATAATTTAACGCCTTAGAAATTTATAACCATTTGAAAATTTGGCATTTTATTAAAACCTGCATTGAAATCTGATTTATAATTATTATATTGTGTAGCCTTTATCTAAATATTGAAACTTTTGAAGATTATTCGAATACAATTTAAAGCATTTTGAACATCAAATAAAAATCCATAATTCCAATAAATAAGCAAATTGAAGAATCTTTGGAAAAAGGAAGAATCTGAAAACCAAGAAAGCAGTATAAAAAACTTAAACCCACATAATATTGAAACAGTGACGGAAAATATATATAAAAGCAACTGAAAGGAGTTAGTGTTCATCTATGATGGACGTTACAGGGGTTCGGGGAACAGATCAGAAAAGTAATTTGAACATAAAGCAATTATTCTAAAGTAATTACTCCTTGTTTCCTTGTTATATACTGCTTAAAAACACCAGGTTTAGGATTGATTGAGAGCCCTTTTTGGCCCTGGGCCCTCAATCGATGAAACCCCCCAACTCAAACAACTCAAAGAATACTCCCACATATTCTTTGAGATACTTATCTTTGAGTTTTTGAAGTACTTCTGTACTTCTTCTACAACTACACTCCTTTCAATGTTGAAATTGTATATATAATAAATTATGTCGATTTTTTAATACCCATCCAGAATTTAATGTCCCCTTAATATTTAACCCCGCTTAAAGATTTGAAATTGCTTAAATATTCATAGATGCCCCTAGAAATAGATAGCTTTAAATTTTGGTTTTAAGGCAAAGAATTTAATGCGGAACAAATTTTTAACGGCTTTAAACTCCAGAGGTTTCACTTGCCCTGTGTCTGCCCGACCTGAGAGCCTGCTTGTCCTGGGTCCCACACTTTGAAAAAAGGAAAAAATTAAAAAAGCAGCCGACTTTTTAGCCGACTGTTAGATAGGGTTTTCTGACAGATGTTCCAGGAGAATTCCAGACAGAATCATTTCTTACTCTTTTCAGAAAGTCCCACTGCCAGATCCCTGAGCCTGTACTTCTGAATCTTGCCGCTTGCGGTAAGGGGATACTCATCAACAATGAAAATGTGTTTCGGGACTTTATACCGGGCAATCTTGCTTATGGCATAGTCCCGGATGTCCTCTTCAGCAAGATCCACGCCTTCCTCGAGGATCACGAAAGCACCTACGATTTCCCCGTATTTCTCGTCCGGGATTCCCACCACCTGAGCGTCTCTGATGCCGGGCATGGCGTGCAGGAACTCTTCGATTTCCCGGGGGTAGATGTTTTCCCCACCCCGGATAATCATATCCTTGATGCGGCCTGTTATCCGGTAGTACCCGTTTTCATCACAGGTCCCGAGGTCTCCGCTGTGCAACCAGCCCCGCTCGTCGATTGCCTGCTTTGTGGCTTCCGGCATCTTATAATAGCCTTTCATCACATTATAGCCACGACAGCAGAGCTCTCCCACGGTGTCCGGGGGAAGAATTTCTCCCGTATCGGGGTCCATGACACAGACTTCCACACCCGGAAAGGACTTGCCTACAGTCTCCACCCTGAGCTCCAGGGGGTCGTCAACCGTGGTCTGGGTCATACCCGGAGAAGCTTCTGTTAGCCCGTAAACACTGGTAATCTGGTAGCAGTGCATGTCATCGACCACCTTCTTCATGGCCTCCACCGGACAGGTCGAACCTGCCATAATCCCCGTCCTGAGAGAACTCATGTCGAACATGTCAAACATGGGATGGGTGTACTCGGCAATGAACATTGTCGGGACCCCGTAAAGCGCCGTACACTTCTCCTTCTGGACCGCAGCCAGCACCAGCAAGGGGTCGAAAATTTCCAGCATCACCAGGGTTGCCCTGTGGGTCAGGATCGCCATTACCCCGAGCACGATCCCGAAGCAGTGGAAGAGGGGCACGGGCAGGCAGAGCCGGTCCTCGTGGGTGAACTTCTGCCGGTCCCCGATGGAAAGCCCGTTGTTCAGGATGTTTTTGTGAGTGAGCATGACCCCCTTTGGAAAACCGGTTGTTCCTGAGGTATACTGCATGTTGACCACGTCATCGGAGCGAACGGTCCCCATGATTTCCCGAAGCTCATCGTCCGGGGAGTGGCTGCCAAGGAGCATCAACTCGTTGGTGTTGTACATGCCCCTGTGCTTTTCCTGCCCGACATAAATGATACTCTTCAGGTGGGGGAAATCCTTGCTCCTCAGGCGTCCCCTTTCGGATTTCCTGAGTTCCGGGATCAGCTCGTATATGACCTGCAGGTAGTCGACATCCCTGAAGCGGTCGATAATAGCCAGGGCTTTCATGTCCGACTGCTTGAGGACGTATTCCACCTCATGGCTCCTATAGGAGGTGTTTACCGTAACAAGCACGGCCCCGATTTTTGCGGTTGCAAACATGAAAGTCAGCCAGTCAGGGACATTCCTCGCCCAGATCCCTACATGGTCACCTTTCGTTATCCCGATTGCAAGCAGCCCCTTTGCCAGGTCATTAACCCGCTCGTTGAACTGCCCGTAAGTAAAGCGTAGGTCCCGGTCCGGGTAGACCATAAATTCATGGTCCGGATCCAGTGCCACCTGTTTTTCAAAGTACTCCCCTATAGTATCTTCAATAAGCTGCATGGTTTCAGCCTCTCAATTGTATATATGCGTCTCAAAACTGCGAATCGTAAAAAGTATTCAGTCTATCATTAGAATACCTTGCGCACTGCAAAACCTCGAGGATTACACCTGATTCCGGTTCTGAGCCTGAGTTTAAGTTGAGTTCGGGCATATAAGTCAGGCCTGAAATCAAGCCCGAGTCTTGGCCAAAGTTCGAACATGATTCATGGTGAAATCAACCCTGAAATTAAACCCTGGTATAAACCCGAGTATGAGCCCGATTTCGGATTCAGGATCAGGCTTAAGCTTCTAAACCTGGAGATTCCGCACTCTCTACCACCGAAGGGAGCATATGATCTTTCAGCATCTTCCGGACAGGGTCTGGAAGTGGAAGAGCTTTCTGGAGCTTGAAGTCGTAATAGACAAGCACTGCCTGTCCCCTGACTTTTAGTTCCCCTTCCTGCCAGGCTTCATGCCCTACGGTAAAAGAACTGTTCCCGATCTTTTCAATAAAGGTCCTGATCTCCACATCGGACCTGAAATACATCTGGGAGAGAAAATCAAACTCGGTCCTGACAAGAATCAAATGCCATACTTCAGGGGTCAGGTCGAGGTCCGGGCTAAAAAGCCGGAATATGGAATTCCTTCCTATTTCAAACCAGACAGGAAGGACAGTGTTATTCACGTGCCCGAGCCCGTCGATATCTCCGAAACGTGGAGCAACCATTGTTTTGAACATGCAAATTCCTTGAGACTTTCAGACTCTTGGGGTTATATCTAATTAGATCCCCGAGATTTTTTGGTATATTTTCCGCAACTGTACTTATCCTGTATCTTAAACCTTTTTTAGGCCCTCAGAGAGGGGCGTAAACGACGGCCAGGATTTTTGCATCCCCACTTCCGACTGCGTGGACGTCGTGCGGGACGATTGAGTCGTAGTAGATGCTATCTCCTGCACTCAGCCTGTGGACGTCTTTCCCGTAGAAGATCTCGATTTCCCCGGCAAGGACATAGATAAACTCTTCACCTTCATGGGATGAGAGCTTGTGGCTTTCTTCAGGGGAAGGGTGGATGTCAATGATGAACGGCTCCATATGGCGGTCTGACTTATCCGAAGCAAGAGAGTAGAACTCCAGAGCGCTCTTTTTAGGCTGTTCGGTCTTTCCCGAGAATCTGACCACGTTTTCGGAGAGCCCTGCCCTGACTACCACAGGCCCACTCTGAGGCATGTCATCCAGAAAAGTACCAAGGCGGACGCCTAAAGCCCGGGCAATCTTTAAAAGAGGCGTTAAGGACGGAACCAGGGCTCCGTTTTCTAACTGCTGGATTAATTCCACGCTGCTCTGGCTTGCTTCAGCCAGTTCTTCAACGGTCATTTCCTGGGCTTCTCTAAGCTGGCGGATCTTACTTCCGACACGGTTCTCATCTGACATTATGCTGTTCCTCATCTGTGTTTTAAGGTAGCGGACCCGGCGTAAAAATAAAACTGGAAATCCGTAGATTGCCGATAAGGCGTATCTCTTTTTGCCAGCATCTATTATAAAAATTATACGTTCAGGTGCGTTATTAATCAGTGGCTGAAACGTAAGGATGTAAAAAAAGAAAAAGGGGAAGGGTTTTGGTCACCAATTTGTATTTGAGTAAGATTTTGACACTATTTTATACATTAAGAAAAAGCCATTTCCTGCGGAACCGGGAGTGGACATGAGACCCGGAAGTGGACAAGGGGCCCGGGGGTGGACATGGGACCTAGAAGTGAACAAGGGGCATGAACTACGAAACAAAAACCCCTGGCAAGATCAAAAAGCAAAAAAAATGTACGGGTTTAAAGCCCAAACATGCGAAAATCCGGATCTCAGATATTATAAAAAGGAATTTCAGATAGTAAATCAATAAAGCTCAGTTCTCCGGTCTTCAAAAGCAGGAATCGCCCCCCTTACATCTTCTTTGTGCTTAAGATCGAGCTCTGAGATTATTATGCATTCCTTATGCCCGGCGTTGGCTTTCACCTCCCCCCAGGCATCAATGATCATTGATCCTCCGAAATAGCTGGCATCAGGTGCTTTTCCGGTACGGTTGCAGGCTATGTGGGGGAGCTGGTTTTCGATTGCGCGGGCTTTCACAAGGGTCTTCCAGTGCTCCGAGCGAGGGTTGGGAAAAGCGGCG